>JAEEKL010000176.1 GCA_016282395.1 Bacteroidales bacterium
AGGTATCTTTTTGCCATATCGCTGCTGGAGCCCAACCCGGGAATGTTGCCGTTGGCTTTGTCAAACGCCCAGTCCAGCACTTCCAACATCTTCGACCCCTTTTCCTCCATTTCCTCTTCAGAGACATTCTCTTCCTCCGTTTTGTTCCGGTGTAAGAGTTCTTGTCCTTTTTCCTTCCCGGATTGCGCTATATCAGAAACCTTGGCTGTGATTTTTGCCATCCCTTCTTTGAGATTCACGTTATCTTTAACTTTATTCAAAAAAGCCATGGAAGTGCTATTGTTAAGGTTGGTGTTGAATATTGATGTGTTTTTGATCAAACTAGTTCGACGACAGCCGTCTCTGCGGCGGGAATGCTGAAGAACTGGTATGCCTTTTTTATCAACAGCATAACGGATGGTTCACACTGTGCACAATATGCGGCAACATCTCGGTCAATGCCCGCTTGTCAGGATGATGGCCACATTTGAACGTGTAGGTCGGGAATAACATCGAAAGTTCATCCTTGTATGAGAACAATTCATCATCGGTGCCAAACAGACATGTCACATCTTCAAACAGGTAGGAGGGCAGTTGATCGTGGTATTCTCTTTGGAGATAATCCTCAAGGGGTTTGTATTTTGAACCGTCATAGCCGAGTTTTGGAAGTTCTACAGATGGCCTAAAACATACGTTTATTAGGATTCTCGGAACGGGGGGGTACAGGACAAGAGCGAAAAATGCGCCCAACGAGGAGGCGACGATTCCGTCAGGTTTTTCATCATTAATGAATTTCTCCAATTGTGCTAACCCGACTTTTGGTTCCTCCTGGCTATATTCAGTGGTGACAATCTCCATATCCGAAGACCGCAACAGCTCGCCGAGTGTTCTGGCGGTGTTGGACTGTGGACTTGACCCGAGACCGTAAATGTAAAGAATCTTTTTCATTTTCTTGTGTGAATGAAAATGTGGGGCTTTTAAGACCCCACATTTCCAGAGTAATAACCGATTAGTTGTCCTATTTTTTGAAGCCAAGCGCTTCCTTCCATCCTTCCAATTTTTTGTCGAAGGACATCGGATAGGCGTTGCTTGTGGAGGGAGCGGTCGCACACTTCTTTTCAATCTTGAAATGCTCTTCAAAATCCTTGAATGTTTTCTTGCCGTTGAACACGAGAAGATCAATGGTTTGATGCTCATTCAGGAACCCTGCGAGGTCATTGTAAACCACATTCTTCATATTCTTGTCCGCAGATCCCTCGCGCTCGCACTGATGCGCAAGATCCCACACGGCCACCTTGTTGGCTTTCAGGCATTCCTCCTTCTCATTGTAGTTTTGGAACTTTTTGCCCTTGTTGTAGATTTGCTCCATGAATTTCCAGAAACTGTTGGTGTGAGAGGCATAATATTCACCAGTTTCGAGGGATCTGTTTCCGGGCATAGTGCCGAGGATGAGAATCTTAGGCTCATCGCCAACCAATGGATTCAGGCCTGTTATTTCGTTACCGATGATTATTTCCGTCTTTTCCTCCGTCCCTTCTTCCGTATATTTCTTGGGAATATATTGCTGGAAAGAAGCAGACAGTTCGTCTAACCACAAATCATAGAAGAATGCCTTTGCTGTGTAAGCAAAACACTTGTTATACAGCTTCTCCGCATCTTCGGTCAACTCATTGTCTTCATCCTTCTCCCATGGGGATTCGTCAAAATTGTCCATTAACGTGTCCCACAAGTATTCTTGGATTTCCTCCTCATTAGTCTCATTTTCAAAATCTATATCTGTAAAGAATTCACCATCAATATTTTCGTACACTTTGGCATCCGCTTCTGATGTTTGTCCGAAAAGGACGGCTGCTTGCATCCAAATGATCAATTCTTTACCATACTCAGTAGCCGTATTGAAGATTTGCACCATAACATTCAAATGATTTTCGAGTGCATAATTTTGGCACAACTCCAAAATATCCTTTTGCGCTTTTGGGAAAGGAGAACCTTCGGGGATGGAATATTGCTCACCCCAAAGGAGCTCATCTGCGTCATAATAACTTAATTTAAAATCATCCGCATAACGAAGATCACCATATTGGAGCTTTTTGATTCGCTCTTCCAATTCTGTTTTTATCCTGAAACGCCTCTCTTTGGGGATTATATTCATTTTGTCGTCCAAAAAAAGGATTTTCCATTCATCACAAATATCATGTAAAGCCATATCATACGCGATTACCTGTACATCGCAAGGTTCTAAATAATAGGATCCATATATGAACTATAGTGGTCACCAGCAGGAATCCTTTAACCGGTGCCACAGTTTTTGCTCTATTCTTCTGTCAATTCAATGTTTGTTGAAGAGCGGATGAGGATGGACTGTTCCGCCGGAACGATGCAGACAGGGAACAGGCGGCCGTTTGTGCGCTCGCAGATACGATACAAGTTATGCTTCAGCACCACAACCATCTCTGTTTTTGAATCTGTTGTGCCGAAGAAACGGGTATATTGCCTGTCCGTCACCTTCACCCCGTCTGCAAATGTTTCTATGATGACCATCCGAATATATGCTTTTGTTAGTGTTTGACTGTTATTACATTATCGAGGCATTAATATATGCCACAGTATGTTATTGTTAACAGCGTCACTCAAAAAAACACTATTTGTTTTCGTTGATAAAGTCAATCAGTTTGGCCCCGAACTGGCGGACATTCCACTTTTCGTCGTATTCGAAACCGATTTTTTGGGCTATTTCACGAAGAGCGCCTTTTGAATTGTCATAAATGCGGTAAACCACGATGCTTCCGCTTTCTTCCTTCTGGATGATGTATTCACCCGAAATTGCTGATTTTGCTGCCATAACTGTATGTTTTTAATTATTAAGAACGCCGTGAAATCCCTCTTCGGTGATTTCACAGCGCAAAAATAATATGTAAAACGATTGGTGGTTTGGTCCGAATTGGTCCGAATTTACTCACTCCCGCTCCCGCCGCATCTCCGTCAGCCCGCCTTTGTTGCCGACCACGAAGAGGGTGGGGGCGTTGTTGCCGTGCACGAAGTTGTCGAGATTATCCCTTAGTAACCTGAACTTTTGTAGAGAATACATAAAACTGTCCTATAACACGTTCCACATAGGTTGTTTTATCCTTTAAAGCGCCGACAATACGTTCCATATGTTTTTTATACTTTTCTTCATTATCTATGGGGAAAAGCACAAATGCCACCACACCATTCTTCACCCCATAGGTGCTGATTTTCTCGATGTCAGTTATAATCCCACTGATGTTTTTTGTTATTGGCTTGTTTTTAGCTTCTACGTTTTCCACATTGTAGCTTGTATTTACCGTCTTTATCTCAATGAAGGTGTTGTTGGCAAAGATGTCAGCATGTTTGCTGCTGTTATTCGTATAGGGCTTCTCAATTTCAGTGTCAGGGTAGCGAGATTGTAATTTATAGGCCAGTACGGTTTGCAAATATCTCTCAAACTTGGCTCGTTTCGGGAGATGAAGGCTGAGAATCGGAGCGGCCAGCCCATCGGTATCTTTCAAAATACTTTCAATCTCTTTGCAGATGAGTTTATACATTTCCATAATTATTCTTTTTTGGAGATTATTTGTTAAACTTTGAAATTCAAGAATTGGGAATAAATGAAAAGGTTCCATTTATTGTAAGGTAGGTTTAATCCTTAAGGCAGCGGACGGAATTGCCGGCATCCTTATAGGGGGTTAGTCCTTCTACATCGGCATAACCATACCATAGAAATCTTACATGTGCATTGTTACTGGCACTCTCCGTGGCAGACCAGAAAGAGGTCTCATAGCCAAGGTTGCCGCCATTGATGCCAGCTGCGGGAAGAGCCGAAAAACCTGTGGAATTGTTAGCATTAGGATTATTACCTACCGCACAAGAATTGGTGTTAGTATTACTAATCCATCCTGTTGTGGAAGCTAATGCTTTGGCAATGTAAGATATGTTATTAACACACACGAATGGGCATTGACTACTGACATAATTCTCCAGTTGGGTCCACTCCGCATTGCTCGGCACATGCCAGCCGACAGGGCAGATGCCTTGCACACCGCTGGGGTTGTTTGTGCTACTGGCAGTACCGTGCATCACAGCAGGCCAGTTATACAAGTATCCATAAATGGAAACATTATACGAGTTATTGTCTGGATAATAACGATATGCTGTTGTTGAATTCCCACTGGTCCCCAAAGGAATGCTGACCCCATTAGCATAGTGCGTGGTGCGCAGGTTCTCCTTCATCCAACACTGTTCACCAAGTAGCACAGTATTGTATGTGTTGCCATCATAGTCGGTCACAGTTGTCGCACTGGGGCAGGGTTCCCCGTCCGTCGGATTGCTATCCCCATCCCAAATGCAACGAACTGAACACCGATGTTCATAGCCATTTGCTTGTCTGCTCATACTGTTTCCATAATAAGAAAGATGGCGACAATATGCTCCATTGTGGCCAGTTCCGGTAGTGCTCCAAAACAAAGCGTAAGTATTAAAAGGGGAATCATTACCAGTAGAATAATAATTACCTGCAGGAAGAGCTGAAAAACCAGTCGCATTGTTGTCCGAAAGCACATTGCCAACCGCACATGTATTGCTACTAATATTCCACTTTGCGTGGGAAGCCAAAGCCTTTGCAATTGAGCTGGAAGATTCACCACATACATACTGACTTTGGCTGCTCACATAATCGGTCAGTTGTGTCCACTCAGCATCGCTTGGTACATGCCACCCATTGGGGCAAATTCCCTGCACACAGGAAGGGATAGAGCTGGATGAGTTCGTACCGTGCATCACCGCAGGCCAGTTATAAAGATAGCCATACATGAACACATTACTAGAATCACTGTTGGGATAATAGCAATAGGCTGTTGTTACGCTTGTGCTACTGCCCAAAGGTATGCTGGCACCATTGGCATAGTGCGTGGTACGCAAATTCTCTTTCATCCAGCATTGGTTGCCAATTAGCACTGTGTTGTATGTGTTACCATCATAATCTGTGACGGTGGCCATACCAGGGCAGGAATGACTGGCCGGAGTGTGACTATAGTGGGTGGTGAAAGTAATCTCATCGCCATACGACGTGCCCACACTGTTGGTGGCGTATGCCCTCATGTAGTAAATAGTGCCCGACAGCAGCCCTGTGATGTTGCTGGTGAAGCTGCCTATGCCACTTCCATCTGTAGTGTGGTTGTCACTTGTTGTAGGGTTGGGCGAAGTGCTCCAACACACACCGCGTTCAGTGACGGTTGCGCCTCCGTCAGATAACACGTTGACACCACAGGTGGCTGTGGAATCGGTGATGTTGTCAAGCAAATTAGTGAAAACAGAGGGCCAAGTCAGAACGCTATAATTATCATCACGAAGGCAACGGACAGAAATCCCACATTTGGAAGAAACACTGCCGCTATTCACTTTGGCACTACTATTGCTGATATTCCCGACCCCCCAATAGTATGCTATAGTACCGAAATCATTTACGCTACCGCAGTAATAACCTGAAGGCAATGCACTGAAACCTGTGACGTCGTTTGCGCTCAAGTCGTTGCCGACCGTACAATTTCCATTGTCATTACTCCAGCCAAAGGTTGCCGCCAATGCCTTTGCAATATATCTGTTGTCTCCGCCACACGTAAAGTCGGGAACGCTACTAACATAGTTGATAAGCTGATCCCATTCCGCATAGTTTGGCACGTGCCAGCCAGGGGGACAGATGCCTTGCACCCCACTTGGATTAGCATCACTACTGGTCGCACCGTTCATTATAGCAGGTCCGTTGTAGAGGTAGCCATAGGTGGCCACATTGGTCGTGTCACTATTGGGCGCATAACGGTAGGCCACAGTTGACGAAGTTGTCGTGCCAAAAGGAATCCCCACGCTGTTAGCGTAGTGTGTGGTGCGCAGATTCTCTTTCATCCAGCATTGCTGCCCTATCTTTACAGTGTTGTAGATGTTGCCATCGTAGTCGGTCACAGTTGGTGTACCCGGGCAAGGTATGCCAGGGACTTGCATTGTGGCAAATGAGATTTCAGGCCCATACACGGACCCTTGAGCCGTTGTGGCAAAAGTACGGTATTTGTAGTTGTTGTCTGAGTTTAAACCTGTTAAAGAATACGACAGGATATCACCTTGTACATTTACAGTGTTATAAACACTCTCAGAATCAGCTTTCCATTGGAACCCTTGTGCAATAATAATTGCATTTTCGGGATTAAAGACGGTGCCGCTCAACAGGGCAGAAGTCGTTGTTATTGATGATGCCAACCCCGTTGTCACAGCAACAAGAGGTGTTGTGCCGCTTGCATCATCTAAAGCATCCCGGAGACAGCGGATGGAACAACCATAGTTATAGTTAGAGCTCTGGAAGGATGTAGTCGTTGAATTCCAAACTATACGGAACAATGAATTAATGCCACTGGAAGTGCAAGCCCAAAAATGAGTTCCGCTTCCAACGGGCTGGTCTGATGAATTTGTTTTATAATATGCTGGGAGAGCGGTGAAACCAGTGGCATTATTTGAAGAGAGTTCATTGCTTGGAGTACAAACGTTTGGACTGGTGCCTATCCAACCCGTTGTAGCCGCCAAGGCCTTCGATATGTTTTGGATGTTGCCGCCGCATTGATATTTGCTTTGACTACCAACATATTGCACCAAATTCTCCCATTCGTAGGATCGGGGCAAATGCCAACCTGTGGGGCAGACACCTTGAATAGTCAAGTCAGATTCAACATTTGCCGCATCATCTCCAAAGGCAGCTTTCCAGTTGTATAGGAGCCCATAGGTGCTCATGTTGTACATATTTGCTCCCGGATAGTAGTAGTATGCAGTTGTGTCAGAGAGGACATTCCCCAATGTGATTGGTGTACCGTTGGTATAATGAGTGGTGCGCAGGTTCTCCTTCATCCAGCACTGTGTGCCGATTTGGACAGTGTTATAGATGTTATCAACATTTGATGATCCTATGCAAGGTTGAGCATCGTAATTGGAATCCAAGATGGAGAAACTTCTTTCGTTTCCATAATATGTTCCTGCATTAGTGGAGATGTATGCGCGTACATAGTATAAGGTGTTTGTCCTAATTCCAGTTAGAGTGCTTGAGAAGGTTCCTGTTCCGCTACCATCGTTGGTGTGATTGTCGGTAATAGTGGGATGTTGTAAGGTACTCCAACACACACCGCGGGCAGTCACATCGGCAGAATTAGAAGAATATGCGCATCCGCCACAAGTAGCACTATTGTTTGAGAGATTGGTGACCGAAGATGTTGTAACTGCCGTAGATGAGGAGGGGCTCCCGCTGGTGTTTTTAACGCAACGGACAGAGAGGTAATCGCTCTTCGATGTTGACATATTACTCATGGAATAACTATTGTAAGACATGTAGTACTCAAAGGCGGTTCCCGAATATGAACCATCCGTAGATGTCCAAAAATTAGCATATTGCCCTATAGAACTTGGGTCAAACGATTGTGCAGGGAATGCAGAAAATCCGGTTCGGAGAATAGTGTCCACGAGGTGGCCTTGTCCTTGACAGCCAGGTGCGCCCACTGTGTTGGAGGATTTCCATCCTGACGGATTAGCCAATGAATAAGCAATATGAGAATCCCCCGCAGAGTAGGAATAAACAAACACACTTTGACCGCTCACATAATTGAGCAATTGTGTCCATTCCGCTTTGCTGGGCAAATGCCATCCGTCAGGACAGATGCCTTGCACCCCAGAGGGATTGGCACTGCTGGCAGCGGCACCGCCCATCACGGCCGTCCAATTATACAGGAAGCCGCCAGGGTAAAGATTAATAGAGGCTCCATACGGGCAATAGCGGTATGCTTCATTCGACGAGGAACTTCCTTCACCGTATGTAATATAGGTTCCATCGGCATAGTGTGTGGTGCGCAGATTCTCAGCCATCCAGCACTGTGCACCAAGTTGCACCGTTGGGTATATGTTGTTGTCCACGTCCGCAACAGTCACTGCATTTGGACAAGGTTTTCCGTCCGTGTCATTATGGTATGTTGTGAAAACCGCTTCATCTCCATAGACAGTACCTATACAGTTTGTCGCATATGTCCGTACATAGTAAGTCGTTCTGGGTGTGAGGCCTGTGATAGTACTGGTAAAATGACCCACCCCCATACCATCGACGGTATGGTTGTCATTAACGGTTGGATTATGCGAAGTACTCCAGCATACACCGCGACTTGACACAGTGAATCCACCATCGGAAATCACGGCGCCTTCGCCCTCGGCCGTAGTGGTGTTGGTGCCCGAGAAGTGTAAGGTGGTGACTGTTGGGGCAGCGTTTCCTCGAACACAGCGCACGGATCTTCCACCAAGACCCTTATTTGTGGAAGATCCGTACTCTAATGAATTGGAACTGCAATCAAGATACTTGGAATAACTATTCAGATACTCTGCGGATGTGTTCCTCTGCGGAAGCCAATAATCCGCACGAGAACCGAAATTGTTATAACTTCCGTTAGAACCATAAGTATAATCATAAGATCCGGCTGGACGGAGACCTAATCCGGAAGAGTTGTTTTGTTCGGCCATGTTACAAACCTTGCAGAATTCGGCACTGTTCCCTGTCCATCCATCCTGGTGAGCTATGGATTTACCAGTGTAATAATCAGAAGTATAATAGTTTTCGTTACAATTGTACGCACTTTGGCTGCTTAAAAAATCTTTCATTTGATCCCATTCGGTTGCCGTTGGAATGTGCCACCCAATCGGGCAAATTCCTTGTACCACGCTTGGAATCTCCTCACTCCGTGGTGTCCCACCCATCGCTGCTCTCCAATTGTATAAATATCCATATGTTGGAACATTCTCGGGGTTGTTGTCAGGACAATACCGATACGCCTTCGTGGCAGATGTGCTGGTGCCTAAGGGAATAATTGTACCGTCTGAATATCGTGTCGTCCGCATGTTCTCTCTCAACCAGCACTGGTCTCCTAATTGGATCGTATTGTAGATGTTGCCATCATAATCGGTGACAGTAGGGGTGCCAGGGCATGTGCGAGTTCCAATGGAGAAACTCGTGATAATAGCACCAGGTTGTGTCCCAGAGTTGCCGTCGTTCCTCCAAAGAAAAACAAACTTGGCCATGCCGTCAGGTTCAGGGTTGGCCATGTTCACACTAATGTGAACAGTATTTCCATCTGTCTGGTTGAAAATATACGGATAATTGTTTGCAGAATTTGTTTGCGATTTGAAAGCAGTGAAATTGACAGCGTAGTTTGCATAATCTATAGGAGATTGTGTGTTGTGAGTGCCACTTGGTGTAAATGTGACAGTAGATGGAACGAGGAAGGCTTTCAAATAGTCAAAAGTGCTGTCACCACCAATTTGAACATCAAATTCTACGTGTACGGAGTCATCAGTTGGCATGACAAAATCCTTTTCGGCCATAATAGTTGACGAAGAGGTAACGGAATAATTGGCTGTACTATTGTCACTCGTCACATATAGTGCTTTTTGTGTGCCATCAAGATACCCAATGTGCCAGTTGTTAGTACAGTTGCCATTATTAAGGATCCAATCGTTTTCGGAAAAATTGGTGGAGTATGGTCGGAGTGTGACAGGTACACCTAAAGATTCATCACTGACGCAACGCACCGATAAGCCGCTCGTCCCGCCTACCATTGTTTGGATACCCCAATTGGAGCCAACATTATAACTAAGCCTGAATGCTTCAACCCCATCGTTTCCTACAAAAGTTGATGTCCAATAAAGTCCACATTCATGAAACTGATAAAGGGTGTTGTTGGAAGAACAATAGCCGTGTAACCGAGCACTAAAGCCAGTGGCATTAAAAGCAACTGGACAGGTATCATTGTTGCTCCAGTAGTTATATACCAAAGCTTTCCCTATATGTTTTCTGGAATTGTCGCAGGAATATATACCAACGCTACTTACATAATCTGTCAATTGCAGCCATTCGCTCTTACTTGGCAAATGCCAGCCTGGCGGGCAAACTCCCTGAACGCCATTTGGATTATCGTCACTACCATATCCATAACGGGTGGCTGCTTGCCAATCATATAAGTAGCCGTGACCTTCTGCCACAATTTCATAAGGGACATAACAGTGATCCATAGCGTAGGGAGAGTTAATACTTGTTCCATCCGAATAGTGGTATGTGTGCATGTTTTCTTTCATCCAACATTGGGATCCTATCTTTACGGTTTGATATATGTTTCCGTCATAGTCGGAAACGACAGAAGTGCCACAGACGAGGGGGCCTGTGGTTGTGAAACTTTTTGTTTCACCATAGCTTGTCCCTTGACTATTGGTAGCATACGCCCGCACATAATATGGGGTGTGAGGAAGCAGCGATGTCATATTAACAGTAAAACCGCCTGTACCATTCCCACTGACGACATGGCTGCAACCAGTGCAGTTTACAAAAGTAGGGTTGGGATAAATACTCCACAAGATACCGCGTTCAGTCACCGTGGTACCACCATCGTATGTGACATTTCCGCCGCAAGTGGCGGTTGTATCGGTGATGTCAGTCACCATATTTGTTGTCACAGTTGGTGTTAGAAGAGGTTTAGTGGTAAAACTTACTTCGTTGCCGTAGCCAGTGCCAGTACTGTTAGTGGCGTATGCCCGCACATAATAGATTGTATTGGGTGTCAATCCAGAAAGGCTACTAGTGAAGTTGCCCACACCACTACCGTTGGTGGTAAAAGAATCAGTGATGGTCGGATTATGGGAGGTACTCCAACACACACCACGAATCGTCACAGAAGCACCCCCGTCGTCAGTAACAGTTCCTCCGCAATCTGCAGAGAACATAGTAATGCTATAGGGACTTATCTCTGTAGTGGTGACTGTAGGCGTGACTGCGGAAGTGGTGAAAGTGCGTTCTTCGCCATAGGCCGTGTGATATGTTGTACCATCATAGTTGGTTGCGTATGCCCGTACATAATAGGTCGTACCGCGATACAACCCCGTAATTTCGCTGGTAAAACCACCCAAGCCGCTACCGTCAGTGGTATGAGAGCTTGATCCTCCGGTGGCAGTGGTAGGATTAGGGAACCTGCTCCAGCAGACACCTCGTGCAATCACGGAAGCACCTCCTGAGTAGGTTACATTTCCTCCACACGATGCACTCGAACTTGTGATATTAGTAATCCCATCGGTGGTGACGGTTGGTGACACAGCAGAGGTTGTGAAACTACGTTCCTCACCATACGCTGTGCCCGCGCTGTTAGTGGCGTATGCCCGCACATAATAGGTGGTGCCGGGTGTCAGTCCCGTGAGGCTGCTTGAGAAACCACCTGTTCCACTGCCATTGGTGGTGTAGTTGTCGCTAACTGTAGGTATTTGTGATGTACTCCAACATACTCCGCGAGCCGTAACCATTCCATAACCCTCATCCGTTACATTGCCACCACAATTGGCGGTGTTGGCGGTAATATTGCTCACAGAATAGGTAACAACAGTAGGCATTTGTGCCTGAATCTCCGCAAACTGCAATGTGAATAATTGCGACGATCCCTGCGCTTGTGTGATGCGCTGGCTCTCCGCTTCCGTGTTGTTAATGAAGGCATAACCCACATATTCCATCTGGTCGCCGAAATTGAAAGGCTTGTTAGTGCTGGATTTCAACACGACGGTAATGGTCTGCACCATGCCAAGATAGTCTAATGTGTTGCTACCACCTCCGCCGTTGCAAATCATCTTGATGGAGGATGTCTTCCCATTCTGGCGGGCGGTCATCACGTAAGTACCCGCGGTGGACAAGGAAATGCGGAATTGATGGTTTCCCAGTTGCGGAGATACAAGATTATGTGTCTCTATGATGCGTCCATTCATATCCTTGATGTCCAAATCAACCTTGCCTTCATCCACTGTGGTCAGGCTCACCTCGGTGGTGCCGCTGAAAGGGTTTGGGTTGTTCTGCGATAGAGCGAACCCGCCGTCCAAAGTGTGGTCGTCAATGCCCGTGCCGTTCTGCATAGTCAGCACCGTGTCGGGCCAGTAAATGGTCTCCTGCCAGCTCTTGGTCAGATTGGTTATGATAACCCTGTTAAGCTGCACATAATGGTTTGCAGCGTCCTTTGCGGTGAAGGTGAGGGTGACGGTCTGGGCGGCCAATCCGAAGGATGCAGCCGCTAAAATAAGAAATAAAAGCCCTTTTGGGCAGATATTCTTTTCTGTCATATTGGTTTATTTTGTTGATGAATTATTCTTTTGTTATTAATTGAAATTGTTGTTTTCAGCTGCTTAGGTGTGCAACCGCTTTCCTCAAAAAAAAAACGCGGCCTGCCTTTGTCGTCAAAGAGGTTCTGGCAAAACCCAAGCAGAAAACAGAATAAAAAAGAACGCCGTGAAATCCCTCACCGGTGATTTCACAGCGCAAAAATAATATCTAAACTGATTGGCGGCTTGGTCCGAATTGGTCCGAATTAAGGGCGCGTTCGGTCGAAAAGGTCGTCTAAGGTGACGCTGCATTGGATGACGGAGCTGTTCTTGCCCGGGACAATTCCGAACGTGGAGATCAGGGTGGTGAGGATGGTGGCGCGCGTTTTCACAGATTCCCTGAAAACGGCCACCTTTTGGCGCAACTTGTCCGCGTAGTCCTTGGTGATAAGAAACGGCTCGTTGGCGCAGAATTTGATCTCGCACAGGTTGATGGCCCTGTCGCCGCGTTCCAACACCAGGTCTATTTGAGCCCCGGCGTCTTGTGCGTCCCGGTCCCACCAGGAGAACGCATTGCAAAGGATTCCGGAAATTCCCAAGCCGCGCTTGATTTGCTCCACATGGGTCAAACATATCAGCTCAAAAGTGAGACCGTTCCAGACCTGTGTCGCAGGGGTGTTGATAGTGTGAGACCAAAACCTCGGGTCCAGTCCTTCCTTCCCTTTGATGAACTTCAAGTAAAACAAGGTGTAAAAATCGCACAGCCTGTATTTTATGTCTCTTTTCTTGTCCATGGAATAGTATGAGGAGATGAAGAAGCAGTTCTTCAGATCCCTGAGATAACGGCTGATGTCACCGCCGCATTTCTTGCCTAACAATGCGCATATTTCGGTCCGCGAATACCCTGCCTTTTTGCCGGCAAGAATTTCGATGATGTGCCTGTAGGTTTCCGGCTTTTTGAATAAGGAACTAAACAGCCGGTCGTATTCCCTAGACAAGGGGGCACCCTGGTTGAAGAACAGCTCGTCAATGTTTTGCGCGAGACTTTTCCCTCGTTTCAGTTGTCGCAGATAGTAAGGGATGCCCCCCATCACCATATAGCAACGCAATATCTCGATTCTGTCGTAAGCGATGCCCCGGCTGCTGAGATACGACTCCGTTTCAGACAGGGTGAAAGGGGATATCAACATCGGATGAGTGATGCGGTTGTACAAGCCCCCCGTGTTGTTGATGACGTTGTCGATGATGTATGAGGTGGCGGAACCGCAAACGATGAACATCAGATTGGATCTGTGAGCTGCCCAGTCGTTCCAGAAATGCTCCAATGCGGTGATGAATCCGGAAGAGGGAGTGTCCATCCATGGCAGCTCGTCAATGAAAACCACTTGCCGCTCTTGGTTGTCCGCATTGGTCAACAGGTCTTGGAGGTTGTTGAAGGCCTCAAACCAATCCGAAGGTTTCTCGTATTCCCGAATCCCATATTGATTCAGAGCCGTTTGGAAGTTTTCCAACTGCCGTTCCTTCAGGTTGATGTTGTCGGATTCGATTGGGGAGAGTCCTGTCACGCAAAAATCGAACCGATTTTGGAAAAAATGGTGGACCAAAAAGGTTTTCCCCACGCGTCGCCTGCCGTAAATTACGATGAATTCTGCCTCGCGAGAATCGTAATATTCTTGTAAATCAGTAAGTTCCTTCTTTCTTCCGATGATTTCTGCTGTCATAATGCCCCTGTTTTATTTCTCCGCGAAGATACAAAATTTTTGTTCGCGGAGGAGTTTCAGGGTGCCATTTTCCTCCGCGAACTGATTTTTTTCCGGTTCGTGGAGATTTTGCGGGGAGTGCTCACCGCTACTCCCGCTCCCGCCGCACCTCCGTCAGCCCGCCTTTGTTGCCGACCACGAAGAGGGTGGGGGCGTTGTTGCCGTGCACGAAGTTGTCGAGGTAGAGGGGCTCCCCGAGGATGAAACAGGAACACGAAAAGGAATCGCCGGGCTTGAGCTTGGAGTTCTCGCTCTCCACCACCATGAAACTTCCTTCGCCGAGATGGCGAAGTAGCACACGGCGGTCGGGCGACCACGCGATGCGCACGAACCCCTCCTGCGGGATCTCGTCG
>JAEEKL010000177.1 GCA_016282395.1 Bacteroidales bacterium
GTATCACCCTGATCAGATAGGTGGTCAGGAACATCAGGAACATGCAGACGATAATGTAGTTCATGCCGTCCTCCTTTCTGCCATGGCGCGTCTGCGACGGCGTTTCACCTCCTTGATGGTGGCGCAGATGGCCGCTCCGAGGATAGCGGAGGTAATGATGGCCCAGCCACCGCCCCCGACTTGTGACAACATGTTGATGCCCGGCACATACTTGAAGATGCAGGAGAGCGCGGCGGCCACCACTACAGCTAACGCCACCTTACGGCTCTTACGTGCCGGCGGGATAATGATAGCGATGAACATGCAGTACAAGGCAATACCCATGCAGCCCTGAATCATCGGAGAGAGCAGGTTGGAGGCGATGGCACCTAACAAAGTGCCTGAGGTCCAACCTAATATAGGAGTAGTCATCAAGCCGCCAAAGAATGGGAAACTCACCTCGTCGGGCTCCATGGCTGCCAAGGCGAACACCTCGTCCGTGATACAGTACGCCATGACCGCCCGCTTGTAGAACGGCATTTCCGGGTTCACCTTCTGCGACAAGGAAAGCGACATCAGAAAGTATCGCAAGTTGATGACGAATGTGGTGATAATTAGTTCAATATAAGGAGCTCCGCCCTCAATCAGCCGGATTCCAGCGAATTGTCCGGCGGAAGCCATGTTGGTCAGGGAGATCAAGGTCGCCTGCAACGGCGAAAATCCCATCTTAACCGCTATCAACCCAAAGGTAAAAGACACGGGAATGTAGCCCAAACAGATGGGAAATCCGCGTTTTATACCTCTAACAAATTCATTCATAATAAGTTAAGAATATTATTTTACCGCTGCAAATGTACACAATATTTGCGATTTTCGGTTAACCCGTCACGTTCCAATAATGCATCGATTTTCGGTTCTCTTCCCCGGAAATTGACGAACATCTCCATGGCATCCACAGAGCCGCCCTTGGAAAGGATGGTCTCCAAGTACCTTTGCGCGATGTCGTGGTTCATCACACCATTCTCCTTGAAAAGTGCAAAAGCGTCAGCTTCAAGCATTTCCGCCCATTTGTAACCGTAATAACCAGCTGCGTATCCGCCCGAAAACAGATGATTAAACGAAGTGCTCATGCATGCGCCCGACACCACCGGTAGCACTTCCACCGTGTCAAATATGGAACGTTCCAAACGAAGGATGTCATCCACTTCATCGGCAGCCATCGTATGCCACATCATGTCTAAATAGCCGAAAGAGAGCTGCCTCACGCACAAATATCCCGCCATGAACTTGTTCATGTTTTTCAGCTGTGCGACATATTCGTCAGGAATCAGCTCGCCAGTCTGATAGTGGCGGGCGAACGTGCGCAAAAATTCCGGTTCCGTAAGCCAATTCTCGTTTAGCTGCGAAGGCAATTCCACGAAATCGCGGGGCGAATGCGTGCCCGAAAGCGTGGCATATTTCACTTCGGAAAGCATCCCGTTCAAAGCGTGTCCGAACTCGTGCAGGAACGTGTTGACCTCGTTGACCGTCAGCAGGGAAGGTTGTTCTTTCGTCGGCGGGGTAAAGTTCATCACGAGGCTCACCCACGGGCGGATGTCGTTTCCGTTGGCGTCCTCGTGCTGGTCGCGGAATTCCGTCATCCATGCACCGCTGCGTTTCGTGCTGCGCGGGTGGAAGTCGAGATACAGCACCGACATGAACTGTTCGCCGCGAAGAACCTCATACACCTGAACATCAGGATGATACGGCTGAACATCCTCCGTTTTCACGAAACGCAGGTCATATAGCGTGGTGGCTAATCCGAAAACACCGTCAATCACCTGATTCAGCGGAAAATAGACCTTCAATTTCTCTGTTTCCAATTGAAACTTCTCCTGACGGAGTTTTTCCATATAGTAACTCAGATCCCAACGCTGGAACGTGTCGTTGAAACCTTGCTTTTGGGCAAATTGCTTCAACTCTTCGATTTCCCGTTTCGCGGCGGGCAGAGCGGCGGCTTTCAATTCGTCAAGAAGTTTATAGACATGCGCTAAGTCTTTCGCCATTCGATTTCGCAAAGCATAGTCCGCATAATGCTTATATCCAAGCAAATGCGCAATCTCTTCACGGCATTTCAGAATGGCTTTGATATTGTCGCAATTGTCAAACTCCCCGCCATAGGCTTTTTTGCTGGAGTGCATATAGACTTCCTCGCGCAGCGTGCGGTCGTCCGCGTATGTCAGTACCGTGTTCACGTCGGGCGCGGAAAGGTCAAAGACATAGCCTTCCAATCCTTTTTCGGATGCTTTTTGTGCGGCGAGGGCACGAGAACTCTCAGGAATGCCCGCAAGTCGCGGTGATTCCTTTTCGAGATGCACGAACCAAGCGTTGGTGGCCTTCAGCGCCCGCTGGCCGAAATCCAACTGCCTGTTGGCCAGTTCCAGACTCAGCTCGGCGAAACGCTTTTTCTGCTCCTCCGGCAAATTTGCACCGCCCGACACGAAAGCGTCATACGTCCTATCCAACAGTATCTTGTCCGCACCTGTCAGGAAAGCCTCCTGTTGCTGACGGTCGTGCACCGCCTTGACGCGGGCGAACAATCCGGGATGCTGATACACCTCGTTCTCGTACTGCACTAACAATGGCTGCACTTCTTCCGCAACTTGGTGCATCTCATCATCGCCGTTGCATTCCAGAATGTTGAAGAAAAGGTCGGCAACGGTGGAAAGTTGCTCTCCCGCACGGTCAAGTGCGACTATCGTATTCTCAAAATCCGGTGCGATGGGATTGTTGGCTATCTGTTCTATTTCCCGCTTGGCATTAGCAATAGCTTCCTCGAATGCAGGCAGGTAATGTTCGGTTTTAATCTCGTTGAACGGCGGGGTCTGCCGATGGGTTGTCCATTGTTGGGTTAAAGGGTTCATTTTTTAATGGTTATGGGTTATGGGTTATGGGTTATTGAAGCCAGTCTTGAAACGTAATTTGGGTTGTTAGTTTATCGTTACATTGTCCTATAAACAATGTAGAGACGTTTCATGAAACGTCTCTACACGATACAAATTATATTTACATATCAATTATTTGATGCCCAATTCGTTTTTGACAGCAGCGGTAATATCTTCAGTATCGGTATGATAAGCGCACATTGTGATGTCAAAAATATAAGTGTATTTACCGGTTTCTGCCACTTTTTTGATGGCATCTAACAATTTGTCCTGAAAAGGTTTGAGAAGTTCGACCTGTTTGCTCTGGATGTCCATTTCACTGGAGGAGACAAAATCCTGAAGTCGGGTGTAGAGTTTCGTCAGTTCGTCTTCTTTCACCTTCAAGATGGCGGAGGAAGTGGTGGTGTTGGCCAGATTGGCATATTCAGCCTGTTTGGTTTTGAACTCTTCGGCCATCTGTTTGCCCACAGCCTCCAGTTCCTGCTGGTATTCTACCAGTGCCTGTTGTGCGGTGTCGATGCCGGGCATCTCTTTCATGACGGCGCCGTAATCAACATGCCCGAATTTCGCCTTCTGGGCATATCCAGCGGTGATACAACACACCGCAATGATGCATATTGTGAGTATTCTCTTCATGATTGTTACTGTTTAATGCCAAGTTCTTTCTTCACCAAAGGAGTGATATCATCAGATGTGCCGTAATACAGCAGCGTTTTCGTGTCGAAAATGTAGGAATAGCCGTTGGCTTTCGCCACTTTGTTAATGGCTTCCTGGATGGCATCCTGGAAAGGTTTGGCCAACTCATACTGTTTGTCTTCAAGATCCTCCTGCGCGCTGGCCTGGAATTCCTGAATGCGGTTGCCCAAATCCAACAGCTCTTTCTCGCGCACTTGGCGGACAGCGGAAGACATCGTACCCACCTCGCGGTCAAATTTCTCCTTCTTGGTCTGATACTCCGTCATCATGTTCTCATACATGGACTGCAAATCCTGCTGGAAAGCCTGCAGTTTGATCTGCAAAGAGTCAATGCCCGGCATCACTTCCAGAATTTCACTTGAGTTCACATGTCCATATTTCTGCGCATGAGCAGCTTGGACAGAAAAAAGTCCGGCGATAGCCAAAATCAAAGCAATCTTTTTCATCGAAATTTTCTTTATGTTCATATTTAATATTATTCATCCATATCTCTATTGACAGAGATGCCCATTTTTGAGAGCACCTGCTCGTTGATGTCCCATTTCGGGTCAGCGTAAATGATGGTCAGGTCGCCGGCGGTGTCGAAAACAAAGGCGTAACCCTTCTCTTTGGCATAGTCATTCACCGCGTTGATTACACGGTCTTGGATGGGTTTCACCAGTTCCTCGCGCTTTTTGAAAAGGTCGCCGTCCTGTCCGAAACGTTTCTTCTGTAAATCTTTGGCTGCTTTTTCTTGTGCTATGATGGCCTCCTCGCGGCTCCGTTTGATTTGGTCCGGCAGGGTGATGGACTCCACTTGGTAACGTTTGTACATGGAATCAATGGTGGAGAATTTTGCTTCAATTTCCTTTTGCCACTGCACGGCCACACGGTCTAACTCTGCTTGGGCCTCTTTGTATTCAGGAATTTGGGAAAGAATGTATTCGGAATTGATATACGCATACTTCTGTGCGAATCCGAAAAACATGATCAGGGTCAATAAACCTGTGAATAAGAGTTGTTTTTTCATCATTATGAAGTTTTTTGTTGTTAACGATTTGGTAAGACTATTATTATGCCATAAGTTTAATCGATGGATTGGTTGATGGAGATGTGGAACTGCTTGCGCCAAGTGGAGATGCCAGGGACAGGGTCGAAGCCATAGCCATAGTCGAAACCGAGCAGACCGAACATCGGCAGATAGACGCGCACACCCACACCGACGGACTTGTACATCTGGAACGGGTTGTACTGGCGTTTGTCAATCCAACCCTTACCGGCCTCGGCAAAGGCCAGCACATAGACGGTTGCCGACGGGTTCAGCGTGATAGGATACCGCAACTCGGCCGTGAACTTATGATAGATGGAGGCACCCACGACCGTGCCGTTCACATTGGGGGAAAGGACATCATCCTCATAACCGCGCATACCAATGACCTCACGTCCGTCGTATGAGAAGTTGCTCATGCCGTCGCCGCCAAGGTAGAACCTGCCGAACGGGGAAATGCCGATAGTCTGGTTGTAGCAGCCCATAAAGCCCATCTTCAAACGCACATTCAACACTAAATTATCGACAATGCGCGTGAACCATGACATTTGGAACTTCCACTTATGGTATTCCAGAAATTTATATTTCTCCTGATCCGTGGCGTTGGTGTAGTCTTTGTGCGAAAAGACGGAATACGGCGGAGTCAGCTGCATGGAGAAGAGGATTTCAGAGCCCTCGCGTGGATAAATGGGTGCATTGATGGAGTTTCGGGAAATGGTAAACACATAGCTGATACTGTGCGCATAACCGGTGGGGAAGATAAAGGAACCCCACTTCCGCACATTATAGTATTCGTAAGCCAAGGTGTGGGACATCTGGAAGTAGTCATCCGGCCATTTGAGCTTGTTGGACAGCGTGATTGACGCACCGGCAATGCTGGTGTACGCATACTTGTCCTCATCCTTTTTGTTGTAGCCGTTAGTCTGTTTCTGGTAATAGGCGCCGATAGTGAGTGCATTGGGTTTCTTCCCGCCGAGCCACGGCTCTGTGAACGAGAAATTGTAGTATTGGTAGTATTTGGTACTCACGGAAGCATTAAGGGCTATCCGTTGCCCGTCACCGCCAGGGATGGGAGTCCACGCATCCTTCTTGAAGAGTTTCTTGGTGGAGAAATTGTTGAACGCGATACCTGCGGTGAGCATAAATCCCGTGGCACCGTATCCGGCGGAGAGAGACAGCTGGTCGGAGGTGGTCTCTTCCACCACATAGTTGATGTCAACGGTACCATCCGCCTCGTTCGGGCGTGGCTGCACATCCATCTTCTCCTGATTGAAATAGCCCATGGCCATCAGCACCTGTTGCGAACGGATGATGTCGGCACGGTTGAACATCTGGCCAGGGATGGTGGTGAGCTCGCGCAGAATCACGTTGTCGTTCGTTTTGGTGTTGCCTGTAATCGTAATCTCATTATATTTGGCCTTCTTGCCCTCCCGAATACGGATTTCAATGTCAATGGAATCGCCATCAATGCCCACTTCCACAGGATTGGCGCTGAAGAACAGATACCCGTTGTTCATATACAGGGAGGCGATATCCTCGCCGTCCTCCTTCATAGTCAGGTTTTTGGTCAGCAGGCTTTGGTTATAGACATCACCCTTGTTGATACCCAACAGCTGCTTGAGCAGCGAAGTCGGATAGACGGTGTTGCCCACAAACGAGATGTTCCGGAAATAGTATTGCGCCCCCTCATTGACATCAATGTCGATGTACATGTTGTTCCTTTTGACATAGAAGGTGTCGTGGGTGATGACCGCGTCACGGTAACCAAGCTCGTTGTACCGGTTGATGAGGTTCACCTTGTCCTTCTCATAGCTTTCCCTGATGAACTTGGAAGGCTTGAAGATTCTGAGTTTCACTCTGTCAGCAAAATAGTCATCCAGATGGTCTTTGATATCCTTGGCCTGGTAATAGCCTTTGTGCTTGAAAAGATAGGCGATGGCCGTGTCCGCCTTATAAAGCGGCATGAAACGGAATTTCTCTTTTGTCTCCTTCATGGAGCGGAGCAGGACAGCATCGGTGACTCCTTTGTTGCCGTTGATAGTGATTTTGTCAATCTTGACTTTCTTGGACTTCTGGATGTCGAAGAGAAGGTTTACGGCATTTTTGATTTTCTCGTTGGGGATCTGCTGCACGTCGATATTGCAGCTGAAAAAACCTTTGTCTATGTAATACTTGCGGATAATATTCTTGCAAGTGATGATCATATTGTCGTTCACGATGTTGCCCTGCGAGATGTTGAGTTTTTCGCGGAGGTCGTTCTCCTCGCTCTTCGTGGTGCCCTTGAAACCGAATGCACTCAATCGGGCACGGTCTTCGAGACGGATATCGAGGAAGATGAGGTTGCCCTGCACGCGGGTGGCCGTGATTTCCACGTCCTCGTACAAGCCTGTGTTCCACAAACTCTTGACAGCTTTGGAGATTTTCTCGCCCGGCACCTCAATCACATCGCCGACATGGAACGGCAGCACCCGCTGGTCCAGAGGGGCGGTCCCCGACGAGGTGATGCCGCCGATTTCGTAAGTTTTAGGGGACGAATAGTCAATTTTCAGGGGGTCATCAGGCGTGCCGCCCACCACAACTTGTGCGCGGGCAGCAAGGGTGCCGAAGCTGATAACCAACACCAGGACAATATATTGCAACAATCGCATTCTTCCCTGAAAAAGTCGGCAAAGATAGTGAAAATATCAATGTGCCCGAACCTGCTCGCCAGTTTTTCCGAAACGGCGTTCGCGGTGGGAGAATTGGTCGATGATTTCTTTCAGATGCTCCCTACGGAATTCCGGCCACATCACGGGCGTGAAAAACAGCTCTGCGTAAGCAAGCTGCCACAACAGGAAGTTACTGATGCGCTGGTCGCCGGCGGTGCGGATCATCAAGTCCACATCAGGGATTTCCGGATGGTAGAGGTTCTGGCTGATGGTTTGTTCGCTTATCTCTTCGGGGTTGAGTTTGCCTTCCGCAGCCTGGCGGGCAATCTGCTTGGCGGTATCGACAAGTTCAGCGCGTCCGCTGTAACTGATGGCCACATTCACGGTGGTACCCGTGCAATGCGCTGAGCGTTCGATTGTATCCAGAATGACCTTTTTTGTGGCCTCGGGCAGGGTGTCTATCCGGCCGGAGAATACGACACGGATATTGTCCCGAATCAAGTTCTCAATTTCCATGCGGAACGTTTCCGCCATCAATTCAAAGAGATAGTTGACCTCTTCTAACGGACGGTTCCAGTTTTCTGTGGAGAAAGCATATAAAGTCAGGTAAGGGATGTGTAGCGCGTTGGCGCCCTTCACGACATCGCGTGCGGAATCCACACCTTTCAGATGGCCGTAAATACGTTCATGGCCATGCTTCTGCGCCCAACGGCCGTTGCCATCCATGATGATGGCTATGTGTTTGATTTCTTTTTCCATATTCGTTAGTATTTCTTACGTTTCTTTTTCAAATCGCAGGTTCTGTCAGAATTTCCGAACTTCACGGTCAGGATGGCGCCGGCAAACGAGTAGAGATCGTGGGTGGTCGGGTTGCCGCGTTGCACCCCCGCGTGATGAAACGGGAGAGGATTCCCGTCTGGACCGCTGAGTTCGGGAGTTCTGTCCGCCAAGTCGGCGATGATGTCGCCGCGCTGCTCCCGCAGCAGGTCGTTATCATAGTATCTGCCGCCCACGTCGTCCAAATAGTCGGTGAAGGTGTAGCGCATGCTCCATTCGGCGCCCAAACTGACATATCTTCCGATGTTGAAGCGGAATCCGATGCCGAAAGGGATGGCGAAATGCGTCAGGGAGTACTTCTTCGGCATCCCCTCTAATCCTTGACCTTCCGTACCCAGACACTGCAACTCATAAACGGTCACTTTTCCTGTTTCGTCCTTGTACGCGGCCATCGGGTCAAAAGAGAAGATGGTGGCTCCGGCAAAAATGTAGGGGGCGAAATGGTTTTTCCCGACGGAGGTGTATAACTGGAGGAAATTCAGCTCTCCGACCACGGAAAATTCCGTAATCGGGGAGGAAAAACTGAGGTTGCGTTCTCTGTTATTGGCGTTGTTGGCGTCACTGGCCATCACCTTCCCGAACATAAAGTCCGCCTTAATGGCCCAGCGGGGGGAGATGTTGTAGCGATAGACAAGGCCGGCCGCCAGCTGGGGCTGGGCGAAAAGCCTTGTCGGATTCAGTTCGCCAAGGTAGAACATGGTGCCCACACATACTCCAACCTCCGAGTTTTGCGCTCGAAGAGACGCAACAGGAAGTGTCAGCAACATCACGCAAAACGTCCATATTCCGATAATAGTCTGCTTCATTTCTAGGATAATTATAAGGCTGCAAAAATAAAAAAAATGACAAAACGAATCATACAATTAAAAATTGTGTATTTTTGCCGCCCAAAAATTTATAAATAAAGTTTTTACACTAAAAAGAAAGAATTTGATCACTGTTCAGAACAACCGTCCGAACAAAGGTTTCGGCCCGAAAAACAAAAAAGAAGCCCAACACCGCATCAACAACCATATCACGGCACAGGTCGTGCGAGTGGTGGGAGACAACATCGAACCCAAAATCGTCTCACTGCGCGAGGCCCTGTCCATTGCCGACGAATACGGTTTGGACTTGGTGGAGATTTCCCCCCAGGCCAACCCGCCCGTCTGCAAGGTGATGGACTACCAGAAATATCTTTACGAGCAGAAGAAAAAGCTGAAGGAAATCAAAGCGAACAGCGCCAAGACGGAAATCAAGGAGATCCGCCTGAGCCCGCAAATCAGCGAACATGACGTGGAGTTCAAATGCAACCACGCCATCCGCTTCCTGCAAGACGGCTACAAAGTGAAGATTATCATGACTTTCCGGGGCCGTAGCATCATCTACAAAGACAACGGTGAACTCGAACTCCTCAAATTCGCCGAACGCCTTCAGGACTACGGAAAAGTCGATCAGATGCCGGTGCTGACAGGCAGGAACATGACCATCCTCATGGTCCCGAAACCCAAAAAGTGAAATATGTAGCAAATACGCATATATAAACCTTAAAAATTAGAAAGAAATGCCGAAAATTAAAACTAAGTCCGCCGCCAAGAAGAGATTCACTCTGACCGGCACCGGCAAAATCAAGAGACATCATGCCTACCACAGCCACATTCTCACTAAAAAGACAAAAAAGAGAAAACGTAACCTGGCTTATAGTGCTATTGTCGAACAAAACTTGGAACGCACCGTCAAGCAAATGTTGGGTCAGTGCTAAATTAATTAATTAACAAAAAATGTTTACGCGCAGTTCCCGAAGCGCTTCATGCCACTGACGTAAACGGAAAGGAAAAAAGATTATGTCAAGATCAGTTAATCATGTTGCTTCAAGAGCAAGAAGAAAAAAGATTTTAAAACGCACCCGCGGCTATTTCGGAAAACGCAAAAACGTCTGGACCGTCGCGGTCA
>JAEEKL010000178.1 GCA_016282395.1 Bacteroidales bacterium
CCTACTACGACGCCAACAAGTTCAGGTTCACCGACCAATACACCGACTTCCTGTCGAACATCATCGGTGCCCCGTACCGCATGGAGTTCACGCAGAAGTTCCCGATTGTTATTCCCGAATAAGTTCGTAGGGGCGTATCGCATACGCCCGCATACGCCCGTCATTGTGACGATTGTAGGGGCGAATAATTATTCGCCCCTACGAAACACGATAAAACAAAATCATCATGGCAGAATTCATCATTGAAGGCGGCCATCGGTTAAGCGGCGAGATCACCCCGCAGGGCGCGAAGAACGAGGCTCTGCAGGTGCTCTCGGCCGTGTTGCTGACCGACGAGCCGGTCACCATTTCCAATATCCCGAACATCCTTGACACACAGCGATACAGGCAAATCCTGTCGCTGATGGGTGTGAAAATCACCGAGGTGGACGAGCACACGTTCATCTTTCAGGCCGAGAACGTCGATTTCGAACAGTTGCGCACCGACGAGTTTGCGCGTTTGTCAACCAAGATTCGCGCCTCCATCATGGTGCTCGGTCCGCTGTTGGGCCGTTATGGCAAGGCCTACTCCGGCAAGCCTGGCGGCGACCAGATTGGACGACGCCCGCTGACCACCCATTTCGAAGGGTTGGAAAAATTGGGTGCGGTGATCACCACCTCCCCGGACGAGAAGTTCTTCGAGCTGGAAGCCAGACAGTTGAAAGGTTGTTACATGCAGCTGAACGAGCCTTCCGTGACGGGTACTGCCAATATCGTGATGGCGGCGGTGTTGGCGGAGGGTGAGACCACCATCTTCAACGCCGCCTGCGAACCGTACCTCTATCAACTTTGTACCATGCTCAACAACATGGGTGCGAAGATTTCCGGAATAGGCTCCAACCTGTTGAAGATACAGGGCGTCAAGAAGTTGCACGGATGCACACACCGTATCTTTCCTGATATGATCGAAGTGGGCAGCTTTATCGGTATGGCGGCCATGGTGCAGTCGGAACTCACCATCAAGGACTGTGCCTGCGACCATCTCGGGTTGATTCCTTACACTTTCGGGAAAATGGGTATCCGCATGGAACGCAAGGGCGATGACCTGATCGTCTATGGACAGGAACCGTACCAGATTTACTCCGACCCGCGAGAGGCCTCCATCCTGACCATCGCTGACGCGCCGTGGCCGGGATTCACCCCCGATCTCATCAGCATCGCCCTCGTGACGGCCATCCAGGCCAAGGGCAGTGTGCTGATTCACCAGAAGATGTTCGAGAGCCGCCTGTTCTTTGTCGATATGCTGCAGTCGATGGGGGCGCAGATCGTGCTTTGCGACCCGCACCGTGCCATCGTGGTGGGACTGGCTCGTGAGAAACGGCTGCGAGCCACCAAGATGTCCTCCCCCGACATCCGCGCCGGCATCGCCTTGCTGATAGCAGCCATGAGTGCCGAAGGCAAGAGCGTGATCCAGAATGTTGAGCAGATCGACCGCGGCTACGAACACATCGTGGAGAGGTTGAATGGCTTGGGCGCGGCTATTGAAAGGTTATAGGTTATGGGTTATGGGTTATTGAAGCGGAGCCGTTTTGGTAACAGATATGCTACTTTTATTCTGTCACTTCTGCTTTTCGGCGGTTGCGGCTCTAATTACCATGCCGAAACATATACCCTAAACACTTCACAGCGCGAACTTGTCCGCAAAGTTGACTCCTTCAAAAACAAGCACCCGGAATACAAACATTTTACCATGTGTAACGGGGAACTTTCTGAGGATGGCGGTCCGGACTATCCGTATGGCTATTCTATGGGTGATTCTTCGATAGTCAGATATGACTTCGCTTTTCAAGTTCCTTCCGAGAACATGATATTTCGCTGTAATATTATGAAATACGACTCCACCAATCGTTCGATCCCGACTTATTTACACTTTTATGCTGTCACTGATACTGCAGTGCGAAACGCATACACCATCAACACAAAGGACTTAAGTAGAGAAGACAACGTTCGTTACAAGAAAACCTTCGAACGTGAAATCCTCGACAATCTGGGTGTCGAGTGGCACCACAAAACTCTCAAGGAATACTGGGAACAATAACTTCACGGGCTCGGTGTTACAGTTGGGATTCTTAACTTGACATTTTTATCACAAATTCTCTAAATAATGAAAAGAACGACATTTAATTTGGCTTTAGCAGCTACTTTTGCATTCTTGATGTTTATCGGCTGCACGAACAACAAGACCCAAACCCAAGAACCGGCTCAGGAGGAGACCGCCGCTGCAGTTTCTTTCGAGGAGGTGCTGAAAACTCGCAGGAGTGTGCGTCACTACGACTCCACAAAGACTATCAGCGAGGCGGAGGTGCGCGAGCTGCTCATTGCCACGCAAGAGGCTCCCTCCTGGGCTAACCAGCAGCCGTCGAAATACTATGTGGCCATGAGTCCCGAAAAGGTGTCGGCCGTGCAGGAACTGGTGGGCGAGCGCAACAAACAGAATGTCGCCGGCGCCCCCGTGCTGATCGTCTCCACCTACGAGAAGGGCAAGTCGGGATTCTTCAACGGCAACCAGACCAACGAGGTGGGTGACGGCTGGGGCGCCTACGACAACGGCCTCAGCAACGCCTACTTCATCCTGATGGCTCGTGCCAAAGGTTTCGACACGCTCATCATGGGCATGCGTGACTCTGAGAAACTGCGGGAACTTTTCAATATCCCCGAAAACGAAGCCGTCATGGCAGTCATCTCCTTAGGTTACAGGGCCGGCGAGCCGAGGCAGCCCACACACCGTCCGTTGGAGGAGGTTGCCCAGTTCTTCTAAGGTTCAGAATCTCAGTAATTTCCCTTTGTCGCAAGGGTCAACGCTGAAGAAGTTGTAGCTGTCAGTGCGAACCACGATGAGACCTCGCTGGTGTGCGTAGTTGTCGGCGTCGTTTTCGTAATTTACGGCTGCAATGGCCACTAATACCTCTTTGTCTGCATATAGCGGAAACAACCTTTTGAACTTTTCCATCTGTTGCAGGAAACGGTCAATGTCGCCCTTCCCGCAACTTGCCTTGACCTCTATGGCGATGGCGGTGGTGTCATTGTGCAGGATTACGTCAACCTCCATGCCCTCATTGGGGTTCTTGGACTTCCGGGACACGTTCTTGGCTTTGCTGTGCATGTCGTAGCCGGCTCTCTGGAACATTTCGGTGGCAGAAGAACTCATCAACCCTTCGATGATGTTGCCGGTGGTGGTTGAAAATCGTGTGGCCAACTCTTTGATTTTCTTGTCTGTCTCCTTCATCTGGGCGTAAGTTTCCCTTTGTAATCTGTCAGTTTCCTTTTGCATTCTGTCGGTTTCCTTTTGCAATCTGTCGGTCTCCTGTTGTTGCATCCTATCCATTACTTGCATCTGGCTGATTCTGTCCAACCGCCTGTCGATCTCTTTCATCCGTTCTCGATGTTCTGCCATGTCACGGTTGGACTCTTCCCTCCAACGGGTGAAGAATTGGTCATAATCGCGAAATCTCTGGACTCCACTCTCCTGCGCTTCTTTTATGTCATTCATCTCTTTCCGGGAGTCCTCCTTCTGTTGTTGCTGGTCTTCTTTCATCGCAGTGAATTCTTTGCGCTGCTCTTCGCGGAGCATGCGGGTTAATTGATTTGTCTCTTTGACCACCTGGTTGGTGTCTTGCGCGGTTTCAATCAGGGTGTCCCATCCGGGTACGGTTTCAGGTGTAATATTTTCCATATTTTCAAGAGTTAAAAATTATATGGCAAATATACAATGAAAAAATAATTTTGTCAATAGTTTTGAGAAATTTTTTTTACTCTGATTGATAGAATGTTATAAAAATATTTTAACTAATCGATTTTAGATTAGTTAAAATATTTTGACAGATTTCGCAAAAAAACAACTATAAATACGCAAACCTGCCGTCGCGTCATGGTGGCTGGGACGGGTTTTTTACTTCTCCCAGCAATTCACGATGGCATGAAGCCGGAGGCCGACGTTGGGGTAATCAATGCCGACTTGGTCATAGTAATTCAGCGAGGAGCAGTCACCGGTGGCAGAGACAGTGTCGCGGATGTAGGTTTTCTCCTGCGGCAGGGAGGAACCAGACTTGAGGTAGATGGGTTGTCCGGCCGCATTCCACAGCACGGAGTCCACTACTTCGTTCTCAAGGTCGTAGGCGCAGGTGCAGTCCACATAGTTGGTGCAGCTGGCCACGAAAAACGCAAAAGAAACCAAAATATAGGCGGAAACGATAATTCTTTTCATCTTTTTGAAGGTTTTAAACAGCGGCAAATGTACAAAAAAAAACGAATACACACAGACAGATGAAATTGACGCTGTAGAGACGTTTCACGAAACGTCTCTACAATTTAAGAGGAAAGATACGATTTTCAGGCAATCAAGAGGTGTTTTTTTCCAGTCCCCAATCTTGAACTTTGAACCTTGAACTTGAACTTTGAACCTTGAAACTAAATTTTTGTACTTTTGCCGCCGAAACCCAAGTGCAGTTTGATATGAAGATCACTGGTATTATCACCACTCTGAACGAATCCAAGAACATCGAGGCCTGCGTGTACTCGCTGCAGCGCGTGTGCGACGAGGTCATCGTCACCGACTCGTGCAGCAAAGACGATACCGTGGCATTGGCAGAAAAGGCCGGTGCACGCGTGATCGTACACCCCTACATTGGCGACGGCCCGCAGAAGAACCTCCCGTTGGAGCGCGCCCAAAACGATTGGGTGCTTAGTCTCGATGCTGACGAACGGCTCACCGACGAGCTCGTTGCAGCTATCCAACAACTTGATTTGGAGCATACTCCGTACGATGGTTTTGCCATCCGTCGCCGCAACTACATCGGTGAACGGTGGGTGAAGGCCTGCAACTGGTATCCCGACTGGCTTGTGCGGCTCTACCGCAAGGACAAGTTGCGCTTCCTCGACCGCAAGCAACACGCCTTCGTGCCGGAGAAGAACACTTTGCGGCTTAAGGCCGACATTATCCACTACCGCTACAAAAACTACGACAGCCTTTTCGCAAAGCCGGAGCGAAACTACAGCTCCCGCGGCGCGAAAATCCTTTATCTGCAAGGGAAAAAGGCCAATGCTTTCTCGCCGTTCTTCCACGGATTGGCGGCCTTCATCAGCAACTACTTCTTCCGTGGCGGCATCCTCGGCGGTCTCGACGGCTACGTGCTTTCCCGCGCCGTCGCCCACAACAGCTTTCTCAAATACGCGAAACTGCTGGAATTCCAAAGGGACAAATCCGTGAGGGAAGCGGAGGATTGGGAATCGGTGTGGTAGTTTGTGAGTATATGTTCAACGCTTAACGTCTAACATTACTTTATTACTGTAATCGAACCATTGAACCTGATGGTTCGCACGGCTCCTTCGTAGTAGAATGTGTAGTAGTAAACGCCATCGGCGATGTCCCCCATCCCGAAACCGCTCTCGGCATTATAAATCTGCTCGTCTTTCATGTATGTTTGGTAGTTTTCCTGGCTGAACACGGTTTTGCCCCAACGGTCCACAATTACCAGTCTGTTTGCTCGGTCGGGGTTCATGTCCTTAATGACGAACACGTCGTTGATGCCGTCGCCGTTGGGCGTAATGACATTCGGGAATACCAAATCGGCCTCAATGGTGACGGGGATGCTGTATTCTGACACACAGTCGTGTATTGTCAGGGTCAGCGTGACCGTGAAGTCGCCCCACTGCGAATAGAGATGCTCAGTTTGGAGTGCATCGGTTGAATCTGTTGCCCCGTCACCGTAATCCCAAATCCAAAAATAATTCATGCCCGAAAGATCCTCAATATTCGTGATGTTCGTGAAATGAATGTCTGGATTCTCCGAGAGGATGGCTTTGTCGGGTTCTGCGAAGAAATTGGGCGTGATGACTGGTGTAATCAGCAGGTGCAACTCGATGACACTATCGCAGTTGAAAATATTGCTATCGGTGCGATATAGAGTGATGAATCCCGGTGTTGTTGTCTCGGACTCTGAAAGGGAGAACCCAAAGCCGTTGTATGCGGCATACTGGCAGGTGGTGTCCGTGAATGTTGTCAGACTTGTCGGGTTTACAAAGAAGTTCATGGTCAGGATGCTGTCGGCCCCGGTATGGGCGGTCAGTACCACTGTCTGCGTGTCGTTGTGCGTGAATGTTACACCGTTCCATACCAGCGGCAGCGCATTGTCGCAGATGACAGAGTCAGCTTCGGCGGTGACATTGTGATGGACGAAGAGGTGTACAGTGACGATACTGTCGCAACCGTCTTGGGTTTGCAACGTGGCAACCTGCACGCCAGGCTCGTTGAAAGTCAGTCCGTTGATATGATAGGGGAGCTGATTTTCCACGATGGTGTCGTAAACTGTTGTGGAGTCGGCGGGCGGTCCCCAATGAACGGTCATGGTGATGATGCTGTCGCACCCGAAGGTGTTCGTCATGGTGGCGGTTTGTGTGCCGAAGTCACTGAATGTGACACCATTCCAAGAAAAAGGCAGCTGGCAGGGCATCAGGGTGTCGTGGAGTTCTGTATGGGAGACCGGATTGACGATGACGTGAAGATGCACAGCGGTCTGGCAGCCGTCATCGGAGACAAAGAGCGTATCCTTGAGATAGACTGTCGGCTGGGAGATGTCCAGATCAGGGAAATAGAGGCTCGGATAGGGAGTCTCCGAGGTGCACAGCACGGCGGCGACAGTATCATAGTTGAGCGGACTGACATGTGCGGAAACGGGTGTCATCGGGACGCTGGTGAAAACGTCGATGCTCCATCCAGAACGGTTGTTAGCCCAGTTGGAATTGAACTTGAAAGTGACTGCAGACTGGTTGACAATCAGCGAGTTTATGGAAGATGTATGGGTAAGGCTGGCTAATAACGTGCTGGGGGTGGGCGTGGCACCGGAATACACGTAAAGCGTGTCCCCGATGGCAATATCGACACTGTTGAACATCAGATCCAGACGAGTCTCTCCAGGGCAGTTGAATGTGTGGATGAGTTGTTCGTTGTCGCCATAGTCCCCTAACTCGCCGCCGCTGTCGTAGAGGCGTGCGCCCTCGCCGGGCAGCAGGAGCGTGGAACCGTTGTACATGTTCACAACATGGTTGAGAGCGCCGTAGGTTGCCGCGCATTGGCCAGCATTGGCGATGGAGACGTAAACGGAGGTGTCTCCTGTCACGTTGTTGACATAGAGGGTGGAATAGTTGTTGGAATTGTAAATGGTATCGCACTGCAGCAACGACTGCTGGCGGTTGTCCTGATACCAATAGACATAGTAAGGTGTTGATATGTTGGAGAATGCACGTAAACTGGCCGTATGGTTATAGCAGGCGTAGCCGTCAACCGTATTGGGAGACACCGGTGCCGAAATGGCCGGGTTGTAAAGCGAAACTTGGACGGTGTCGATGAGGTAGTCGTAGGCGCACCGTGTGTCGGAGATGTTTTCGGGCCAGAACAGGTTGTTCGACTCAATGGGATAGTATTGGTAGATGGTACTGCCGGCATTGGCGGTGAATGTGCTGGAGCCGGTGGCCGGAGCCCCGGTGTGCGCGATGTCAAAGGTCACGGGGCCGTTGCCCTGCACCTGGAAGCCAAGCGTCACCCCGTCGCCGGAACAGACCGTGGTGTCGCTCAGAATGGTGACGGTGGGTGCCTGAATCACTTCGATGTACACGCTGTCCATGACCTGCGTGGCGCAGCCGGTGTTGAACACCTCCAGTGTGTAGTACCCGCTTTCACTTCCGTAGGGGAGATAGATGTGGTTCTCGCGGTCGGTGCTGCTGAAGCCGTTCGGTCCGTACCACTGGTAGGCCACATCGAAGGCAAATGGGAGGGCGGCCAGATGGATGCTGTCACCCTCGCAATGTCCGTTGCCGGAGAAGTTGCCGAACTCCCATGCCAGCGCACTCTGGCTGATAGGTGTGGCCGTGAGGTTGATGTAGAAGCTGTTGTGGCAGGAGTCCTCCACCATCACGGAGAACTGCTGCCCCGCCACCATAGGTACAAGCGGGAAACGTCCCACATCGCTGGTCCCGATGATGTTCCCCGATAGGTCGGGTTGGTCATAAAGGTAGTAGGTGTATGGTTCGGAGCCGTTGTAGGCGTGCGTGGATATGAAACCGGTATTGGAGAGGTTGTCGCATAAAATGGCAAAACCTTGGTTAAAGTCCACATACACAGGGACGAATTCAATGGTGTCATAGTGGTACAGACTTGTGCAACTTTCCCAAGATCGGGTCTCAAACACATATTGTCCGGGGATGGTGAGCGCGAAATTACCGTTTTCATCGGGCCATTCGCTGTAACCTCCGGCAACACCATCCGCCACACGTACCTCGGACCATGTTTCCCATATCTCTTCGTTGGCCTCGTTGTTGTCCACACTCTGGTCAATTGTGAAATAATGCCGATTCATCACCCCTGGGGTCACTTGCACGATTAGTCGGTCACAGACTTGGGTGGTGTTGAAGGTTGGCAGCGTGTCAAGGGATAAAGAGTCATAGTACCAAATATCCGATGTGATATGCGTCACAGTGTCAATTCCGCAGGATGAGGTGATGACAAAAGTGTAACGTCCTGGTGCCAGACAAATCGAATCTCGGACGGTGACCTGCCAGCTGTTTTCATCAATCGAAAACTCGGCATAAGTGTGTTGATTGTTAGGGTCTTGCGTTGTAAAACTCCATTCGCCGTTTTGACAGGTGGCCGTAAAGTTGAATCGGTTGTACAATGGGCTTTCGACAAGCTGCACAGTCATGTTTTTCCGGTAAAGACTGGCATTGATTTCTTGACGTATATATACGTACCGATCCCAGCAACAACCCATCCATCCCCAATCATAGGAGATGTCTCTCGTCTCATAAGGGTAGGGAATGTCTCCGGCATTTTCCACGTCGAATGTGAACACCTCATCGCGGGAAGCGAGAAGGCAGCCTTTGGCATCGGTGACGGTGATGTGGACGGGAATTGTGGTGTCCACCGTAAAGGTTACCGGTGCCGAAAGCCAGCTGAAGTCGTCACTTTCATTGTGGGAGATAAGGGAGGAGTCCACTCCCGACCAAACATCGTACGAAATAGGACAGGTGTACAAACGGGCACCGATTCCTGTTGGCCAGTTGGTATCTTCGTTCCAATCCTGACACCCGCCACACCACCATGGGTCTCCATAATAGTTATATGTCTGGGTTGTCATTCCCGAGTTTGCATGGATAATACAGGTGTCGGGTGTGGTGATCATGTCAAAAGATGTCGGTAACGTATCTTCATAAATGTAAAAATTCCGGTCGAAATAAAAAGCCGAGGTGTAAATGGTGTCGAGACATAAATCCTGAACCTGAAACAAAATAGTGTCACCGTATAACTGGCAATAGTTGCTGATTTGTGGAATGGTGTCCGAAACGTATGACCAGTTCGGATCCCAGATGTTGAAATCTTGGGCATACCAGGAGGTGACATATCCGCCTGGATTGATGAAACGGTATTGCAAAATGCTGTCAAAATAGGCCTTGTCATAGTCGTGAAGCGGCACATTGCAATCTTTTGTGAATTGGAAATACACCACATTGCTGTCCGGGCAGTTGATGTTGTTCTGAGAGGCGCGTCCGATGTGTGTCGGGTGCGCGTCAGGGATGTTGATGGTGAGCCACAAGGAGTAGTCGCAAGAATCAGACACACGGATGCTGTAGTTTCCGACAGGTATTTGGTCGAAGGTATAGTAGTCCCGGAAGTCGGCAAAGAGGGAATCCTCGCCGGACTGTTGCCGCTGGTAGAAAGTGACGTTGCGGACAGTGTCTTGGGCGGTGTTGAGGATGAGCACGCGGTAGGGGAACTTGCCCTTGATGATTTTCAGCTGGATACGCCCGCGGTCGGCGCAGCTGTAGGATGGCCGCCAGCCGCAGAACTCGCGCGGGTAGTTCTCGTCCCACGACCATTCATAGTCGTTACGCGCCTGCCCCGACAGGATTGAGGCCTCCATGTGGTCGTAAGAGGTGGCGACCTCCACGTTACACACTGATGTATCGACTAATACGTAGTCGATGCCGCCACCGGGCAGGGTCACTGGCACGTGCGCGATGACCCCGACACAGTAGATGCCATTGGTGACTTGTATGTCGTTCACCGTGTCATAGTGGATATTGGTGCCGGCACTGGTGTTCCGGTAGTGGTATTGGATGTTGTAGAGCGGGTAAGTGCTGACATCCTGCGCGTTGTGCGTCTGCGGGTTCACCAGGATCTCGTTTCCGTTGTCATCATAAATGTGGATGATGATCCGGCAGTCGTCATAGCACTTCCCCGGCACACTGTTCACCGAAATGGAGTAGGGGAAAGCTGCTGTCTGCCCATAGCCGGTAAAAGTAAAGAGGGTGAAAAAGAGTAAAAAACAGAATCCCAGTGCTGCTGTTTCCCGTTCCAAAACTTTCAGCGGTGAATATTTGATGGAATTGCGTGTCAAAAACGTGTAGAAATTCCTCATATAATTTTTTATGTTCTTTGTTTATAGTGTTTTACATAAAAAGAAATATTTATGTAAATGATTGACAAAAATAATATTTTCTTTAATATAAAACATTATTTTTTTCTTGTTGGACTGCTAAAAGCCAATACCAAGATCCAAAAGCAAAAAAAATGTATCTTTGCCGATTGTTTTGAAATATCACGTAATATGGTAAAACCCTCTATTCCAAAAGGCACACGCGATTTCACGCCCGTCGAGATGATGCGGCGCAATTATATTTTCGACACCATCCGCAAGGTTTTCCACAAGCACGCTTGTCTCCCCATCGAGACCCCGGCAATGGAGAACCTCTCCACCCTTATGGGCAAGTACGGCGAGGAAGGCGACCGCCTGCTTTTCAAGATCCTGAACTCCGGCGATTTTACAAAAGGCGTTGATTTCCAGGATGAAACGCAGAGCACGAACAAATTGGCGGCCCAGCTTTGCGAGAAAGGTCTCCGTTACGATTTGACCGTTCCTTTCGCCCGTTTCATCGTGCAGCACCAAAACGAGCTGACATTCCCTTTCAAACGCTACCAGATGCAACCCGTGTGGCGCGCCGACCGTCCTCAGAAAGGCCGCTATCGCGAGTTCTACCAGTGTGATGTCGATATCATCGGCAGCAACTCCCTGCTCAACGAGGCCGAACTGGTGGAAATCACCGATGAGGTGTTCCGCGCCTTCGGCATCAATATCGTGATGAAAATCAACAACCGCAAGATCCTCAGCGGCATCGCCGAGATTTTCTGCAACGCCGACCAGGTGACCGATCTGTGCGTTGCCCTCGACAAACTCGACAAAATCGGGCGCGAGGCTGTCTGCGCCGAAATGCTGGAACGCGGCATCTCGCAGGAATCCATTAACGGACTGTCGCCGCTGTTCGAACTCAACGGCTTGTCCAATGAGGAGGTCTTGCAGAAATTGGAGTTGATGCTGGCCGGTTCCGAAACCGGACTTCAAGGTGTGGCGGAGTTGCGTAAGGTGTTGGATTATGTGGATAAAATGCAGATAGCCACTCGTTTGGAAATAGACGTGACGCTCGCTCGCGGTCTGAACTACTATACGGGAGCCATCTTCGAGATCAAGGCCTTGGGTGTGGCGATGGGCAGTATTTCTGGTGGAGGCCGCTACGACAACCTCACGGGTATCTTTGGACTGAAGAACATGTCGGGCGTGGGCATCTCCTATGGTGCCGAGCGTATCTACGACGTGCTCAATGAGCTGAACCTCTTCCCGCAGCACATCCTCACGCCAATAACCGCCATGTTCGTGAATTTCGGCGGCGATGACGAGATATACGCCCTGAAAGGCCTGAAAGCGCTTCGTGATGCGGGCATTCCGGCGGAAATCTATCCCGACAACGCGAAAATCGGCAAACAGATGAACTACGCCAACGCCAAAGGCATCCCCTACGTCATCATGGCCGGCGAGAACGAACGCAACCAGGGTGTTTATACCTTGAAGAACATGCAGACCGGCGAACAGCAGGCCGTCACTGTCAAGGACATTGTTGGGATGATCCGATAAAATTGATAATTGAGATTCCCATTTTCGTCATTGTTTATTCATCATTCATAATTATTCTACATTCTATATTATGGAAGAAGAATCCCAAATAGACGAAACCACAACCCCCGCAAAGAGGCACCACAAATTCCGTGTGTGGATGCGGAAGTTCTGGTACGATGTGTTGGCTTATACCCAGCTGAAGGAGGATACGGATTACGAGGCTACGGTCAAGTATATTTCCAGCAGTGTGGAATTCCGGGGGGTGAACCTGTGGGTACTGGCTTTCGCCATCATTGTGGCTTCTGTCGGGTTGAATGTGAATTCCACGGCGGTCATCATCGGCGCCATGTTGATTTCGCCGATTATGGGTCCCATTTTGGGCGTGGGGCTCTCCATCGGCACGTTGGACGAGGAGCTGCTCAGACGGTCGTTGCGTAATTTTCTCATCATGGTGGCCATCAGTTTGGTGACCTCCACATTGTATTTCCTGATCTCGCCGTTGAGTGAGGCGCAGTCGGAGTTGTTGGCGCGCACGCGGCCCACGATTTTCGACGTTATCATCGCCTTTTTCGGCGGTCTGGCGGGCATCGTGGCCACTTCACGTAAGATTCAGCCTTTCACGGTGATTTCCGGTGTGGCCATCGCTACCGCGTTGATGCCGCCGCTCTGTACTGCCGGCTATGGCCTGGCTACCTGGCAGATGCGGTATTTCGGCGGGGCGGCATACCTCTTTTTCATCAATTCGTTCTTCATCGCCTTGGCCACGTTCATTATGGTGCGTTTCCTGGGCTTCCCGCAGAAGCGTTATTTGAACCAGACCCGTCTCAATGCGGTGAAGCGGATGACGTACCTCTTTGCCATTTTAGTGATGATCCCAAGCGTCTTCATGGCCATCAACCTCGTGCGCGAGTCTTCTTTTAACTCACAGGCCATCAAGTTTGTACATGACATTCAGCAGACATCCTACTTTGAAAATGTGCAGCTTATTGACGCGCAGCGTAAATACGAAAAAAAAGAACAGACGGTTACACTGCGGGTTATCGGGAAGCAGTTGACAGTGGAAGATATTGCCCGGATGCAGAATGTTATGCGGACGGAGTATGGTCTTGGGCGTGCCAAATTAGTCATCAAGCAGACAGAAGGCGTGCTTGACATCACGCAGCAGACGCAGTTGGTGGAAGATCTTATCGAGAAGAAGGATGCTGTTATTGACAGTCAGGATTCTACGATCATGGCTTTGCGTGCCCAGCTCGACAAACTGACAGGCTCCTCTGAGAACACCAAGCAGGTGGTTAAGGAGATTAAATCGCAATATAAAGATATTCAACAAGTTGCCATTGTAGAAATGCAGTGCTACGATGCAGACAGTCTTACTGTAATACCTATGCCGGTGGTTTATCTGAAATGGAAAGATGGAACCACCCATCCTGAAGCCGAACGCCGACTGCTGCAATGGTTGAAAGTCAGGTTGAACGTAGAAGAGATTGATGTGGTTGCGGTCAGAAATTAGGAATACAGAAAAGTATGCAAGCCCATCGTGACCTGGGTCATACAATATCCGCGAATTTTATACGATTACACAGTTAAGGGTAAAAAAATGGCAGGATACCTCCTCGTCATTTCAAAGGATTTTGTATCTTTGCACTTTAAATTATCGCTTATGAAAAAATACACATTATTGACATTCTTGTTTGTGTTTATAGCGCTTTGCGGCTTCTCGCAGGCGAAGAAAATCACCGTTGAAGAGATCTGGGACAATTTCTCGTTCTACCCGCGCGGGGTGGCTGGCTATACCGCCATGCCCGTGAGCGATGATTACACCGTCATCAAACGCGCTGGCATAGAACGACATCATTTCAGCGATGGTTCAGTTGCTGGTATTATATTGTCGCACAGTGATTTGAGCGCATTATCTAAAGAAAAACTTTCGGTGGCAGGTATCAGCGATTATGCCTTCTCTGCTGATGAGAAGAAGATTATGCTGGCCTTCGACCAAGAGAGTATCTACAGACGTTCTTCTTTGGCTCATTACTACGTCTATGACATTGAAGGAAAGACGCTTACGCCGATTTCCGACACGGCTCATCTGCTCCGTTTCGCGGAACTCTCCAAAGATGGCTCCAAAGTGGTTTTCGCCCGCGAATGTGACCTCTACTACCAGGATTTGACCACGGGCAAGATAGTGCGCATTACCCGCGACGGCAATCCCAACCACATCCTGAACGGCTTCGCGGATTGGGTCTATGAGGAGGAACTTGACATGTCGCAGGCTGCTTCCTGGTCGCCTGACGGCACCAAAATCGCCTACCTCCGTTTCGATGAGAGCCGCGTGAAGGAATACACCATCCCGATGTACGACGAGCTTTATCCCACGGATTTCAAGTACAAATACCCGAAGGCCGGTGAGGACAACTCTCTCGTGGAGGTACACATCTACGACCTTGCGACTGGCACCGACACCCGCCTTGACCTCGGCGACAACAGCAACTGCTATTTCCCGCGTGTCTATTGGCTGCCCAACAGCCGCGACGCCATCGTGCTGAAACTCAACCGCCATCAGAACCAACTTGATTTCATCCGTTACAACACTGTTACCAAGACGCAAGATGTTGTTTATCAGGATGTCAACGAGAAATGGCTGGACGTGACCGACAACTACTACTTCCTGCAGGACAACAACTCCATGATCGTCACTTCCGAGCGCAACGGCTTCAACCACATCTACAAAGTAACCTTTGGCGGCGAAATCAAGCAGCTGACCGATGGTCAATGGGAAGTGAATGAAATTCAATATGTTAACGAATCCAAGAAGCTGATTTATTATCTCTCCAACGAGTCTGGGGTGCTGAACCGCGACCTCTATGTTATCAATTTTGATAGTAAGAAGATACAGAAAAAATTGTTGACTGCGGGCAACGGTTGGGCGAGCACAGAGTTCTGTCCGAACGGAAACTACTACCGCTTGCAATACTCTGATCTGAATACGCTTCCGAAATATACCATCAACGACAGGACAGGCCAGGAGTTGCGTGTGTTGAACGACAACCAGAACGTGAAGAATACGATGGATGAGTATGGCTTCGTGAATCGCGAAATCATCAGCTTCACCACGTCTGACGGCGTTACGCTGTACGGCTGGATGATGAAGCCCGCCAATTTCGACCCATCCAAGAAATATCCGGTGATGATGAACTGCTACGGCGGTCCCGGCTCGCAGCAGGTGATGAACGCCTACAGCAGCGCGATGGATCTCGCCTTCTATCAGATGTTGGCGCAGCACGGCTACATCAGCGTTTGTGTTGACGGACGCGGTACGGCCACCCGTGGCGACGCCTTCAAGAAGGTGATTTACCAGCAGATGGGCAAATACGAGGCCATCGACCAGATTGCCGCGGCTAACTGGCTCAAGAAGCAGTCATACGTGGATGGTGACCGCATCGGCATCTGGGGATGGAGTTTCGGTGGTTATCTTTCCGCTTTATCGATGTTCCGTGGTAACGGTGCCTTCAAGATGGCCATCTCGGTTGCCCCGGTGACTAACTGGCGCTACTACGACAACATCTACACCGAGCGTTTCATGCGCACCCCGCAGGAGAACCCCGACGGTTACGACCTCAACTCCCCGACAACATACGCCAAGGATCTCAAAGGAAAGTACTTGCTGATCCATGGTACCGCCGACGACAACGTCCATTTTCAGAACGCCATGGAGTTGGTGAAGGGCTTGAACGCTGCCGGCATCGAATACGACCAGTTCTTCTTCCCCAACAAGAACCACTTCATCATGGGCGGGAACACGAGGACGTATTTGTATAACAAGTTGGCGAAATATATATTGGAGAACCTGTAGAGACGAAGTGCACATCGTCTCTATAACGGATCACAAATCATCTTGGCCCTTGGCCTTAAATCTAATCCCTTAACAATGGAAAAACGTTTTTGGAACGAATATCAGAAAGAAATTGCAGATGACCACTTCTTTTACGAAAGGAGTTGCATCCGGCAGACTTTTTTCCCTGGATCGGAGGCGACCTTCCTGAACATCATGCGCAATGATTTGGGAAAGGACATCTATGATTCCTCACACCAGCACACATGTACGGGCATCGGCTATCATGCGGATGTTGTGCCGTTCGAGACGACTATGACCATCGTGGCGCGGCTTTTCTCACTTATGACTGAGCGCGGCTATAAGAATTACGTGCCTTCGTGTGTCACCTCTTTCGGCGTGATGACCGAAATCATGGAGAAATGGAATGAGGACCCGAAGCTTTTGGAGATAGCGCGTGAGTATTTGCACAAAGCCACAGGACGCACGTTTGAGATTCCCGAGAACATAGCCCACCCGTCGGATTTAATCTACAAATTCCGCTTCGATTTGAAGGAGAAGATGAAATACCAGCTCATTAACCGCTTCACGGGCAAGCCGTTGCGCGGTGTGGAGCACATCGGTTGCCATTACGCCAAGATTTTTCCGAAGCATGGCATCGGCAACGCGGAGTTCCCCTACGTGCTGGCCGGTATGATTGAGGCGTGGGGTGGCGAGGTAGTCGATTATCCCGAACGCCGTCATTGTTGCGGCTTCGGTTTCCGCCAGTATCTCGTGCAGGAGAACCGAGGCTACTCCATTGCCAATTCCAAGAAGAAGTTCGAGTCAATGGAACCCTACGAACCTGACTTTATCGTGGCCAACTGTCCGGGCTGTACCATGTTCCTCGACAAATGGCAATACACCATTGCCGAAATGGAACATAAAACCTACGATAAGGAAGGTTACGGTATTCCCGTGCTTACCTACGAGGAGTTGGCCGGTCTATTGCTCGGTTATGACCCGTGGGTGATGGGTATGCAGCTCCACCAGGTGCAGTGCGAACGTCTCCTTGACAAAATCGGTGTCGCCTACAACCCCGATGACAAGTACAAGGGCGTCTCCGGCAAATTGCTGCGGTTACCAGAGAAACCCGAAGTGTTGAAGGTGTAACGAGTTAGCAATTAGCAATTAGCAGTTAGTAGTTAGTAGTTAGTAGTTGAAACGTAAAACCCTCCATATTGTTAAACGGCTTCCTTGAGCAGTCCAGGAGGGACAAGAGCTCGGTAGAGCAAATAACCCCACATAAGCGGAACGCAGTGTGGGGTCATCAGGAAAAAACGAACAAATATGAAAAACATCGCAATCATAGGCGCCGGTCCTGCCGGCATAGAGGCCGCCGCCGTGCTGGCCAGACAACATCAGGTGACCCTTTTCGAGAAGGGGGAGAAACCGCTTTGCAACATTCGCGACAAGGCTTTCCTGTTCCCGGACTTCAGCTCTGCCGATGAGCTGGCCGACAAGTTGGAAGCCAAACTGTCGCAAGAGAACATAACCCTCAAGACCAACTGCGCCGTAACCGCCATGAACCGCACGGGCGACCAGTGGACGCTGACCACTTCCGACGGTGATACCGCTGTTTTCGATTCGGTGCTGCTGGCTACGGGTTACCGCGTGTTTGACGCGCGCCAGAAAGAAGAGCTCGGATACGGTATCTACAAGGGAGTGATTACTTCCATCGAGATGGAGAAAATGATTAAAGAGCAGAAAATCCTCAACAACATGAATGAGGTGCCGAAGCAAGTTGTATTCCTGCAGTGCGTGGGCTCCCGCGACGAGAAGTCGGGCAACCACTATTGTTCGAAAGTTTGCTGCGTGACGGCTGTGAAGCAGGCTATTGAGATCAAGAAGCAGCATCCCGAGACGGAGGTTCATATCTTCTACATGGACTTGCGTATGTGGGGGCAGGGCTTTGAAGAGATGTACCGCGAGGCGCAGGAGAAATACGGCGTGAACTTTGTGCGCGGTAGAATCTCGGAAGCCGCTTCTACGTTCGATAACCGTGTACAAATCAAGGCCGAGGACACTTTGATGGGCAACCCGATGACGATGAATTGCGACTTACTTGTGCTGATGGTGGGCATGTGTGCCTCCGAGGGCACCGCCACCTTGTCGAAATGTGCCGGCATTGATGGCCTATATCGTTTCGCGCAGAGCCGCTCGCCGCATATTGAGGACAACCTCACCGCCCAGCCTGGTCTCTACCTTGCCGGCTCCTGCAAACGCCCGATGTGCATTGAGGACACGATTCAGGACGCGAGAGCGGCAGCCATTACAATTAGTAATTTGTAATTGTTGATTATTTCTTACGAAAGAGCCCCAATATATAGAAACAACTTCTTTAAGCAGCTCAGGAGGGGCAAGAGCTCGGTAGCTAATACCCCACACAAGCGCCGAAGGAGCGCAGTGTGGGGCGGTAACAAAAGAGAAAAATATGAAAAAAATTATCACTTTAATAGCCATCCTCGCACTCTGGAGCATCCTCCCCGCCCAGACAAACTACACTTTCATCTCCCATCACAATGTGGTGAAGGATGCTTACAATTTTTGGGTTTCGGTGCCGGACACTTACGAAGAGCAAAAGGGGGAGATTCCGGTGGTGTTGTTCCTGCATGGTGCGAGCTTGTGCGGTAACGACCTGAACCGAGTGCGCAAATACGGTTGTTTGGACGCCATTAGCATGGGTCGAGACATCAATGCCATCATCATCGCCCCGCAGAATCCTGGCGGCGCATGGAACTCTTATAAGGTATTGGATATTCTTGACTGGGTGACGAAGCAGTATGCGGTTGATACAAACCGTATCTATTTGATAGGTATGAGCTTAGGTGGTTTTGGCACCATTGAATTTCTGGCCAACCATGGGGAGAAGATTGCAGCTTCGATGGAGTTGTGCGGAGGCACCATCCGTAAAGACCTCTGCAAGCTGAATCAGGTGCCGTTATGGATCATCCATGGTACCGCCGACAAAGCCGTGCCCGTTTCCCGCGCAACGGAAATTCAAGAGGCCATGAGAAAGTGCGGAGGCACAGACCTTTTGCGTCTTGACAAGTGGGCGGGAGTCAACCACGGCGCGTTGGCCCGTTTGTTTTACTTGAAAGAAACCTACGACTGGCTGTTTTCGCACTCGAAGGCCGATAACCCGCGTCAAGTCAACAAGGACATAAAGCTGAAAAGCAGCGATATGGCCGATGCGTACAAAGACATTAACCGCGGTTCAAATGTCATCACGGTGCAAAAATACAGCCGTAAGCAGCAAGATACCAACGATATGCGCCGAACGGACGATGGTGATGACGATGAGGTAGTCACCAACAAGGCTGCAGAGCAATCTGACGTGAAATCGGAGGCACCGGCCAATAACAAAGCAGTCGAGAAACCACTCCATCAGCCCCAGCCCGCTACAAAACCCGCCTCCTCGGCTAAATATCACACAGTCAAACAAGGCGACACGCTCTACGCTATCGCCAGGAAATACCATACCACGGTCGATAAGATCTGTAAATTGAACAAGATCAAGGAGACGACGATATTGCAGATCGGGAGAAAGTTGCGGGTGAAATAGTTAGCAGTTAGTGGTTTGGTCAGAGGGTTATAATAATGAGCCAATGATTTTTACCAAAATATAATATCGCTGTTTTTCTCTTATTTTGCGCGTTTGAAATTAAGGATAAAGCGAACAAGCACAATGAGTGCCATTAACGAATGAACCCAACTTGAAAGTGTCCACACTACCATTACGGCAATGGTGGAGTAAATGACATAAACACCAATCATGGCACCTAATACTCCTGTCATCACCTCTTCTTTCTCAACACGTATTTCGCCGTTGCTGTCTATATAGGTTTTTTCCACTGTTTCGGAAATAGGACCACTGGAACCTACACCAATAAAGTGGGCAATAAAGGAACCTAGAAAAGATCCTGTGATGTTGAATGATTTTTTCAGGGCTTCCCAGAATCCCGCAAATCCCGAACTCACATAGCCCTCGGAAACCGGTCCGAAGGCCACAATAATATAGCTGATGAAACAGATGAGGACATATACATGAAATGCCCCGAAGGAATGATGATACATCAGTTGCAGGACAATAAAGGAAATCAGCATGAAGAGTAGCACCCAGCCTTTGCCACGGTAGGCAATGGGTTTCTTGCGGAAGAAAATGTTGAGAATGAGGGATAATGCTGCCAAAACAAGGCACATTCCCGAATGCCACAGGTATTCTTCGTTCCATCCGCGCACGCCATACTTGGTCTCATATCTTTCGGGCATGAAGTTGACAATGGGAGCGGGTGTCTTGAGGTGGGCTTGATGGCCTTTGCCCCATAAAAAGTTCTCTATTTCTTTAACAGACAAGTGCCTGTTATATATGGCGATTTCGCGGATGCCTCCTTTGGCAAGCTGTCGCAATACTAAACGGTCATAGTCGGCGACTGACATTTTCGCCTGATCCACATAATAGTATAGGACTGTGTCAGACATATAGATGGTGTGTTTGCCATCTTTGCGGTCAATTTCCAAGATTAGTAAGTTGTAGGTTTCTTCTGTGCTTCGCAAACGATACCATTGTGTGACTTCCGCTGTGTCGTCTGGTGAGGTCTTTCCCGTGAGAATTAGCGCATGGTCAGCGTCGGTGCGGAAAGGATAATAGCCTACGTCTTCAGCTTGGTCGTGACGGCAAAACCAGAATATTCCTTCCGCATCCGCACGCTTACGGCAATTGAATCCGAGAATGTAGGTCTGCTTTGTCCCGAATTTCTTGCCGGAAATATCCAAGTCAAAGATATAATTGTTGTCAAGCGGCATGCCTTCGTGGTCATGACTATTCAGCCACGGATTGCCGACTTCCCACATTGTGTTTGTTTTCAAATCATAGCAATGCAGCACTCCTCTGTCGCCCTTATGCTTGCAGCCCGTAAAGGCAATCTCTTCATGTTTGAATTCATAATGCAGCTTTTTACCCTTTGACGGATAATCGTAGGCGTATGCGCTTAATGTAATGGCAAGGAAAAAGACATAGAAACAAATAATTTTTCTTTTCATATCTGTTTTTTTTATTATGGGGACCTCTGTTTTTATGCTTTTCCCGCCACACCCCCAAACTCTGCCGAGGTCTGTTAAAACAAAGTTAGAAAATATGACGCTGCAAATTTACATAATATTCCTTCCGTTCGGTCTGTTTTTATTTTTGTTTTTAGCCGCAATCTCGCATTCAATTTCTTTCCATAGATGCTGAGAGAAAGGAAACAGCTGCAATTGTCATTGGAAACGGAGGTCAGAATAGTATTTGATCCATCTGTTTGGGAAAAAGATATTATTCGTATTTCACATCATTCATTTTTTGATATACTGAATTGAAAAAAATGTATCTTTGCCACGGATATACCGATGCATATTCACTTTTAAAATCCCAGCACCGCCACGCTTTTTGTCGGTGCTTTTTTGACACTTAGTTGTATCCTGTATATCGATGAATGAGTATAAAAAAAACTGATTCCTGGTAAAATAGCAAAAACATGAAACTGACCCCACATAAGGCGGAGCCGCAGTTTGGGGCATAAGGAAACGAACGTCCACAGAAGCGTAGTGCAATGTGGGGAAGTGTGACGAAAGAAAAAGAAATATGAGCGAAAACATAAACAATATCAAGCGCCGTTTCGGCATCATCGGGTTCGACCCCGCGTTGGACCATGTCATCGATGTGGCTATGCAGGTGGCCATCACCGACCTTTCGGTGCTGGTGACCGGCGAGAGCGGTTCCGGAAAGGAATCAGTGCCGAAGATCATTCACGCCTATTCGCCGCGCAAGACGAAAACCTACATTGCGGTGAACTGTGGCGCAATTCCCGAGGGCACTATTGATTCGGAACTTTTCGGACACGAGAAGGGTGCCTTTACAGGGGCTGTCGATTCCCGCAAAGGCTATTTTGAGGAAGCTAACGGAGGCACTCTCTTCCTCGATGAGGTCGCCGATCTGCCGCTTTCCACACAGGTGCGCTTGCTGCGCGTTTTGGAAACTGGCGAATACATCCGTGTGGGCTCCTCCAAGGTGATGAAGACTGACGTTCGGGTGGTGGCTGCCACCAACGTTAACATTGCCGACCGCATTGCCAAAGGCAAGTTTCGCGAGGATCTCTACTACCGTCTCAACTCGGTGCCGATCCGTGTGCCCGCGCTGCGCGAGCGTCCCGGCGACATCTACCCGCTGTTCGTTAAGTTCGCCGCCGACTTCTCCGACAAGTACCATTTCCCGACCATCTCGCTCACAGAAGATGCTCAGGCAATGTTGCGTGCTTACCGTTGGCCCGGCAATGTGCGCCAGCTCAAGAACGTAACAGAACAGGTGTCCCTCATCGAGAAAGAGCGGCTGATTACTCCCGAAATGCTGAAACCTTACCTGACGGGTCCCGTCGGGTCCAACCTGCCGGCTGTGATGCCCACAGATAACGAACGTCAAGATAATATGCAGCGTGAAATCGTCTTCAAGTTCATTGCCGAGCTGCAGCGCGAGGTGCAGGAATTGAAATCTACCGTGATGCAGCTGACCCAAAACCCGCAGATACTCGTTCATGGCTCTCACCCTCATCATATCCTGCCCGAAACGCCGATGTCGGATGGCGGGCAATACCCGTTGGTGACGGCACACGAGCACCATGGCGCGGAACCGGAACAGTATGATGATTCTGAGGTTTTAGACGATTCTTCCGATTACTCCATGGAGGGCTTGGAGAAGAATGCCATCATAGCAGCCCTCCGCCGCAACAAGGAGAACCGAAAGCTTGCCGCCCAGGAACTCGGCATCTCCGAACGGACGCTGTATCGGAAGATTAAGGAATATGGAATCTGAATAATGGTTATAGGTTATTGGTTATAGGTTATTGAAGCTGATGAATAGGAAAGGCGATGATACGATGAATAAACGAATTATATATTGTATTGTGATTGCATTTGCGGTGATTTTGTCCGGTTGCCGTATGTCCGTTTCGTTAACGGGAGGCACGGTGGATCCGAGGGCCAAGACCGTGGCCATTACCACATTCCCAAACAACGCCTCGTTGGTGAATCCGACGTTGAGCCAGAGTTTCACAACTGCGCTGAAGGACAAGATTCAGGCGCAGACACCATTGACGATTGTCAACGAGAATGGGGATTATGCCATTGAGGGCGAGATTGTTAATTATGCGGTGAACCCTGCGGCCATTCAGGGCAACGACACACCGGCTATGAACCGCCTGACCATCACTGTGCGGGTGCGTTTTACCAACAAGTTCAATGAGGAGCAGAACTTCGAGCAGACGTTCTCCCGCTATGCCGATTACAATAGTACGCAGAACCTTAGCAGTGTTGAAACCTCCTTGGTGACGGAAATCAGTGACGCCCTTACTGATGATATCTTCAATAAGGCGTTTGTGAACTGGTAGTGCCACCGATGCAGATGAGAATGGATTGAGATGAAAAACTGTTCTTGTTTTGCAATCAAAAGAAAACGGTACTTTCTATAGAGAGAGTACCGTTTCCGTTTGAATCAAGAGCCAAACAGTTTACCCTGCGATGATTCTTGTACCGCAGTTCGGGTCATGCAATTTGCCGGCCTCGGTGATGATGCAGGTCTTGCCGCTCTTTTCGACGTATTGGATGGCGGCACGCACCTTCGGTGCCATGGAGCCTTCGGTGAAGTGCTTCTCTTCCAGATATTTCTTGGCTTCGCTCACCGTGATGGTGTCCAAC
>JAEEKL010000179.1 GCA_016282395.1 Bacteroidales bacterium
ACCGAGGCAAAAACTTGATACGAGTGCTCGCACCTGGGAACAGACAGATGGAGGTGGATGCGATGCTCGGTAATGAAAGCATAGTCGTCCCGGTAGAGGTAAAGGAGCATTTCACCAAGAAGAAAGTGAAGCGGTTCTTGCATAAGATGGAGACGTTCAGGGATTTCTTCCCCGAATGTGCCGACAAGGAGGTCATCGCCGCCGTCGCCGCTATCAACTACGAGGCGGGTGCGGCCGAACTCGCCCACGAGGAAGGGCTGCTTGTCATCCGTGTCAGCAGTGATGACATCTTCTCCCTTGACCCGGTTGACAAGGAGAAGTTGCGGAAGTTCTGAAGGAAGGTTCTTTTTTCGTTTTCCCCTGTCCTTGCGAGTCCCAGTTTCCGCTTGGCCAGACAATGCATCGCTTTAACGTTGGGGAAGTGGGTTTCGTAAAAGCGTGTTGTTTCCAGTTGTGGAGGGTGGCCAAACGGAGTGGTGCATTTGTTGGTCGGGTCGGATTGCTTGGTTGCGACGTACGTGATGCAGCCGTAGGGCTGAAGGGCTTGGTAGCTGCGCCGGGACATCCAAATAAAAAAACAGAAGCATCAATAAAATAAATCGCCGTTATCGCCGTTATTTTTCCGTTTTTCAAATGAATAGTAGAATATGAATACGAAGATTTTATGGGCGGATGACGAGATTGATTTGTTGAAACCGCATATTTTGTTTTTGAAATCAAAAGGTTACGATGTGATTCCCGCTATGAGCGGGACTGAAGCATTAGAAATTCTGAAGACGGAGTTCGTGAACATCATCTTTTTGGATGAAAACATGCCCGGATTGAGCGGTCTGGAAACCCTTCAACGTCTGAAAAAGGACTATCCGCATATTCCCATCGTAATGATCACCAAGAGCGAGGAAGAGCACATCATGGAGGACGCCATCGGCTCCAACATCGCGGACTACCTCATCAAACCGGTGAACCCCAACCAGATACTGCTTTGCCTGAAAAAAAATATCGACAACAAGAAGTTGGTGAGCGAGAAGGTGACTAGCAACTACCAGCAGTCGTTCCGCGAACTTTCCATGCGCATTTCCGACCGTCTGAGCGTGAAGGAATGGGAAGAACTTTACAAGGAATTAGTGAACTGGGAGCTTCAAATCGAAAAGATTGAGGATGAGAGCATTACGGAGATGCTTGCGGCGCAGAAGGAGGAGGCCAACATCCAGTTCGCCAAGTTCGTGCAGCGCAACTATCTTGATTGGGTCAACGGTCGCACCGATGACAAGCCGCTACAGTCGCATACAGTGCTGAAGGAGAAGCTGTTCCCGAAGCTCAACGACCAGAAGAGCACTTTCCTGTTCGTCATTGACAACTTGCGTTACGACCAGTGGCGCAGCATCTATCCGAAAATACACGACTATTACTACATTCAGGACGAGAGCCTCTGTTACAGCATTTTGCCCACAGCCACGCACTATGCCCGCAACGCTCTGTTCTCTGGCCTGATGCCGTCGGTGATCGCCAAGAAATACCCCAACTACTGGCTTAACGAGAGCGATGCCGGCAGCAAGAACCAGTACGAAGAGCAGCTTTTGGGCGAGTATCTGAAGCGATACGGAAAAAACATCAAATATTCCTACTATAAGATTTTGAATGCGGATTTCGCCAAGAAGGTATTCGACAATTTCCATCAAATGCTGAACAACCCGTTGAATGTCATCGTGTTCAACTTTGTGGATATGCTTTCGCACGCGGGCACGGATGTGAACGTGGTGCGCGAGTTAGCCGACGACGAGAAATCCTACCGTAGCGTCACCGCCTCCTGGTTCGAGAACTCCGTCTTGTTCGAGATGATCAAGTGGTTGTCAGAACGGAAAATACCAGTGATGATCACCACCGACCACGGCACCATCAAGGTCGATCGTGCGCTGAAGATGGTGGGCGAGCGTGACCTGAATACGAACCTTCGTTACAAAGTGGGCCGCAGCAGCATGGACTATCCCTCCAAGGAGGTCTTTGAGATTAAGAACCCCGATGACGCTTTCCTGCCCAAGGAGAACATGACCCAACGGTTCATCTTCGCCACCAAGTCGGATTTCTTCGCCTACCAAAACAACTTCAACCAGTATGTGAATTTGTATAAGAACACATTCCAGCATGGCGGCATCTCCATGGAGGAGATGATGATCCCGTTCGTGATTCTCACACCGAAGAGTTAAGGAAGATAAGAGAATTTGAGGGTTATCAGGATGTATTTTCCGATACAGATGGTGTAGAGACGTGAAATCTTGCGTCTCTACTTTGCATTTGCTTGTATTCACATTTTATGTATTTTTGCCGCCTCATTCTAAATTAGAATTATGGAAGTTACGCGATTATTCGACATGCTCGAGCGGGACTTGAAGGAGTTCCCCAAGGAGGATGCCTTATGCTGTAAGGAGAACGGACTTTGGGTGAAATACAGCACCGCAAAATATGTGGAGATTGTCAACAACCTGTCTTACGGCTTGTTGCAGTTGGGAATCAAAAAGGGTGACTGTGTGGCCACCATCACTGCGAACCGCCCCGAATGGAATTTCCTCGACATGGCCATCATGCAGATCGGCGCGTTGCACGTGGCAATATATCCGACCATCAGTGAGAGCGATTACCGCTACATATTTGATGATGCCGATGTGAAGCTCGTCTTCGTGGCCGGTTGGGACTTGTTACGCAAAATCACCCAAATTCTCGACGACAAGCCCGAACTGAAGGACAAAGTTTACACGTTCCGTAACCTCCGTGGTTACAAGCATTTGAACGAGGTGATAGAACTTGGCCGCGCCAATCCCGCACCGCAGTATTTGCAAGAAATCAAGGACAAAATCAAACCAGACGATGTCATTTCGTTGGTTTACACGTCAGGAACCACGGGCTTCCCGAAAGGCGTGATGCTCACCCACAGGAATTTCCTCTCGAATGTGGAGGCGGTGCTGCCCATCATTCCCACCACCGAGAACAATCGGATTTTAAGCTATCTGCCTCTGTGTCACGTGTATGAGCGTATGATGAACTACGCTTGGCAATATTTGGGGCTCCCGATTTACTATGCAGAGAACCTTGCCAAGATTCAGGAGAATATGGTGGAGCTGAAACCTGACATTTTCACGACAGTGCCCCGACTGTTAGAGAAAGTATATGACAAAATCCTTGCAAAGGGTCATAAATTAAGCAAGACCAAGCAGAAAATATTTTTCTGGGCGAATGAGATTGCCCTGCAGTATGGCGACAACCCCGGCAAGCGTTATGACCGCCGGCTGAAGTTAGCAAGGAAACTTGTGCTGAACCAGTGGAACAAGGCCTTAGGCGGCAACCTGAAGGTCATTGTGACGGGTGGAGCCGCTATCCAGCCGCGTATCTCCAAGGTGTTCTGGGCCATGGGTATTCCGGTGCTGGAGGGCTATGGCACCACCGAAACCTCCCCCGTGATTGCAGTAAGCAATTTCTTTGAAGGTGGGGTGGAAATCGGCACGGCGGGTCCGGTGCTTCCCGGCACGCGGGTGCGCATCGCCGAGGACGGAGAAATCCTTACCAAGGGACCGCACGTGATGAAGGGCTACTACAACAATCCTGAACAAACCGCTGAGGTGATTGACGCCGAAGGATGGCTCCACACCGGCGACCTCGGCCAGCTCACCCCGGAAGGACGGCTGAAAATAACGGGTCGCAAAAAAGAAATGTTCAAGACCGCATTTGGAAAATATGTCGTGCCCACCATCATCGAGAACAAATTCCTTGAAGAATCTCTGATTGATAATATCATGGTGGTCGGCGAGAACAAGCAGTTCGCCGCCGCTCTCATCGTGCCCAATTTCAGCGACTTGCGTTCGTGGTGCGCAAACAAGGATATCCCTTACACCACAAACGAGGAGATGATTGAGCATCCCGAGGTTAAAGACAAATACAAGAGAATCGTGGATGAATTCAACAAATGTTTCGGCGATACCGAGAAGGTGAAACGCTTTCTGCTGATGAACCACGAGTGGTCTATCCAGTCGGGTGAACTAACCCCCACGCTGAAACTCAAACGCAACGTCCTGATAAAAAAATACGAAGCACAGATTGAAAAACTGTTCGCGTAGTTCAGAGTAATGTGAATAGTGATTTGTAATCAGTTATAGTTATAGTCAAAGTTCAATAAAATGTCCCATAAAATACTGATAGCGACGGGCGGTGGTGACTGTCCGGGATTGAATGCGGTAATCCGCGGTATTGTGAAACGTGCCGCTTTGGAGAATGATGAATGGCAGGTGTACGGCTGCATAGAGTCGTTCAACGGCATCCTGAAGGACAATGTGGAGATTGTGGAGCTCACCGAGAGCATGGTCTCCGGCCTGCATGTGAAGGGCGGCACCATTATCAAGACCACCAACAAGGGTGGCCCGTTCCATTTCCCTGTGCGGCAGCCCGACGGCAGCTGGGTGGTGGAAGACCGTTCGCAGCTCATGAAAAAACGTTTCGAGAACATGGGCTTCGACGCCATCATCAACATCGGCGGTGACGGCTCGCAACGCATTTCCTTAGATCTCCTCAATCTCGGCATCCCCGTGGTGGGCGTGCCCAAGACCATCGACAACGACCTGTCGAGCACGGACTTCACCTTCGGTTTCCAGACGGCGGTTCAGATCGCCACAGAGGCCATTGATAAGTTAGTGACAACGGCGGAGAGTCACAACCGCGTCTTCATCATGGAGGTGATGGGTCGTGACGCGGGCTGGATTGCTTTGCACACGGCATTAGCCGGCGGTGCGGATGTATGTATCATCCCCGAAATCCCGTACCGTCCCGAGGCCATCGCAAAGAAAATCGAAGCAAGGTACAAGAACGGCATGGGGTTCTGCAACATCGTGATTGCCGAGGGCGCAAAACGGGTCGGCGGCGACGTGACAGGCAAAGCTCCCACAGCTATCGGCGACCAGCACATCAAACTTGGCGGTGTCGGCGACGTGCTGAAGCAGGAACTCCTCGAACTCGGTATCGAGCATGACATCCGCGTGACGGTACTCGGACACCTGCAGCGTGGCGGCACCCCTGTAGCCTACGACCGCATCCTCGCCACCGAATTCGGCGTGAAAGCTTTCGAACTTGTGAAGGAGAAAAAGTACGGGAATCTGGTAGTTTACCGCCATCCGAACATCTCGCATGTGCCGTTGGAGGAGGCCGTCAAGGAACCGCATCTCGTGAAACCCGACGATTTCCTCGTGCATGCAGCAAGAGGTGTCGGCATGGTCTTTGGCGACGAGATCAGTTAGTAGTTAGTAGTTAGCAGTTAGCAGTTAATAGTTGGTAGTTGTGACGAAAGGCTCCAATTCCCTTTCTTTAAGAATGGGTGCCCGCAGGGCGAGGTGGTAATATAAAACATCAGAATTCCTTGTGAATAGAAAAGAATATCAGAGTAGTAGTATTTGTTCAACATTATTTTTATGAGAAAAATTGTTTTGTTCT
>JAEEKL010000180.1 GCA_016282395.1 Bacteroidales bacterium
GGTGATGGAGCAATCCTCTATTTCCGTCAGGGTGATGTCGTCGAGGTAGTTGTAGCTGTAGGCGTAACTGCCGCTGCCCAAGACGTTGCGGAAGGCGATGCGTTTTCCGTTGCCGGAGTAGCCGGAGAAGTTGCAGGTGACATGTTCCACACCTGTTGTCGTGTTGTTGAACAATGCCACACGCGTGAAGGTGTTCGTCGCATCATCCCAGACACCCACCTCCAGCTGGTAGGCGGCGTTGGCTTGTCGCAGGAACATATCCAGTTTCACATTCTGTAAAGTTGTTCCCTCCGACAGGGCAGGCATCGCATAGACACAGCGGTAGTTCATCAGCAGGCTGTAGCCGCCGCTGTGGGCGAAGGTGTTCTTGTAATAGACTTGCGGGCGTTTGTCGTCCGGCATTGACGGGGCATCGGTACGCACCAATTCCCAGCAGTCGGGTTCCACGCCCGTGGTTGTGATGGTACTTTCGGTGTAACCGTCGAAGTTTTCGTTGTAAGGCAGAGAAATGAGTTCGCAAGTGTTCCCATTGTTGATATCGATCATATAGGTAACCTGACTTCTGAACGTGCCGTCATCGTAAAACAATTGCATACCATCTTGCACTTGCGTCATGGTGAAATAACCCTCACCATAGCCAGAGTTAATGCCGTCACCGTATGCATCATATACTTCCAGACGGTAACAACCTGCACTTTGAGGTTCAAAAAGGATTTCGTGCGACATTGTACTGTTAGATCCCAAGTCATCCCATGGACCGCCGGAAAGCACTACATTGCCATCAGAATCAAAAATTTCAAAAGTGGTTTCATCACCATAACGATCTGTCACTATCGTAAGCAGCATTGCGCCATTGCCAGAATAGACATTCTTACGTATTGTCAGCGTTTTTGGATTGACATTGACATCCGTACCGTTAATTTTTGTAATTTGAACATTTAAGGTATTATCAGTGTTCGGCTCAAAGTCGAAAGTTGGAATATGAACTATTGTTGTCTCGAATGTTCCCACATTTCCATTCCAGCTGACTGTTTGTGTGTTACCGCCGATGCTGTATGTGTAATTCAGTGAGGTCACAGGAGTTGAACCTTGGTTCACAAACTCAAAATCAACATCAGTTTGGGTTGAGCATGTGAGATTGGAGATTTCATTCATTCTAGTGATAGCTCCGGCGAGAGCAGGCATATTGAGGCGTCTGACAGGAACTTCAATACAGGTGAGGACCTCTTGGTGCCCTTCACTGACGAAAGCAACGAATTTCAAATTCTCCAACATGGCATTGATAGGATTCGGGGATCCCAATTGTTCTGGAATCACATACTCGTACGTTCTCTCCACAAAGGATCCTTGGGCTATGCTGTAAATCGTTTCACCCCACTGGCCTGCAATCAAATGACGCAACATGTGCATGTGGCTGTACTGGTCGCCGACAATTTGATCGGGATTAAAATCCATACCCGCTTGGTAACCCAACACACGGTCTTGAAGCACGGCGATGTTCAGGGCGTTGGACGTGACCGACTGTGAACCTGTATAATAGAGTTGGACTCGAACTGTCAATTTCCTTGTACTCATATCAAGCGTACCCACTGCGGCAATATTCACAGGGGAGGGCGTGTTAAGCATCTGGTTGGCATATTGTGGCCACGCTCCCCTGTTCAAAGAGGTGACAGAGTCTGCGAACACATGACGGTTAATGGTACCTGAAGGGAAACCCACCAATCCTGACTGTTGGGCCAAGGAATCGCCAAACGCCGTCGTGTAGGTGTTGTGTGCATAATAACCATAATGGATGTTGATTACACAAACTCTGTCAGGGTTCGCTGCTTTTATTTCATTGGCAATACGGTGTCCCTCTGGACAATATTGAACCTCATATCCTGTAAAATCCTCCAACAACACATTACGGTTGGAGGGTACCATTGACACAATCGTATCCGTGTAGAGTTTGATGTCGTCAATGTAGTTGTAGGAATAGTTGTAGGTGGCACCGCCGCCTAAGGTATTGCGGAAGGCAATGCGTCGTCCCTGTCCAGTATAATTCGAGAAATCAACTGTCACAAGCTCCACCCCCGTACTGGCGTTGTTGATTTCCTCCACCAGCTCGAATTCGCCAACTGCATTCACCACGCCCACTTGAAGGCGATATAACGAATTTGGTTGACGCAAATAAAAACTCATCTTCAAACTGTTCACATAAATATCCTCTCCCAACATAGGCAAAGCATACACGCCCCTATAGTTGAACAGAAGGCTGTAGTTCCCGCTATGTGCAAAGGCACTCTTATAGTAGAGTTGCGGGCGCTTGGCATCCGGCATCTCCACATCCTCCTGCACCAGTTCCCAACATGTCGGCTCCACGCCTGTGGATTGAACAGTGCTCGTCGTGTAGCTTTCGAAATCCTCTTCATAGGGCAGCGTGACAAAATTGGATGCCGGTATCAACACCTGAACGTTTTTCTCCAAGAAACCAACTATGGTGTCGCCAGAACTGTTGTAAACGGAAAGGCTTACCGTATAGATGCGGGATGCTGTGTATTTGTGAATGGGGGAAAGTTCCTCACTGACACTGCCGTCGCCGAAATCCCACACGACATTTTCTGCGTCTTGACTGAGGTTCTCAAAATGGACGAGCACACCATTGCATGTGTTTTCCATCTCATAGGTGAATTCGGGTACATAGTTGCCACTGTCTGATGCGTTCAACGTAATATTGAAGTTAGTGATGTAAAATTTGTACATATCTGCTTCGGAAACGCAGTGAAACGCAATTTTGTAGTTGCCGGTTAGCGCACTAATGTCCAAATTCTGTGTAATGGGGGCTGTGTTAGTGACATCTATAATGGGTGTTAAAGCAATCGTGTCTGTGCCAATGGCGAACACTTGGAACTGTTCAGGATAACTGGAGGATGCCGCATAATAGTCAAAGCTTGCGAATTGCTCACCAGTCAAAGAGAAAACAGGGGAAATCAACCAATCATCGGCATTCAAGTCGGGACTGTAATTATAGTATGCTGCTTGATTACTATAATTTATAGTAAATGTATTGCCGTCGTCGTTGGCATCAAAGATTTCCCAGCAAAGAGCGTTGTCGGCATCATCAAAGTTGAAATGATAAGGGATTGTGCTGGTGCAGTTTATAGCATGACCATACAAGCTGATGGTAGCATCACTGACTCCTGCTGACGAGAGCGTAATTGTGCCGCTTGCAGCACCTTCTGTCGTCGGGGTATAACGTACATAGAACGTGCCGCCGGATACAGGAATCGTGGCGGTCGTGCCGAAGCTGATATCATTGGTGGAGATTTCAAAAGGAGCTGTTGACGTGACGGTGATATCGGTAGTGAGGTTGTAACTTGTGACAGTCACCGCTTTTTTACGCCAGTTGCCAAGAGAACATATACCAAAATCAATGGTCGGAACACTGGTAAGGATGGTGGGAACTGTCGGGATGGCGGAGATCTCCACATCATCCAAGTCAAGATAGAACATGTCTGAACAGTTGTAATGGCGGAATGCGATATAAACAGTATTCCCTGTATAGTCAGACAGATCGATAGTTTTCTTTTTCCATGTACTTTGAGTTTTCGCACCACCGTTCGCATCAAGAGTCTCCTCCATGAGAAGGGTGAAAGTGGAACTGTCGGTGTTGCTTGTTGTAGAAATGTAAACGCCGTAGTGTTCGGCAGCATAAGCTGCATCCTGGGCACATACCCAGAATGTCAGGTTTGCATTTTCCGTCAGCGTCACGGCAGGGGTGATTAGCCAATTGTCTGGAGTGAGTGCACCTTGACTATCGTTGTATGACTGCGAATAAGCACAATCGGACCCATTGTGTCCGAGAGCACCGGATATGTCTACAGAAGAGATCCAGAGATTGCCATCTCCGTCGGCATCAATTATTGTCCATGTGGATGGAATACCGTTTTCAAAATCTTCTGTCAGAAGAGTTTGGGCTTGCACTGCCACAACAGTACACATTACAAGAAGAAATGTAAAAAACTTTTTCATAACATTGGTATTTTATTTGACTATAACTTTGACTATGACTTAGACTTAGACTATAACTATAACTTTGGCTGTTGGCTTCGGAGTCCGACTGATAACTACTCAAAATTTACCCCGTTCAAATTTGCAGATTATTTTTGTTCAAACCCCGATTGTTTATAATTTTTGTTGATTTAGTATAAAATATTGATATTCAATATATTGTACTGATTTTTGTTTGGATGTTTTTCAACAAAGTTCCCGAAATCCGCTTCTGGCAGGCCTGTTTTTGGGGAAATTATTGGATGATAGGGCGCGAAACTAACTACTTGGCCCTTGGCCCTAGTTATAGTCATTAGTTATAGTCATAAAAATCCCCCCTGGCCCCCTTAAAAGGGGGAGTCTAACGCCTGCCGTAGCCAGACTACTAACTGCTAACTACTAACTAACTTGGCCCTTGGCCCTATTCCCTCGACCCTCTAAAACGACAAAAGGGCGAAGATCCCTCCCCGCCCTTTTGCAGCTGCCGCAATGCGACAGCCCTACAGATTCATTTATCGTATCTCCATTCCGCAGTGAACGCAGTGAACAAGCGGAATCTCCTACCTCTTGACAAACGGTTTCGTCACCACTCCCTTGTCCGTGGTCACGCGCACGAAATACATGCCGGCGGCGAGACCCGAAACGTTGATTTGGGTGGGCGAATCATTATTCGCCCCCACCACGGTGCGGACAACTTTACCATACACGTCTATCACCTCGATTCCCGAACACTGTACATTGTACATTGTACAGTGTACATTAACAACGTCCTTCGTCGGGTTCGGATAGACGATGACGTCCACCTGGTCGCGGTCGGCGGCGAGGGCATCCACGGTGGTTGCGTCTGTCACCTCCGCGCTCTTGTTGTTGGAGATTCGGGTCAGGGTGATGTCGTCGAGGTAGTTGTAGCTGTAGGCGTAGTTGACACCGCTCTTCAGCACGTTGCGGAAAGCGATGCGGCGGCCGTTGCCCGAGTAGTTAGAGAAGTCGCAGCTCACATGCGTCACATTGCTGTTGCTGTTTTTGAATAGTGCCACGGGTTCGAAGGTGTTTGTCGCGTCATCCCAGACACCCACCTCCAACTGGTAGGCGGTGTTGGGCTGGCGCAGGTACATGTCGAGAACGAGCCGTCTCAGCAGGACATTCGGTCCTAACTCGGGCATGGCATAGACACAGCGGTAGTTCATCAGCAGGCTGTAGCTGCCGCTGTGCGCGAAATCGCTCCTGTAGTACAATTGCGGGCGTTTGTCGTTCGGCATAGACGGGGCATCGGTGCGTACCAATTCCCAGCAGGTGGGTTCCTCGAACGTGGTTGCGGTGGTGCTTGTGGTGAAGTTCTCGAACGTCTCGGTGTAAGGCAGTGTGATGGAGCAATCCTCCATCTCTGTCAGCGAGATGTCATCGATGTAGTTGTAGCTGTAGGCGTAGCTGCCGCTGCCCAAGACGTTGCGGAAGGCGATGCGGCGGCCGTTGCCGGAGTAGCCGGAGAAGTCGCAGGAGACGTGCTCCACCCCAGTTGTCGTGTTGTTGAACAGAGCCACGGGTGTGAATGTGTTCGTCGCGTCATCCCAGACACCCACCTCCAGTTGGTAGGCGGCATTGGCCTGGCGCAAGTACATATCCAACTGCACGCGGTTGATAGGGATGTCCGTTTCCTCCGACAGAGCAGGCATGGCATAGACACAACGGTAGTTCATCAGCAGGCTGTAGCTGCCGCTGTGGGCGAAGGTGCTCTTGTAATAGACTTGCGGGCGTTTGTCATTCGGCATTGACGGGGTATCGGTGCGCACCAGCTCCCAGCAGGTGGGTTCCACGCCCGTGGTAGTGGTGGTGCTTGTGGTGAAATCGTCGAAATTCTCGGAGTAGGGCAGGGTGATGGAGCAATCCACCATCTCTGTCAAGGTGATGTCGTCGATGTAGTTGTAGCTGTAGGCGTAGCTGCCGCTGCCCAAGACGTTGCGGAAGGCGATACGTTTTCCGTTGCCGGAGTAGCCGGAGAAGTTGCAGGTGACGTGTTCCACGCCTGTTGTCGTGTTGTTGAACAGGGCCACCGGCGTGAAGGTGTTCGTCGCGTCATCCCAGACACCCACCTCCAGTTGGTAGGCGGCGTTGGCCTGGCGCAGATACATATCCAGCTTCACGCGGTTGATCGGAATGTCCGTTTCCTCCGAAATTTCGGGCATCGCATAGACACAGCGGTAGTTCATCAGCAAGCTGTAGCTGCCGCTGTGCGCGAAGGTGCTCTTGTAATAGACTTGCGGACGTTTGTCATCTGGCATTGACGGGGCGTCGGTGCGCACCAACTCCCAGCAAGTGGGTTCCACGCCTGTGGTTGTGGTGGTACTCTCAGTGAACCCGTCAAAGCTCTCTGTGAAGGGCAAAGTGATGGAGCAATCCACCATCTCTGTCAAAGTGATGTCATCGATGTAGTTGTAGGAATAGTTGTAGCTGTAGCCGTCAGCCAGCACATTGCGGAAGGCAATCTGGCGACCCCAGCCCTCAAAGCCGGAGAAGTCCACCGTAACTTTTTCCACGCCTGTGGTGCTGTTGTTGATCCGCTGCACCGGCACAAACATCTGGCCATCCCAAACACCTACCTCAAGCTGATAGGCGGCTTTCGGTTGGCGCACGTACATCTCCAATTTCACCCGATCCAGCGTAATCTCCTCCATATCCCATGACAACTCGGGCATCGCATAGATACCACGATAGTTGAGCAGGAGGCTATAGTTGCCGCTGTGAGCGTAGGCACTCTTGTAATAAATCTGCGGGCTGTTCGCATCGGTCATCGGCACATCCGACCATACTAACTCCCAGCACATCGGCTCCATGCCTGTGGTGGCCGTTGTACTCGTGGTGTAGCTGTCGAAGTCCTCCGTATATGGCAGCATAATACCTTTGCAGGCGTCTGTCAGCTTGATGTCGTCAATGTAGTTGTAGCTGTCGTTGCGAACGGTGTTGTCGCCCGAGATGTTGCGGAAGGCGATGCGGCGGCCATGGCCCCTGTAACTTGAGAAATCGCACTCCACGAACTCCATGCCCGTGCTGCTGTTGTTGAACGTGGCCACCGGCACAAAGGTGCCGTCATCCTCCCAGACACCCACCTGCAGCGCGTAGTACGCCCTCGGCTGGCGCAGATACATCTCCAGTTTCACCTGTCTCATCGGGTAGTATTCGGACAGTTCGGGCATCGCATACACGCCTCTGTAGTTGAGCAGGAGACTGTAGTCTCCGCTGTTAGCGTAGTCGCTCTTGTAGTAGAGCTGCGGGCGGTTAGCGTCCGTCATCGGCACATCCGACTGCACCAACTCCCAGCAGTTGGGTTCCACGCCCGTGGCCGGGATTGTGGACGGGGTGTATTTGTCGAAATTCTCACGGTAGGGCAAATAGGTTATCGGGTCGCACTTCGGCATGATGAAGAACGTCTGTTCCCCATAGATTGTGCCCGTGGCGTTGGTGGCGTAGGCCCGCACGTAGTATTTGACACCCGGGGTCAGCCCGGTGAGCGTGCCAGTGAACGTACCCATGCCGAAGCCAGACTCTGTGTAGTAGTCTGAAAGGGTCGGGAAGTCATAAGGACTCCAGCAGAAACCGCGTGTAAACACATATTCGCCGCCGTCATCAAGTACGGTGCCGGTGCAGGTAGCGGTACTGTCACCAGTTACGGTAATCCTGCCGGTAGTCACCACCGGAACGTTGCCGCCCTCGCCAAGGACACAGCGGACGGATTCCCCGTAGTATTTGTAAAGATAACTTCTGTTTACATCATCGTTATTGCGATTAATGTAATAAACCCAAACCCTGTAAGCATCGTACGCATTAGAGACAGTCCAGAAACGGGAACTGCTGCCGAAACTATAACTGCCATAGTAATAGTAGCCCGCAGGCAGGGCATTGAAGCCCGTGACACCGTTCCTGTCCTGATTGTAAGCAGGACCGCACTCTTCAGTGACATCCTCATCGTAGCGCCATCCTGTCGAAGCTGAAAGGGCTTTGGCGATGGCATCGCTGCCATTGCCACATCCATACACGGACTGGCTGCGCAAGTAGTCCGTGAGCTGTGTCCACTCCGCATTGCTCGGCACATGCCAGCCGGAGGGACAAATGCCCTGCACACCGCTTGGATTCTCATCGGAGGCGTTCGCACCGTGCGTCACTGCCGCCCAATTATAGAGGTAACCGTACTCCGCCACCGTGTTGGGGTCATCGTTCGGATAGTAGCGGAAAGGTTCGGTGGAGGAAGAGTACGTGGCAAGCTGAATATCCACACCGTTGGCGAAATGCGTGGTGCGCATGTTCTCCTTCATCCAGCACTGCTCGCCAATCTGCACCGTGTTATAGACGTTGCCGTCGATGTCGGTCACGGTAGGCACACCGGGACAAGGTTTCGCGTCGTTGACAGGCACTTTCCTCAAGGTAATGTCGTCAATGTAATTGTAACTGTAATTGTAGTTGGCTCCATTACCTAAAACATTGCGGAAGGCGATGCGGCGGCCGTTGCCAGTATATTCGGAGAAGTCGCAGGTCACAGACATCACACCCGTGCCGCTGTTGTTGAACCGTTTCACCGGCACAAAGGTTTCGTCCGGTTCCCAAACACCCACCTCCAACTGGTAGGCGGCGTTCGGCTGCCGCAGGTACATCTCCAAGCGCAATTCATTAATATCCACATTCTCCGCTAACTTGGGCATCGCATAAACGCCCCGGTAGCCTAACCACAGACTGTAATTCCCGCTGTGGGCGTAGCTGCTCTTGTAGTACAGCTGCGGACGGTTGGCATCCGTCATGGCCACATCTTCGCGAACCAGTTCCCAGCAGGTAGGCTCCACTCCCGTGGAAGCCGTGGTGGAGGCGGTGTAGCTCTCGAAATCCTCAAAATAGGTGTAATGGTCTTCTTCGTTCAAAAAGATGTGGCAGCAGTTGACGGTGTGGGTGTAGGTCTCGCTGAATCCACCCTGACCAGAGAAAATCTCCTCGCCTTGGCCATCGTAAACCGTGTAGGAGGTTTCGCCAGGCCAGTTGCCGCTCACCCACTCGAAATTGATGGCTCTTCCATTGCAGACAGCAAGAGGAACACTTTCAATCTCTTCAACATATTGACCATCGCGATTTTCATTGGCCATGATTCCTAATAATGTACCCGTTTCAGCATCCGTCACCCTAATGGCGTTGCCGTTCCAGCCATCACCATAGCTGTCGGTGAGGACGAAAGTGAGGTCGCATTGGTCTTCGGGGGCACAGAGGAAAACGGAGGTGAGGCTCTTTTCACTGCCGTAGGCCGTACCCGCACTATTAGTGGCGTAAGCCCGCACGTAATAGGTTACACCTGGTTCCAAACCGGTAATTTGGCTGGTGAATGAGCCTGCTCCGCTGCCATCCACAGTATGCGAATCATAGATGGTCGGATTGTGTTCCGTACTCCAGCACACACCGCGGGCGGTCACACTGACATTCCCCTCATTCGTCACATTGCCGCCACAGGTGGCTAACGTCGTGCCGATGTCGGAGACATTGCTGGTCGTGACGGTAGGCTGGATGCCGACAATCACCGTCACACTGGCCGTAGTCATACAATTAGAAGGAACGTCCGTAACCGTCACAGTGTAGGTGGTGGTGGCGGTGGGAGATATGGTGATGGTTTGTGATGTGGCACCTGCGCCTGTACTCCATGAGAAGGTACACATATCATAACCTGATACAGAAGCGGTAAGGGTCGCACTCTCCCCATTGTTAATGGTGGTGTTGCCGGTGATACTGACATTCGCGGTCGGACACGGGGTGCGATATCCTCTTGTATCGCCATAGAACGTACCCGAGCTGTTGGTGGCATACGTCCGCACGTAGTAGAGGGTGTTCGGGGAAAGGCCGGTGATACGGCTGGTGAATGTGCCAGTACCAGTGCCGTTATTCGTGTGTCCGTCCGCAATACTTACAGAGCTGAAATTGGTACTCCAGCACACACCGCGGGCGGTCACGCTGCCATCGTCAATCACCTCGCCGCTAAGGGTTATTGAAGTGGGAGTGCTGCTGATAAACGTGGAGGCGAGCACGATATTGCGGATACAACGGACGGAATAACCGTATGTTTTAGCCATGGTGTTTCGACTCACACCGGTTTTGTTATAGTAAATATAACGGTTCCACGGAGTACCGCTCTCAACTCTGGAAGTCCAAAACAGGGCACTATAGCCCGAACCGGAATAACCATTATTGTAATAATAGCCTCCCGGAACGGCGGTAAATCCGGAAATGTTGTAGTAACTATTGCTTATGTCGCCAGGGGTGGAATCGGGAATACTGGAGTATGTGTTCCAACGGCTTCCGCCAGCCAATTTGCCTGCATGGTCGCCACGAAAACCGGTGCTTGACAGATCCATCGAGGTTTGCGTGGCCTCCATGGTAGTCCACTCCGCATCGGTGGGCAGACGCCAGCCTGTGGGACAGGCTTCGTATGCGGCCTGCCAGTTGTAAAGGTAGCCGCGCTCCGCCAACGGTATGTTGGAGGTGGAATAGTCATAGTAATAAGGGTCGTAATAGCTGGTGTTAGAGCCACCAGCAGGAATAGCGGTACCATTGGGTTTTTTCGTTGTCCGCAGGTTCTGTTTCATCCAGCAGCGGTTACCGATTCTAATGGTGTTATAGGTGTTGCCATCAACATCGGTTATCAAAGCGGTGCCGGGACATGAGGAACTCGGAGTATTAAAACTCACTTCATTGCCGTAAACGGTCTCATAAATGGAGTCATTGCCAGATGAATTTAAAATAATGGCGTATGCCCGCACATAATAGGTACTGCCTAAAATTAGTCCGAACAGATAACCTTCAAAAATACTGGCACCCATGGGGTTTATGTAAGTATCTACATATCCCATAGAATCATGAGTCGAAATCGAACGCGCGTCATCAGTGGTTGGATTGTGGAACATACTCCAGCACACACCTTGCTCAACAATGAAAAAATCCGAATACACTTCACTAGTACAGTTCGCATGGTTGGAGGTGATGTCATACACTTCACCAGTCACCACTGAAAGTACTGGTTTGTTACGAAGGCAGCGGACGGATAACCCATATCTTCCTGATTTTCCCCCCCTGTTCACAGGAGCATACCTGTAATTTATGTTGCGATACCAAATATTACTACTGTCCAGCGTAGAAGTCCAAAAATAGGAATCGGTGCCAGAACCTTGAAAACCAGTACCCACCCATAACACTCCTGCGGGTACAGCTGTAAAACCTGATATATTGCGTAAGCTGTAGTTCAAGTCGCCGGCGGTAGCTGAAATATTGCTAGAAGTCCATCGGTTTCCACCCACCAGTTTGCCTGCATGGTCGCCTCTCCAATAATTTGGACTGCCTGTCGGGTTTTCTTCAATCGTGACAGAGGAGAGGTGCTGCTCCATAGCTGTCCATTCCGCGTGGCTTGGCAGATGCCAGCCGGTAGGACAAATCTGAGTGGCTGCCGAATAATTATACAGGTATCCGCGTTCTGCCAACGGGATGCCTGAAGCGGAATAGTTGTAGTAATAAGAACCTGAAGTCCATGCTGTAGAACCACCGTCTGAAATGGATGTTCCTGTGGCGGTTTTTGTCGTCCGCATGTTCTCCTTCATCCAACATTGGTTGTCAATCATCACGGTGTTATAGACGTTACCATTTTTGTCGGTGACCGTGGGGGTGCCGGGACAAGGTTGCGCGTTGTTGGCAGGAATTTGCGCATATAGGCTCAGGGCCAGGGCGCTGGTCATTAAAATTAGTAGAAATTTTTTCATAATATTTGGATTTTTGTTTGACTTTGACTTGTGATTTAAGACTTGAGACTTGTGACTTGTGACTTGAGACTTAAGACTTGTGACTTGTGACTTAAGACTATAGACTTGTGACTATAGAGTTCGACTGTTCACATTCACATTCACTATTCACTATTCACCATTCACTAATCACTGTTCACTGTTCACTGTTCACTGTTCACTGTTCACAAATTTAGTCCGTTCAAATTTGCAAATTATTCTTATTCAAAGCCCAATTGTTTACAAGTTTTATGAAGAATGTTGTAAAGTGTTAATATTCAATATATTGTATTGATTTATCGTTTGAATGTTTTTAACAACGTTCCCGAAATCCACCACCAGAAGGTCAGTTTTTGGTAGATTTTTCGTGGAATGGGCGCGGAACGGGAGGACGAGGAATGGGCGATGAATGAACGATGAAAAAACGGGTACCGGCTGTACAACCGATACCCGTTCATTATACGCGAGATCCGTGTGATCCGCGGAGACTACTGTTTGACGAACGGTTTCGTCACCACGCCCCTATCCGTGGTCACGCGCACGAAATACATGCCTGCTGCGAGACCCGAAACGTTGATTTGGGTCGGTAGAGACGTTGCGCGCAACGTCTCTACATCGGTGCGGACAACCTTACCATACACGTCAACAATCTCGATACCCGAACATTGTGCATTGTTCATTGTACATTTTACATTGACAACATCGCGGGTCGGGTTCGGATAGACCACAACGTCCACCATGTCGCGGTCGGCATCCAACAGGTCGGCACCGAAGGTGTTTGCACTCGTCACCTCCGTGCTCTTGTTGTTGGAGACACGGGTCAGGGTGATGTCGTCGAGGTAGTTGTAGCTGTAGGCGTAGCTGAAACCGCTCTTCAGCACGTTGCGGAAAGCGACGCGGCGGCCGCTGCCCGAATAGTCGGAGAAATCGCAGGTCACATGCGTCACATTGTTGGTGCTGTTTTTGAACAGTGCCACGGGTTCGAAGGTGCTCGTCGCGTCATCCCAGACACCCACCTGCAGTTGGTAGGCGGTGTTGGGTTGTCTCAAGTACATCTCCAGCTTCACATTGTTCATCGGAACATCTCCCGAAATTTCGGGCATGGCATAGACACATCGGTAGTTCATCAGCAGGCTGTAGCTGCCGCTGTGCGCGAAATCGCTCCTGTAATAGACTTGCGGGCGTTTGTCGTTCGGCATCGACGGGGCATCGGTGCGCACCAAATCCCAGCAGGTGGGTTCCTCGCCTGTGGTTGCGGTGGTGCTTGTGGTGAAGTTCTCGAATGTCTCGGTGTAAGGCAGGGTGATGGAGCAATCCTCTATTTCCGTCAGGGTGATGTCGTCGAGGTAGTTGTAGCTGTAGGCGTAACTGCCGCTGCCCAAGACGTTGCGGAAGGCGATGCGTTTTCCGTTGCCGGAGTAGCCGGAGAAGTTGCAGGTGAC
>JAEEKL010000181.1 GCA_016282395.1 Bacteroidales bacterium
AAGTTCGAAACCTGCATAAATAAGACTAAGCACCACAACGAATCCGACTAACGCGAAAAGTCCGCGTTTGTTTTCCAGATTTCCCTTGTCTGATTTCTTTGTAACCATTTTTGCGGGTTTTTACGTGAAACATTCTTGTTCTGCAAGTCTCCTTGCTTTATTAGAACAACGGAAATAGAAAACATTTTATTGCACAAAAAAAGGAACCCGAATGGATTCCTTTTTTGTATTGTAATATTTGGTTAAAGAATCAGGAACTGGCAACTTGAAACTTGAATCCTGAAACCTGAAACCAGAGTTATTGTCTGAAGGTAACAGGCACCTGGTAGAAGCAGCGGACGGGTTTGCCCATGTTCTTACCGGGTTTCCATTTCGGCATGGCCATAACGCCGCGAACAGCTTCCTTGTCGCATTCGGGGAACAAAGGAACTTTGACCTTGGCGTTACTGACACGACCGTCTTTCTCAACGACGAACTCAATCAGTACGGTGCCCGTGATACCATTGTTACGGGCGACCTCCGGATATTGGATTTCGCGGGTCAGGAAAGCATTGAGAGCCTCGGGACCGCCAGGGAATTCTGGCATTTCCTCCGTGAACATCATCGGAGGTTCGTCTTCAGCAGTCTCTTCCACAATGGTAATCTCTTCATCGGAAACTTCCACAATTTCCTCATTCTCATCAAATTCAACATCAAAAGACAAATCGGTGCTGACCTTAATATTGTCTTCCACAATGTTCAGCACGACTTCCTGTTGCTGCTGTTGAGGCTCTGGTGGCGGAGGAGGGGTCTGGTCGGTGGCGATTACATCGTCATCCACCACGGTGATGAAGTCATCGTCCTGCATTTCAAACGCAGGAGCCTTATCCTCGTTGGCAAAAAGCTCGAAGCCGGCATAGATAAGACCCAAAACCACGGCAAATCCGACAAGAAGGAACAAGCCGCGCTTGTTTTCCAAATTTCCTTTGTCTGTTTTCTTTGCAATCATATCGATTATTTTTTTACGTTAAAATACACTTTCAATCGGTCAGCAAAAATACTCTTTTTTTGAATACAAACGTCAGCTGTTGAAAAAATATTGTACAAAACAAAATCTATGTCTATTTCACTTCTGGCACAGGATAGTATTCGAAAGCTCCGATATCAGGTGCGCCATTGCGCGTACGTCCGAGGATATCGGTGGTGATGCCCAAACCCTCCATGCCCGCGTCCACAGCGGGGGATGTCTCCTCTATGTTATAATTCTGACCGTATGTGGCGATGAATTTGGGGTTGCTGTTGACACAATTGACGAAATGCGAGTTGTTGATGGAATCTTTTCTTATGATGCAGTTTCGGAATGTGTAATTCAACTCCGCGCCGCTTTTCTTACCTGTTCCAAACTCGTTTTCCAATGCGCCATAGATGATACAGTTGTTAAATGTGGCATTTGCATCGCCAAGATAAGTGACATTAAAAATATCACCACCAACGGATTCGGTTTTGTCGAAATTGTTGGTTATGGCCACGGCAGGCGATTTTCTCGCTGACTGGGTGAAATAGTTGGCCACGGTCACATGGTTGAGGGTGAAATCGCCCACCATCAGTGCAAGACTGTATTGTCCGTTGTTGCTGACTTGGCAGTTATTCATCTCCAAAACGGCTCCTTCCGCCCGGACGCCCATCACCTGATTATTGTGAATCACGGAGTTGTTGATAATGGTTTTATTGCCCGTAAATTCTTCAAGTGTTTCTAAATGAACACCATACGATGAATTGGAAATAATGGCGTTCTCAATGAGGTTGTCCTCGCTGCCTTCATTGATCCATAAGGCGTTCCATTGGGCGTAATCGTTGGCGAAGAACGGCTCCAAGCGGTCACCGGTAAGGATGACCGGCTGCTCTAACGTGCCGTTGATGTGGATGTTGCCGTAGCGATAGACCCAGATGCCCCCGCCGCCGTGTACATACACTTTCGTGCCCGGGTCAATGGTTAGCTTACCGAGCGAGTCCACCACCGCCCAACCGTAAATCACCCAGGGCTTGTCATTGGTCCAATGCACATGCTCGTTTGCATGGGCGATAATACGGTAACGCATCGATGAGGATCCATGGTTGGGGACAATAAAGTGCGCATCCTGCCCGAAAGCCACCAGCTGCACCGTTTGCGTGCAACTCTTTTGGTAGAACATAATCGAATCGGTCACCAAGTAAGGGGTGTTCTGGTCGGTAGGGTTGATGTTGACTTTCACGAAGACGAAGATGCTGTCGTGTGCGGGAATCTCCACGCCGCGAAATTCCGTGCCCGCCACACCATCGACATTGATACTGTAATAGGACTGCTTGCCGCCGGCCAGCGCGATATCGACCTCCATAGGTACACCCGTCGTATTGCGCACTGTGAACGTGCGCGTACTTGATGTGACGGTGGTGAACACCGTGTCGAACAACACCGTGTCGGCGGAGAACTCAAGGTTCGCCCTGTCAGTGTTGTTGTTGCGGTGACAGCTGGGCATAGTTAAGGTTAGAACCGCGACCAGTAGCGCATACAGTGTACGAATTGTATTTTTCATATTCTTTGTGTTCATCATTCAACATTCATCGTTTGAGCATAACGCACTTCCGTTAAAAATAGTGCATTCGCAGGAACAGAAGTTTTCGCCGCACATCTATCTTTTTGGTTGATAATATCTTGAAAATCTTCAACCGAGAGTTTTCCGAAACCGACCTCCAGCAGGGTGCCTACTAACGCCCTCACCATGTTGCGCAAGAAGCGGTTGGCTGTGACAGTGAAGATGAGCTCGTCCTCCACGCGATCCCAGTGTGCTTCCGTGACATGGCAGATGAAATTGTTAACTTGCGTATGTACTTTGGAAAAGCTAGTAAAGTCCTCATTCTGAAGCAGTAATGCCGCAGCCTCATTCATCTTTTCCACGTCAATGGCACGGTGGCAGTGATAGGTGAACTGGAGTTTGAAAGGGTTTTTGCGGGTACACACATGGTACTGGTAGGTGCGACTCTCGGCATCGAAGCGGGCATGCATGTCAGAAGCCACCTCAAACAAGTCAAAGATGACGATTTCCCTGGGCAGGAAATTGTTGAGTTTATGAACCAGCTGCCGACATTCGTTCGGGGAAAACAGTGTAGCGGTGTCGAAATGGGCATAATAGGAACTGGCATGAACACCCGTGTCGGTGCGCCCACACCCCGTGACAGCCACGCGCTTCTCATGCAGTAGCAGTGACAAGCATTTCTCCAGCGTTTCCTGCACAGAAGGATGTTCCGGCTGAATCTGCCAGCCGAAGAACGCGGATCCGTTATATGCCAGATGTAGGAAATAGCGCATCTCCTTTGATTTTGTCCGCAAAAATAAACAAAAAAAAGTTAATCAGAGGCAAAAGACAACGTTTGCTGTTTAATCCTCAGTCTTGTATTCAAACGGCGAGACGAAATCGGCGAACCGTTCGCCAAGCATATCTTTCTCCGACGTAATCGGGTTCTCAACCTGCCAGTCTATATTCAAATCCTTGTCATTGAACAGGATGCAACCTTCAGACGCTTTATTGTAAAATTCAGAGCATTTATAGGCAAAGACAGTGTTGTCCTCCAGAGCAGTGAATCCGTGCGCGAATCCAGCAGGCAGGTAGAACTGTCGGAAATTGTCGGCCGTAAGCAGTGTGGAAACATATTTGCCGTAGGTCGGGCTGCCTTTGCGGATATCCACGGCGAAGTCGAGGACCGCGCCGCGTAGCACACGCACGATTTTTGCCTGCGCGAAAGGTGGCTTCTGGAAATGCAAACCGCGCACCACGCCTTTCTGCGAACATGACTGGTTGTCCTGCACGAACACATCGGCAATGCCCAACTCTCTGTAACGTTGCTCGTTATAACTTTCAAAAAAATAACCGCGGTCATCCTTGAAAACCGTCGGTTCAATGATTAACAATCCTTCAATTTCTGTTTTAATTATTTCCATTATTCTTGTGAATAGTGATTAGTGATCGGTGAATAGTGATTGGCGAATAGTGATCGGTGATTTGTCAAAAGTCATACGTCAGTCTTCCGAGTTATCCGCGATAAACGTCTGATATTCAGACAAAAACTTGGCTTTAGAGACAAAGCCTATGTATTTCCTGTCACGGGTGATGACGGGCATGTTGAAGTTGCCGGTGCGTTTGAACTTCTCTAAAACCATCGCTGCCGTGTCATCATCGTAGATGAATTCTTCCGGCTCAATCATCAAATCCTCGACATGTACCTTGTCATACAAATCTTGCTTGAAGATGACCTCGCGGTGGTCGTCCATCACCAAGAGACCGGAGAAGAGGTTGTTTTCGTCGATGACCACGAAGAGGTTGCGTTTGCAGTGGGCGATGACATCGGTGTAGGTGCGCAAGGTGCTGTGTACGGGAATAGTGAGGATGTTGGTGTCTATGGTCTGATGCC
>JAEEKL010000182.1 GCA_016282395.1 Bacteroidales bacterium
ACCATATAATGGTAGGCCGCCTCACCGAAATAGCGGCTGTGGGCTTTCTCACCGTGCATCACGAGGACGGCGGAACGGATCGCGTCGAGGTAGTAGAGGAAACGGGCGGTGGCGTAGGCCTGCGTGCCGATGACGCGCCAGCCGTCATTGCTGTTGCCGCTGCGCTTGTGGTAGCCGCGTGGGGTCTTGTAGTAGGCGTGGTAGTCCTTCACGAACTGCGGAACCTCATCGGGCAGCGGGTCGATGACACCGCCAGCCATCGCCAACGGGTCGGCGAGACGCTGCTTGCCCATTGCCTCACGTGCTGCGTGGCGCGACTCTTCCTTGTCCTCGCTGTCGTAATAGCCGTTGCCGCTGATGCGGGTCATATCGTACATCGTGCTGGCCACGGTGGCCTTGATGCGCGGGTCGGCGGCGGCGGCGTTCAATGCGATGCCACCCCAGCCGCAGATGCCGATGATGCCGATGCGCTCGGGATTCACATTCTCTAACTGCGACAGGAAATCAACGGCAGCCATGAAGTCCTCGGTATTGATGTCGGGCGAGGCCGTGCGACGGGGTTCGCCGCTACTCTCGCCGGTGTACGACGGGTCGAAAGCCAGTGCCACAAAACCGCGTTCTGCCATCTTCATAGCGTACAGACCGCTGCTCTGTTCTTTCACTGCACCGAAGGGACCGCTCACCGCAATGGCGGGGAGTTTGCCGCTGGCATCTTTCGGAGTATAAAGGTCGGCAGCCAACGTCAGGCCGTACTGGTTTTCAAACGTCACCTTGCGGTGGTTCACTTTTTCGCTGAGGGGGAACACCTTGTCCCACTCCTGCATTAGGTTCAATTCCTGTTTCATATTCTCGTTGTTTTTTGTTTCTTGCTTGTTGCCGCAGGCAGCCAGTGTCAGCGCCGCGAGGGCGAGGATGATGAGTTTTTTCATAACTAGTTTTATGTATTATGTTTCTGCTTGATTGTTCCAAATCATTTATTCACAGTGTTTCCACGATTGCTATAATAGTTTCTCCAAATCTTCCACAGGAGGAAGGAGTTTTTTCAGCCGGTCATCCATATCCGCAGAGGTCTTATACGTCGCTACTCCCATGGGCTTGTCATAGTCTTGGATGACATATTCCACAAATTTCTTGTTTGCGCTTTTACATAGGATTATTCCTATTGAAGGATTCTCATTAGGCTTGCGGACTTCATCATCAAGTATGCGCAAATAGCCCGCCAACTGCCCTAAATAAGCGGTCTTGAATGGCCCGTCTTTGAGTTCCACGCATACGAGAGCGGATAGTTCTCTGTTGAAGAACAGCAAATCAGGGAATTGCTCAACACCGAACTTTTCCAAATGATATTGGTTGCCGACAAACGCAAAGTCCTGGCCAAAGGTCATAATGAAATTCTTCACATTATTGATAATGCTCTGTTCTATCACCCGTTCATCCCGATCTTTGTCGCGGACAAACAGTTCTTCCGTATTGATGTAGTCCAGCAGATACTCGTCTTTGAACATGGCGTTGGCACGAAAGGCTTGCAATTGGTCAGGGATAGTTTGTCTGAAGTTGTTTGGCAATGAGCCCTGATGACTAAAAAAGTTTTCTTTCATTAATTCAACCAATTCATCAGTCTTCACCTTATAGTCGGCAGCGAATTGGATATAGAATTTGCGCTCCTCATACGACTTTACATTTGCAAGAATAGCAATATGATGGGTGAAACTGATGCTCAAGAAGGCCACAACAGGGAAATCAGGCAAATTCATTCGTTGTAACGAACGAATTTCATTGCTTTGAGTAGTATTGTCAGTTAAAACAGCCTTTCTCTTTATCAATTTATCAGTCCGAACTGATGAATTGTCATCATTTTCTATATGTTTATCAGTTTGGACTGATGAATTATCTGTTTCCAACATTTTCCATTCCTCATAGAAAGCTCTCATATTTCTAAGATTTGTAGCTGAAAATCCACGCAGTCCGGGCAATTCCTTCCGTAGTTGTTGGCTGATGCCTTCAATAAAACCCTTTCCCCAGTTTTTGGTCCGGGTATTGGCAGAAATATACCTTCCGATGCCGTAATACAAAGCCAGCTGTTCTTGATTCACAGCACCCAACGCACGCTGTTGGCTCTGCAAAATAGCATCTTTTATAGCTTGCACTGCACTTGCAAGTTTATCTCTTGCTGGAATATTTTCGTTTTCGTTATCCATAATCTCGCTGCTAATCTTCTGCAAAGATACTAAAAATTCTTCTTTATCTCCCTGATAACCCTCGCCGGACTCCCCGCCACCACCATATTGTCGGGCACGTCCTTGGTGACCACGCTGCCGGCCGCCACGATGGCGTTCTCGCCGATGGTGACGCCCGCCAGCACTTTCACGTCGGCGCCGAGCCAGGCGTTGCGCTTCACCACGATGGGCTTGGTGAGCAGCGAGTGACGCGTGGCGGGGTCTTCGGGATGGTATTCGGTGGCCAACACGCAGTGCGGCCCGATGAACACGTCATCCTCGATGGTGATGCCGCCGATGGCCAACAGCGTGCAACCGAAGTTGAGGAAACAGTCGTTGCCGAAGCGCACGCCCGGTCCGTAGTTGATGTTCAGCGGCGGGAAGACGCGCACGGTGTCGGGCACCTCGCTGCGGGTGATCTCGCGCAGACAGTCGCGCACCTCCGCTTCGGTGTGGTAGCCGCTGTTCATCTCGGCGCAGAGCCGCATGGTGCGCTGCACGTCGGCGTAGAGGTCGTCGCTGCCGACGTAGTCTTTTCCTGTGGGCTTGTCGTTCATCATTTTACCGGATAAAATTCGTGAATACCGCTTCTTCCGCCTCGGGCAGTCCGTTGCGCTCCTTCTCGGCTGCGATGGCCTTGACGAGGAAGGCGATGTTGCGGCCGAGGATGCGCATGCACTGCACGCCCTCCGCATCCTGCATCACGTCTTCGGCACAGTGACCGTGCACCATGTTCCAGTAGCGGGTGCTCGCGATGGGCATCTCGCTGATGGTGAAGTACTTGTTCAGCTGGTCGAAGGTGGCGGTGGTGCCGGCGCGTCGGGCCGAGCAGACCGCAGCACCCACCTTCATACACTTCCGGAAGTGCGTGCTGAAGAAGAGGCGGTCGAGGAAGGACTTCATCGTGCCGGCAATGCCCGCGTAATAGACCGGCGAGCCGATGACCAGTGCGTCGGCTTGCTCGAATTTCGGGGCGACTTCGTTCACGATGTCATCAAAGACGCATCTGCCTGTTTCATAGCATTTCCCGCAGCTGATGCAGCCGTGGATGTTTTTGTGTCCCACGTGGACGATTTCGGTTTCCACGCCGTTTTTCTGTGATTCTTCCGCCACAAGGCTCAGGGCGGTGAAGGTGCAGCCCTTTGCGTTGGGACTGCCGTTGATAAGAAGTGCTTTCATATCTTTTAAGTGAATGTTGGTGAGTAAATGTTGATGAGTGAATGTTGGTTATTTCAAAGCGCTGTATTGTTCGTCGGTGACTGGCTCCAACCACTCGTTGCTGGCCCCTTCCTGCACATCCTTGTGGTAGGTGAGGTGCTGCATCCAACTGTCCTTAGCGGCACCGTGCCAGTGTTTCACTCCTTCGGGGATCTCGATGATCACGCCGGGTTCCAACTTGACGGCGGGTTTGCCCCATTCCTGGTACCAGCCACGGCCATACACGCACACCAACACCTGCACCTGCTTGTGGTGAATGTGCCAGTTGTTGCGGCAGCCCGGCTCGAAGGTCACGTTGACCATGCCGCCGTCGTAAGGCGCAAGGTAGCTGTTGCCGATGAAGTACTGCGCGTATGCAGTGTTCGGCTCGCCCCGCCGCCAACTCGACTTCAAATCAACGTAGTCCTGGACGTATATATCGCTGGCGAGGTGGTCGTTGGCGGAATCTTTGATGCCCAACTGCTGAATAGCCACGGCGACACGGTGCGCCTCCATCTTGCCCACACGCTCCTGCAACACCTTCGGGATGGCGAGCAACTGGGCGTCGGTCAGACCCATGTTCCGTGCGCCGCGCACGTGGGCGGCTAACTGGGGTTCCACGCCTTCCAGACCGGCCAAGGCGCTGACGGTCACCAACTCACGGTCGGCATGGGTGAGCAGGTCGCGGGCGAAGATGTCGCCGAAGAGGTGCGCCTTGAGGTAGTAGTCCTCGGCAGGACAGAACTTGTAGTCAAAGGGCTGTCCCGACAGCTTGGTCTGCACTTCGGTGCCTTGTTTCAGGGCATCGTAGTTGGAGGGTAGGGGAGTGGACTCGGTGCCGATCTCCACCTCACCGCGCTGCTCCATCACCTTCTGCAGGGTGCCTAATGCGTTGAGTGAGCGCGGAAAGCCTGTGTAAGCGTAGAGCTGCGAGAGGGCCTCCTTGATCTGGTTGGCGGTAAGTCCCGCGTCGAAGCCCTCGTGGATGGCAGTGGCCAACGACGCTTGGTCGCCCTGTGCCTCATAGCAGGCGATGGCCGACATTGCCGCCGCCTGTTTCTCGTTGAATGTCAAAGTGTTCATATCTTTGTCTGTTTTTGTTGTCTTGTTGCAGCCGGCCATTAACACAACGGCGGCGGCGAAAATCAGAAGGGTGTGTTTCATATTGATTTTGAATTTGTTTTTTTTTCAATGTCCCAACATCTCCATCCCCACCATCGGCTTGGTGTCGATCAGCTTCAGCGACTTCACCATTTGGGCGGTGCCCTCTTTGTACTTCTTGAAATGGGCGGTTTGGAGGTGGCTCTGGTAGGCCTCCTTGTCGGCGTAGATTTCGAGAATGTAGATTTTGCAGGAGTCTTCCTTGGTCTGCATCGAAAATAATGTCAGCACGCCGGGCTCCACCTTCACTGATGTCTCCCCAACTTCCTTGGCGTAAGCCAGATACTCTTCTAGATACTCCGGCACCACCTCGATTTCGGCGAGGCGGACGATGCGCTCGCCGTATTGCCGCAGCGGCACATTCTCGCCAAACAGCCGGCGGGCGTTGTCGGTGAAGATGTCCTGTGGGTTCAGTCCGTGCGAGGCGAAACGCCCCTCAAGGGCCTGCTTGCCGCTGATGAGCACCGGCTCGGCCACATATGGGTAGTCGCTGCCGTAGAGGATATGGTCGGGCGTGGTGATGGTGAGGAGCGCGTCGAGGACGTCATCGGTGGGCGCACCGGCCAGGTCGTAGTAAAGCCGCGACAGGTTGGCATCGACATCTACGGGCTGCATGATGCCCTGCTTCACCATCACGGGCAGCAGAGAACGGAAGCGCGGCAGGGCGTTGGGCAGGAACGAACCGCAGTGCGGCACCACCACCTTCAGGTTCGGATAGCGCACCAACACGTTGTGGGCCACCATATTGAGCACCGCACGCGAGGTCTCGGCCAAGTATTCGTAGCTCGCCAACGGCACGTCGGCAATCAACTGAGCGTTCATCGCCGAGGGTTTGTGCGGATGCAGGATGATGACGGCCTTTTGCGCGTTGAGGTAGGCCATCAGCGTGTCCAAGGCGGGGTCGCCGAGATACTGCCCGTAGCTGTTGGTGGCCAACTTGATGCCGTCGGCTCCCAACACCTCCAAGGCGTAGCGTGCCTCTTCCAAAGCGTGCGGCACATCAGGCAGGGGCAGCGCGGCGCAGAACATAAAACGCCCCGGATAGCGGGCCTTCAGCGCGGCGCACTCTTCGTTGTATTTTCGGCACACTTTTGCCGAAGCCTCCGCATCGCCGAAGAAGGGTTGCGGCGCGGGCATCGTCAGCACCGAAGTCTGGATACCGGCCTTGTCCATGAAGGCAATATGCTTCTCCACGTCCCAGCCCGGGATGGGGAACCCCTCGTCCATCTCGGCGCCGTTGGCCTTGATGTAGTCCAGGTAGCCCTGCGTGATGGCGTGGCTGTGGAGGTCGATCTGAGCGGAAGCGTGCGCCATAAGCAATGTTATAAAACTGATTATCAGTATTTTCCTCATAGTGTGAGACACTCTCTTTTTTTTCTTGCAAAAATAGGGATTTTTTTATTCCATCGTGTGTTCCCAGTCGCTGCGGGTGTCGATGCCGGTGGCGTCGGCCAAGGTCTCCAGACGGGCGACCTCCTCGGCCGTGAGTGCGATGTCGGCTGCGGCCGCGGCTTCCACCACGTGACGCTCTTTCGTGGCGCCGACGATGGGCATGGTGCCCTTGGCGATGGCCCAGGCGATGCCGATTTGCGAACACGATGCGCCATATTTCTCTCCGATAGCCTTCATCTCATCGGTGAGGGCC
>JAEEKL010000183.1 GCA_016282395.1 Bacteroidales bacterium
ACCAATTTGCCACATTCAATGAATCTTCGGTGAACACGGTGCGCTTCATGACCGCGCTCTATCCGGACGGTTCAGCGAAGGTAATCGCCACCTTTATCAAAATCGGTAGGGCAGGCCGTTGTGTCGATAATGCCGGCGGCGGTGGGAACGTTGATGTCTGCGTTGATGTGGAGGCCGGTGAAATCCGCCATGCTATCCAGTTCGACGGCTGGCACAACGTAAAAGACATTGACTGCCACCCCGATAACGGTAATCCGCTAAACGGGGTCGTCATTGAAAACTGGGAAGCCATAAAATCGGAAGTGATCCGTTTCCAACAAGCGTTTCCGTATTGTAAAGTCGCAGGCTGGGACATCGCCATCACCGATGACGGGCCGGTCGTCATCGAAATCAACGATTTTTGGGATCGCACCGGACAGTTTTTCATCCGCAAGGGCTGGCGCAACGAAATACGGGATTGTTATTTGGCATGGAAGAAGACGGGGAAGGACTACGATGTCGGTCCGCAACGTCTTCCTTTGGAAGACAAAAAATTAGCGGCGAAGTTCCGGTAGAAACTTCGCCGCACACGTATCTTTTTCCTTAAATCTTACCGGCCTGCACCGGTACCGAATCCGCCCAACGCAGTGTAAAGGTTAATGAGCGCCTGAATCATCTCAAACCGGTTCTGTACTTGCGATAATTGTGCGGACAGCAGAGACTCCTGAGCGGTGAGCACCTCCAAATAGGTGTTCGTCCCGTTCATCATCAATTCAGAAGTCGCATCGTAGGCTTGTTGCAGCGCATTGACGCGGGCTTCGATAAATTCGGACTTCTGTCCGGCCGTCTGACAATTGTGAAGATACCGATAAACCTCGTTGCCTGCATCAAGCAGGGATTGTTCAAACTGCAACCGCGCACTCTCTTGTTCTAATTTCGCGTTTTTGAGCTGGGCATTGAGCTTGCCACCGGCAAATATGGGTTGTGCGAGCGATGCCACCGCCTTTCCAATCATCTGTATAGGACTGCCAGCCATGCCGAAAAGTCCGTCAATGGTGAGGGTTGGGTAAAAGGCCTGACGGGCTTGCTGGGTGCCGTAATAGGCGATCTCCATGTTGCGTTCAGCCATACGCACATCAGGACGCGCATCAAGCAGACGCAAAGGCAATCCGAGATGCAGCTGCTCCGGCATTCTGAAGGTGCCGAAAGGGGCGCGTTCGATGTGATGCGGCGGTTCAGTCAGCAGGTTGCAAAGAGCCGCTTCTGTAATGAGTATGTTGTTGCGCAAATCAATGATGTCCGTTTTCACTTGTGCCACCGATGCCTCCATCTGATAAACACCGGAACTCTGTGTGAGACCGGCTTCAAACAGGGCGCGGGTGGATTCCAGCGACTCCTCCCACAAACCTTCCGTCTGTACAGCTACCTCCAACTGGCGGTCAAGCATCACCAATGTATAATACAAGTTGGCAACATTGGCAGCCAGACTTACTTGCACGGCTTGTTTGTAATCTTGCATGTAGGCGACTTGGGCTTTCGCCTTCCGCACCTGCGTGGTAGTCTGTCCGAAAATGCCCAACTGCCAACTGGCGGTGACAGGAACCTGATACGTGAACGCACCCGCACCTTGATAGGTATAGGATGCGTTGGGCGTGAATGACAGCGTAGGAGCATACCCCCATTTGGCTGCCTTGACGTTGTTCTGGGCCTGCTCGATGGAGAGCTGCGCAGTACGCATATTGGTGTTATTGGCTAACGCCTTTTCAATGAGTTGCTGGAGCAGCGGATCCGGAAAAGCGGAGCGCCAGTCCATATCACCCATGGACTCTTTGTCCTGCGGGTTGACAACATCGCCCATCACGTTGTCCGGCACCGTGGCCGTGGATTGATATTTCCGATAAAGGTTGCAGCTGGAAAACAGCAGCATCCCTGCTAATACCATTATATATATTTGTTTATTCTTCATGTTTTTCCGAATTTATCATCATTCATGTTTTTTTTCCCGACCCCGCACTGTGGCTGCCGCCTTGTGTGGGGCTACCAAGCTCTTGCCCCTATGGGGCTGCTCAAGGAATTATATTACGATAAAATCTAATCACTGTTCACTAATCACTGCCTCATCTTCTTTCTCCGCCGGGGTTAACTTTTCATGTAACTTTTGGAAGAAGATGTAGAAGGCCGGGGTGACAAAGAGGATGGCGATGATACCCACCACCATACCGCCTATCACGGTGAGGGACAGGGATTTGTTGCCCACAGCACCCGCGCCGCCTTCCACAGCCAACGGAATCATACCGATGACCATCGTGGAAACGGTCATCAGGATGGGACGCAGACGGTCTTTACAAGCTCCGATGGCTGCATCGAAGATGGGCATTCCTTCCTCGCGCTTCTGGATGGCAAACTCCGTGATGAGGATGGCGGTCTTAGCCACCAGACCCATCAGCATGATGACACCCGTCTGTACATAGATATTTGCGCCGGTACTCAAAATCGACTCCAACGGACGGATGGTCAGATAGGCACCGAACAAACCGAACGGGATGGAGAAGAGGACGGCGAAGGGGATGAACACTGAGTTGTAGAGGCAGGCCAGGATGAGATAAATGATGAGAATGGCGATACCGTAGATAAGGACAGTTTCGTTGGAGCCGGCGCTTTCGGCCTCCTCACGAGCCATGCCGCCATATTCGTAGCTATAGTCCGAAGGCATGACCTCGGCCATCACCTCGTCAACTGCCGTGCGCACATGTGCGGTGGTGTAACCCGGGGCAGGCATGAGAGCCATATTATAGCACGGGAACAGGTTGAAACGACGCTCTTGGGAGGAACCCATACCCGTTTTCAGCGTGACAAATTCAGATGCCGGCGCCATGCCGCCCGAGGTGGGGACGAAAATCTGGTTCAGTGTGCTGGGTTCCATTCGATAATGGTCATCCGCTTCAATCAATACCTGATAAACCTTGCCATATTGGATATAATTGCCGATGTAGCGGCCAGCAAGGTTCGCGCCGATGGTGTTGATGACCGTCTTCGGGGAGACGCCTTTACGCTTACAGGCGGCCGGATCAATGGTCAGGCGATATTTGGGATAGTCCTGTGAGTAGGAGGAAGAAGCAAGGGCGACCTCCGGGCGAGACTGCAATTTCTGGGCAAATTCGGTGGACAAATCGACGAACGATTGGTTGTCACCAGTTCCCGAACGGTCTTGCAGGTCAAGTTCCATCATGGAACCAGTGCCGTAGCCGGGAATCTGCGGCATCTGGAACGGGGAGACGGTGGCCTGCGGCAGGTTCACCATTGCCCAGCCGTAAATCTGTTTCTGTATGCCGGCAATACTGTAGAACGAACGCTCCTCCCAATTCTTGAGCCGTACCATAATGGTACCATAGTTGGTACCCGCACCGCCGTTCATCATAGAGTAGCCGGTGGTACCGCTCACAAGTTCAACTTCATCAATGGTGCGAATGAAATCCTCTAATTTTTTGACAGTTGCTTCCGTTTCGTTGAGATAGGTGCCGGAAGCCATCGTAACATCCACAATCATGAAGCCTTGGTCCTCCTGCGGCACAAGGTCTTTCTGCGCAGTGGTCATCAGCCAGACCATGCCGCCCGTGAAGACGGCTAACAGAATCCATGCGAAAGCAGGTTTCTTAATGAACTTGGAAACACCGCTCATGTATTTCTTCTCTATGGCGTTATAGGCAGTTTCGTACCCCAAACGCACGTAGTAGTTCAGACCCTTTCTCTCTTTTTCATCCTCGTTTTTCGGTTTGAAAAGCAGCGCACAGAGAGCAGGGCAGATAGTCAGAGCCGACACTGCCGACAACGCCACGGAGGCGGCCATGATGATACCGAATTGCATGAAAAAGGTGCCGGAAGTGCCCGACATGAAGGTCACGGGGATAAACACCGCCATAAAGACCAATGCCGTGGAGATACAGGCGGCGGTCACTTCGCTGAGAGCGTCGTTGACGGCCGCCGTCGCACTCTTGTAGCCCGATTCCAACTTGGCCATCACGGCTTCCACCACCACAATGGCATCGTCCACCACTGTACCGATGGCTAACACTAATGCAAAGAGTGTCAAAAGGTTGAGGGAAAAACCAACTACCTTGGCAACGGCAAAGGTACCCACCAAAGAGACAATAATTGAAACGGATGGAACGATAGTGGCCTTGAAATTCTGCAAGAACAGATAGACAATCAAGATCACCAAGATGATGGCGATGATGAGGGTCTCAATCACATTGTGCATAGAGGCGTGCAGGAAGTCGTCGGAAGTTTCCAATTGTTTGAATTCCAATCCTGCAGGCATACTCTTTGAGAGGTCTTCAAGTACTTTGTTGATTTCGGCGTTGACTTTGGTAGCGTTGGCGCCGGGAGCCTGGTTGATGATGAACAAAACGCCGGGATGGCCGTCCACATCGGTGCGGTAGTCGTAGGATTTGGTGCCTAACTCCACATCGGCCACATCGGAAAGACGCAACACATTGCCATCCGAGGTGGCGCGCACCACGATGTTCTCGAACTCGCTCATGTCGTTGAGCAGCCCGTTATATTCAATGTCGATTTTGTCTGTAGTACTTTCGAAACTACCGATTGGGGCGACCAGGTTCTGTTCGTTGATGGCGGTCACAATCTCGTCGGGAGAGACACCATACATGCCCATCACGTCGGGTTTCAGCCAGATACGCACACCGTATTTGTCACCGAGCAGCTGGGTGCGACCTACGCCCGTGACACGGCTAATGGCAGGTATCACATTGATGTCCAGATAGTTCGTGATGAACTTTTGATCGAATTTGTCATCGGAGCTCTCCAAACAGAGAATTTGCAGAATGGCGTTCACACTCTTGGTCACGGTGACACCTTGGGTGGTAACCTCTGAGGGCAAAAGTCCCAAAGCGCGGTTCACGCGGTTCTGCACGTTCGTGGTGGCCTGGTCGGCATCGGTGCCCTGTTTGAAATAGACGTAAATTTCCGCGCTGCCGTTGGAACGGGCGGTGGAAGTCATATACAACATGTCTTCCACACCGTTCACCTGCTCTTCAATGGGCATGACGACCGCCTTCTGCACCGCATTGGCGTCTGCACCGCTGTAGTTGGCCGTGATAATCACCATAGGCGGAGCAATGTTTGGGTATTGCTCGATTGGTAGCGAAAAGATACTCAACAGACCAACCAAAAGGAGTATCACACCGATGGCGAACGCCGCCACCCAGTGCTTTACAAAAAACTTGGTTTTTTTGACTTTTTCTTCCATGGCTATCTGATTTTCATGCCGTTAGAAAGTTTGCGCGCACCATTAGTAATCACTTCATCGCCGGGTTGCAAACCACCATCCGTGATATAATATTCCGTACCATCGTTTGAAGGGAAAGTATTGCAGATGACACTTTCCACCGTGCCATCTTTTTTCACACGATAGAACATCATTTGGTCTTGCAAGCGCACAGCGGCGGTTTGGGGAACGCAGATCACACTGTCCGACGAGATGGGAATCACCACGGAAGCAGACAGACCGGAACGGAGCACACCGTCGGGGTTGGGGAAAGAGCCAGTGCAGGTCACCGTACCGGTACTCTGTTGCACGATAGCGTCCATCTTTGTTATTTTTCCATCATGCTCGTAAGTGGAACCGTCTTTGAGTTTCAGCTTCAATGCGGGCATGGCATCGCCGATGAGCTGCCCTTTAGGTCCTTCCAAACCTCTGCCCGTTACTCGCAGGTTAAACTGCTTGATGAGTTGCAGCAGCTGGGTTTCGTTGAAAGAAAACTTGGCATCGACATTGCTGTTGTCGCTGACCTGACAGAGGTAGTTGCCACGGCTGGCCAAGTCGCCGACATCAAAGCCGTTGCTTGCAATGACACCGTTGAGAGGCGAGGTCACGGTGCAGTAGCCGAGGTTGGTGCGGGCGATGTTGAGCTGCGCTTCGGCTTGCAGCACAGAGGCTTTGGCTACGTTATAGTCGTTGAGACTGGTCTTGAGCACATAGTCGCTGATAACCTTCTTGGCATACAGTTCCTGATTGGATTCATACTGCAACTTCGTGGTCTCCATCTTTGCCTTTGCCGCGCTCAGGTTAGCCTCCGCCGACTGCACGTTCAGGCGGTACTCCGTCGGGTCAATGATGAAGAGAGTCTGCCCTTTATGCACACGGGCGCCATTAGTGTAGTTCTTGGTCTTGATGATGCCTTCCACCTGCGGATAGACCTTCACCTCACTGGTACCCTCCAATGTGGCCGGAAACGTGATACTATACGTGCGCGTCTCGGGTTTCAGCACCTTTGTCTCGTACTTGACTTGGGGCATCGCGGCATTCTTGTTTTTCTTGCCGCAGGAAATAAGCAGACACCCAACAAACACTGTTGCCAAAAGACATTGTAAAATGATAAAACTGTTTCTTTTCATAATTATTTTGACTTTTTACTCTTTCTTTTTTGACTTGACTCCTTGACCCTTGACTCTCAACCCTCAATAAATAAACGGAAACACCCTCTTCAAATGTTTACGCTCCATGATTTCGCCGAACTCTTCTTTGTAGTGCTGGTAGATGGCGTTGGCGCGCGGCACGAGGTTGGCGAAGGTCCAGATGAAGAACACCAGACCGGAAATGGACCATGTGAGGATAGCAAACCCGAGCCACTCCATCAG
>JAEEKL010000184.1 GCA_016282395.1 Bacteroidales bacterium
AACCATAACGGCTGCCCGCTTCGCAACGAGAGAATCTTTTCCTTCTTGTCTTTGAAAAAGTCCAGATAGACGTCCCTGTGCGTTAACTGCACGGAGATATCGTTCGGGGCATCGTACAACGTGTGATCTTCCGCGTACTCCATATTCTCACGCCGGATTCCGTCGAAAATGGCGGTGCAGGTGTGGATGTATAGTGATTTTCGTGCGCGGGTCATGCCCACATACAGCTTTCGGATGTTCTCCGCCGTTTCTTCCTCGTTGCGAGCCAGCATCATGTACACCGTGTCGAACTCGCGGCCTTTGGTCTTGTGGATGGTGGAAACCAATACTGTTTTCTTGTCGGCGAAGCAGAAATCTTCGATATTGGACTCGAACACGAAATCCCCTAAATCGCTGCGGTATTTCACTTTGTTGGTGCTCTCGAAAGCATGGAAAAAGCCCTGCAAATACTCCTGAAGGTTGCTTTGCGAATAGGTGAGAAGTGTTTTCTCTTTCGCCTCTTTCCAGAGTGCATCCGATATGATTGGCGTGGAGGTCCGTTTGTCAATCTGCTTTAGGAAATAGCGGATTTCCGCCAAGTCTGCTAACCGGAACGAGCCGCCCGACTGAATCAGCTTGGTGCGGAATCCCTCCTTGTGCAAAAGTCCCGCCATCTGCACCGCCTCGTCGTTGGTGTTGGTCATCACACATACGGTTCCTGTTATTCCGTTGTGTTTCAGTTGATTGATGATGGGCGTGTATAGATTGCTGCTGTTGTGCTTGCTCAGAAAAACCAGCCCGCTCTCCTGACTTATCGCTGTGCAACTCTGTTTTTTCATGCGGTTGTCTAAACGATGGATGAATCGGTCGGAAAACTGGACAATATTCTGGCAACTGCGGTAATTATCGGTCATCTCATACTGAACAGATTGGAAATCAGAGATGAATGACTGCATGTATTTGGAATCGGAGCCGCGGAACTGGTAGATATTCTGGTCGTCGTCACCGACAGCAATCACGCGCATCTCCTCGTTTCGTCGCATCAGTGCGCTTACGAGTGCGTACTCGTCGGCGTCCATGTCCTGCGCCTCGTCAATCACTAAGACTGTTTTCCCGATTTTGGTGGGCTCGACCTCGCCGTCCTCCACCATTTCAGCAGCCATTCGAACCACTCGGTCGGCCTCTTCCAGATTTCCGGTTTTCCCGATCAGGTCGAAACTGAAGGAGTGGAAGGTCTTGATGTCCACGAAATGGGCGGCGCCTCCAATCAGCTTGATTAACCGTTGTTTGAATTCGATGGCTGCAGCGCGGGAGAAGGTCAGCATCAGCAACTGCTCGTGTTTCACGTCTTCCATCAGAAGCAAGGAGGCCAATTTGTGTACGAGCACCCTCGTCTTTCCGCTCCCCGGTCCAGCCGCCACCACAATGCACTTTGACTGTTTGTCTTGGATGATTTCCCGCTGTATTTCAGATAGTTCGCCAAAAAGCTGCCGGTATTTCTCCATCGTGATGTTCTTCTCGATTTCCTTCGCCCTGTCACCTTTGAAATAATGGCTGACAAATTTTTTGTGGTCTAATAGAAAATAGTCCTGCACAAACTGCAATGCCGCGCCGTAGTCCTTGACCATGAGGTTGGCATATTCCCCTACGATGTGTATTTGCCTGATTTTCTGTTTGTAAAACTCGTCCAACAGTCGGTAATCCTCTTTTTTGTATTTGTATTTCATGTCGGTCAGACGGTGGATCTGCATGGCGTTGTAAATCACCATGAATCCTCCTTCCAATTTGAGCGCCCCTATTTTGCTGAGATAGAGCAGCGCTTCCTCCACATCGTCAATGGTGCACGTTTTTTCGGAAGTATTCATCCTGATTTGTCCGGCAAACTGCTTTTGGATTTCCGTGACGGAGAACTGTACTAATCTGAATTCACTGGAGGTGTTTTCGGATTCCGTGGTCGGCAAGGTGTAAAGCTTTTCGATGATAAACCTGCAAAGGTCGACACGAAGGTCGTTTTTCCTTGAAATGGCGTTGATATCTCGGCTCAACGAAAAACGGACCAAGCCTTTTTCGATATTCTCTTTTTTCTTGATATAAGATTTGATGCTTAGAAAATAGAGGATGGTACGGATATTCCGTATGGTCGAATCTTGAATACCGGCCTTTAAGGCGCTCTCGTTCAGTTCTTTGTAAGAGATTTCGATTTCATTGTCCCGTGAAATGACCATCGCCAATAGGAATTGTTCAAGTTTGGCGAATGACTCAAACCGTTTGAGGGATTTCTTTTCGTTGTCGGTTTTGTGGATTAGCGCAGTCATATCGCGGGAGTCAGCCAGAATTCCCTCTTGGCGCATCAGACTCACCGCTTGGATGACCTCGGCTTTAGTCATGCCCAACATATCTGCCAAATAGTCCACGCGGGATTCGGCTTCCACTGAGCTCGCATTCGCCTTGTATTTGTTGGAAATCAAGGATTTGATGATGCGGATGGCTTGGGTCTGTTCGTCATGGGAGAACAGCGAAGAGTGCTCGATGCGCTGGCGGGCTTCCTCCATGTTTTTGACC
>JAEEKL010000185.1 GCA_016282395.1 Bacteroidales bacterium
ACGGGTTGCAAATATACGATTTAAAAATCAAATAGAAAAATCTGATTTACCAGGTTTGCAAAAAGCATGCCCAACTGCCAAAATGTCATCCTTTTGTCACCTTTTTACCTCCAATGTCACCCCTGAACCACTACGGAGCCCCTATGGAGTCCCTGGAGGAGCGTTTAATTATAGTCCATATATTAAAGAGTTCCATATCGACCCAGACAATCCTTTTTATATCGTGATTGACGAATCTCTTTATAGCAAGGATGGAAAAACCCTTGTTTCTGTACCTGACTATCATCGGAAAGAATTTATTGTACCAGAAGATGTGGAAGTTATTGAGAAAGGAGCTTTGTATGGGTACCCATATCTAAATTATATACATTTACCATCAACCCTTCGAGAAGTCGGAGAGAGAGCTTTGGCCAGTAATCCTGCATTAAAGACCATAAGAATACCTCAAAATGTCTCGAAGGAGCATGTTGATGCTCTTTGGAATGATAATCTGGAAACCGTTACAATCGACAGCGAAACTCCGCCAGAGATAACAGGATCTATCATGGAGAATGATTGGAGATATAAAAGAGTTGTACTCCTTGTACCGACACAGAGTTTGTCTGTATATCGGCAAGCAAAAGGGTGTAATGCTTTTTCAATAAAAGCGCAATAAAGTGAAAAACTTCGTTGCCAACCATCTCGACAGCGTATGGCAGGGATTGCACTGCGCCAAATGCAAGCGGAGGGACTTCTGCGGTGACAGGATATCCTAACCGCTCAAACTTCTATTGCACATAATGACGGGGTAGCCGGATCGGCTCAAATAGTCCTCAGGCTTCCAGCAAAATCTCAACATTTGTTCTGTGTCACAAAACAATTATTGAGATTTTTATTCTGTGACATAGAATACTTTTTGTATATTTGCATTTAACTGAGTTTGGTCGAATTCAAGGATCGTCCGACCTGTACATAACGAACAGTTTCGCTTTTGGGGAAATGACGTCATCTCCCATTTGAAAAGAATTCACCGCGATAAGGCAGAATAACCACTTGTCTCGTAAACTATAGAAGAGGTCAAATCCCCAAATTCACATTTAATTTGGCGATTATATAAAAAAAGTTCGTATCTTTGCAGCGTGAAATGACAGTGGAAATGTGAGAATGTGTTATAATTAATAGTTTGAATAAATAATATAAAGAAATAGAAAAACAGAATATAGTTTAATATTATAAACTAACGAGCTGAAAGCTCTTATTCTCATCGGATTGAAATCTGGTAAATTTTAATGAATGTTGAGAATAAGCAGCCAAAAGTTCACGCTTGGCGTGGACTGTTTTGCGTGCTTATACACATTCATGGGTTTTACCAGAACCTCAATCCGAGTATAAGCGACAGACGTAAAGCGGTTCCGCCTTTTTTGTTTGCCGGAGTTTAGGGAGCAATTCAGCCACCTACGAGAATACTCCAATGGCAAAAAGCCTGTCAAAGAATACCATGAGACCTCTGGTGTCGTCGGTTGACATCAACGAGGATTATATCCAGCAATTATCCCCTAATCTGCTGAACATTCTTCTACGCGACCATTCCTCGAAGTATTATGCTGAACAAAAGAGCGGCCACGAAGAGAATCCCGACTATTTCCGTATCATCTGGGCCACTCACGACTATCGTGAGAAAGGAGAATGTTATTACTTTGAGCGTCAGATTACCCCCGAACTGATAACGGGCGAGAACAACCGGGTGATTATGCCCCGAGTGGTAAAGAACCGGACGATGCAAGCCGCACGTGTGCGTCAGATGGCGGAAGTTTTTACTCCTTCCTGGGTGTGCAATATGCAGAACAACCTTATTGATGAGGCATGGTTTGGACGCAAGGATGTTTTCAACACGGAGCGTCCTGGCCACACCTGGGAGAGCAGCATGGGAAAAATAGACTTTCCAGAAGGTAAAACCTGGCGCGACTATGTTCACGATCGGCGGTTGGAAATCACCTGTGGCGAGGCGCCATATCTTACAAGCCGCTACGATGCATCCACTGGTGTGCCCATTCCGGTTGGGCAACGTATTGGGTTGCTTGACCGGAAACTGCGAATTGTATCCGAAAACACAGAGACAAGCGGAGAGTGGATAAAATGGGCCAAGTATGCACTCCAAAGTGTTTACGGATATGAATGGCAAGGCGACAATCTGCTGCTGGCTCGGGAGAACCTGTTATTCGATTTCTACGACTATTATGTTGACAAATTTGGCAAGGAGCCGCCGAATAGTTCGCTAGAACATGTGGCCTACATCATCAGCTGGAATCTCTGGCAGATGGACGGGCTCAAAAACACCATTCCTGTCTCCAATATCGACGATACATTATTGGAGAAATATCAGCAAGAAGAACGTAGGCGGCGCGAAGAGGCCAGTCATGGGCAATTCAACCTCTTTACCGGGGCGGTCGGGGAGTCGGATGATAATGCATTCGAGAAGCAGATACCCTTCTGCGTGATACGCAACTGGAACAAGAGCGGAGACGATGCGATAGAGAAATTTGTGAAATCAATCAACCAATAGATATGGCAATTAACGAGGCACCATTCAAACTGAAGTTGGTATATGTGTTTCGCATCAA
>JAEEKL010000186.1 GCA_016282395.1 Bacteroidales bacterium
AATCCTACCGTGAAGGTGGAGATTCAGGGCCATACGGACAATATAGGCAATGATGCGGACAACTTGCTGCTGTCCGAACATCGTGCCAAGTCGGTGTATGACTATGTGATAGGGCAGGGGATAAATGCTAACCGTTTGAGATACAAGGGCTATGGCGAGTCAAGTCCGATCGCTTCCAATAATACCGAGGCTGGGCGCGCCAAGAACCGCAGAACCGTTTTCCTGATTTATGAGAAATAAAACCATCTACTTTTTGGGAATCGGGGGCATCGGGATGAGTGCCTTGGCGCAGTATTTCCTGCAGCGCGGCGACACTGTTTGCGGTTACGACCTGACCCCTTCCGCCGTCACCGAGATGCTGCAGCGTAAAGGGGCGGATGTCCATTTCGAGGGTGATGTGGCGAAGATTCCGTCAGAGCTTGATTTTGTGGTCGTGACCCCAGCTGTTCCGAAGGAATTTGTCGAGTACCAGTATCTTGCGGATAAAGGTGTGCCGATGTACAAGCGTTCGCAGGTGTTAGGGCACATTACGGACGAGCTGCGGACATTGGCGGTGGCTGGCACACACGGCAAGACCACCACCACTTCGATGATCGCCCATTTGCTCTATCCCGAGCAGCCGTTGGCCGCTTTCATCGGGGGGATTTCCAAGAACCTGAACGACAACTACGTATGCAGTCCAAATCCTAATACTGCTGTGGTGGAGGCCGACGAGTTCGACCGCTCTTTCCTGACGCTGCATCCGGAAGTCTCCGTCATCACCTCCATGGATGCCGACCATCTGGACATCTACCGCGATGTGGAGGATCTTCGCGATGCTTTCCGGCAGTTCGCTTCCCAAACTAACCGTGCGGTCATCGTGGAAGAGGCTGTGGCGCAGTTTATCAACCATCAGGGGAAAAGAGTTTACGGCATAAGCACACAGTGTGATTATTACGCATATAACATTGATTATCAGCAGGAAATATCGGTATTCTCATTGCATACGCCCAATGGGGAAATTGAAGGTTTGGCGTTGCCGGCGCACGGGATCTACAACGTTTTGAATGCCACAGCCGCCATTGCTGCCGTGCTGGAGGCTTTCCCGAATATGTCTGTTGATCATATCCGTCAGAAAATCAGCATGTTTGCGGGAGTGAAACGCCGCTTCGACTACATTGTGCGTCGAGAGGACTTCGTCTATATCGATGATTATGCGCACCATCCCAACGAGATGCGCTCGTTTATCACTGCGGTGCGGGAAATTTATCCCGGAAAGGTGATTTGCGGGGTATTCCAACCGCATCTATACACCCGCACCCGCGATTTCGCGGATGAGTTTGCCGCTGCCCTCGATCTCCTTGACCGTGTCATCTTGCTGCCCATCTATCCTGCCCGCGAGAAACCTATTGAGGGCATCACATCGGAGTTCCTGCTCCGGAAGATGACCATCTCCGACAAGCGAGTGCTCCAGAAAACAGAATTATTGCCCTATTTGCAGAACCACCGCCCCGATGTTCTCCTTACTATCGGCGCCGGCGACATCGACCGCCTCATTCCTCTGTTGGCTGTTGGCTGGTAGCTGTTGTCTGTTTGCAATCAGTTATTATCTAATCACTGATCACTAATCACTTATTAGTTAAAAATAACATAAGAAAAAAGCGTACGTTTTATTGTAACTTTTTGTATTTTTGCAGCGTAAAATGTATAATGCGTATTTTGCTGAATTGTAGGCTGTTGAAGATGTTGATATGGTTTGTGTTTAACAGGAAGGGATTGTGGATTACGCTTATTGGTTTTGAATTTAATAAATAGTAATAAATATAACAATATGAAAAAAAGAGTACCAATTCAAACAAAAGACAAGGTTCAGAAGAATTTTATATTCATTCTGATGCTTATGCTTTTCGGCATGGTAATGCCTGTTGTTGCACAGGACGATTGTGTGTCAAACTCTGTAAAGACGCGCACGTTCATGTTCTATTTGGATGAAGGAAGTGGTTACGCCCTTTCCACGGTCACTGTCGTGAAAGATGGCGAGACATTGCATCATCCGGAGTTTGACGTGCAAGACCATTGTACGTTCTCAGGATGGCATACGGTGTCTAATGCAGAGGATTTCTCGAGTGCGAATCTCTTCGAGGATTTCACGACCCAAACGGTGACCACCAGCGATACGGTGGAACTTTACTCCACGTTGACGTGTAACGTCTATCACGTGATTTTCATGTCTTCAGCTGCAGACGGGGCAAGAGTGTTCCGCGTGTGGGAGAGATTGGCAGGTGATGAAGACCTGAACCCCGACAATGAAACGGTGTACGTGGATGCGGAAACCAAATCCGTGGGCTGGTATTATGACCAAGCTCTTACCCAGCGGGCCACATCGTTCACGATGCCTTCACAAGACATTTACCTTTATCCCGACATCCAGTCCGGGCATTGGTTGATTTTTGAAAGTGTGGGCGGTACATACGTGGAGCCGGAGTTTGTTCAGGCGGGTGACAATAGCTATAAACCGAGTAATCCTACTCGTGTGGGTTACGAATTTCAAGGTTGGGACAACGGAAGCACCCCTTTCTATAGAGTTACGGGTAGTCCGAATCTCTTCGGGAACCAGCTTACTGAGGATCTCACCCTCACTGCCGTTTGGAGCCCGAGTAATGTTAACTACACAGTCGTTTATTGGGTGGAGAACGCCGATGACGGGAACTACTCTTTCAATAACATTCAAACTGGTACCGCGTCTGCTGGTTCTCAGATTACTACGCTTGCGAGCGGATATACAGCCACAACTAACATCATAGACGGCTTGAGCCAGTATGTGTCCACTTTTTCATACGACAAAAACACACAAACTGATGCGACGGATGTCACTGTGGCTGGTGATGGCTCTACGGTCATAAACCTCTACTACAAGAGAAAAACATATACGTTGACATTTGATCCCAGCCGATACTACAGTAACAACAGCTCAAGTACAAGTTCCAACCGTGCAAGTGGGCAAACTACGGCTACGGTTACGGCTAAATATGGTGCAAATATTTGGAACAGTTTCCCGATTTCCAGAAATATAAGAGCATTTCTCTCTATTTATACCTATAGCACTTCTATGTGGAAAGCTACGAATACGAGTGTCTATTCATATCCTTTGCAGACCATTTCCACCATGCCGGGTGCGAATGTGACGTTCTACCTCTATTACAACGGCAATGAAAATGAGCATACTATATATTATGATCTTGAGAATATTGAAGGGACGGGATATAATAGAAAAACGGTGACCACCTTTTTCAATTTTGTCACTTATACGGAAGAATATTGCGACATTCAGGGGTTCTCGAAACAATCTGAAAGCGAAGCAGGGTTTGGAACTATTACACAGGGTTCCAGTACTTTTGATCATGCGAAACAGTTTGGATCTGACGGTACTGTCACACTGATTTATTTCCGTAATTCTTACCATTTGAAATTCAATAATAATGGTACAGAAATGACCTCCATTGCTGAGACACGCAAATATGAGCAACCAATTGGTACGCTTCCCGTATTGACCAGTGCTGATGCTCCCGTAGGCAAGGAGGGCTTTACTTTTGGCGGATGGTATGAGAACGAATACTGTGAGGGTGATGCCATAGATGCTACTTCTACAATGCCTGCTGCAGATGTGATGCTTTATGCCAAATGGATTGCCCCGGACTTTACTGTTACCATTCATCATACGCCCACGGCCGATGGTGCCACGGATGCCATTCCCGTGCATTATGGTGATTTGGTGCCGAGTGAGGCTTTGGAGAGTGTCACCCCTTGCTCTAATGACGAACATGCCATGGGGTGGAAGATCGTGAACCCCGATGCCACGCAATCCACATTCAGTGCAGACATGCGTGTGTATCGTGACATCACGCTTGTACCTCTCTGTTACCTTACCCCTGAGACCTTTACCATCACCTATAATATGGACTGTGAAGGAGCCCCTGCGGTGGAGGATCCTGCCACGTATGCCCACAGCTCCAATCCTATGGTTCTTGCCCCGTCGGTGGAAGTCTGTAATTCTGATAAGTTCCTCGGTTGGGTTGATGAAAACAATGTGCTTCACTATCCTTACAATGGTGTCTATATGACTAAAAATTATGTGCTCACCGCACTTTGGGGTACTGGTACAGAAAGCAGCCATGTGGAGATGGATGAGATTCATCCCGAAAACGGGGCTGTGACCGCCACGTTGGAGGTGGTTACTAATGGTACTACATTGTTGACATTGCCTGAAAGTTTTGAAAGACCTACACGTCCGAACGACCTGTTTATCGGTTGGTCAACGACCGAACACGCCACCATGCCGGATTTCGCCCCGGGCGAGTCTGTGGTGCTCTCCTGCGATGTTTCTATCTACCCTGTGTGGATGCAGATCAACCCCGATATGACGAGCCGCTCTGTCTGTGAAGAAACCGATGTCGATTTGAAAATGCTTGTCTCATACAGCATCGAAAACGATGCATACACATTCGGTACGGAGGAAAATATCCAGGATTCCACTTGGGTTATCACCAAAGACGGTGCAGCGTTCACTACTCCCGCAGATTTGGTTATTTCCAGCATCGAGGCTGGCGAATATGAGGTCAACCTGACCCTTACCACCACCAAGGGCGTGGAACACACCATCACAACCACCATTACAGCTTTTTCCAGCAACATCAATCCGGCTTTCCCGTCTTTGCAGACCACAATTTGCCAAGGTTATAGCGTGGATCTGCCCATGGGCTCGGAAGAGATTCCTGCAATAGGGACTGATCCTGCCATCCCTTCTGTGATGGGTGCATGGATGTATGCAGACGGTTTGGGAACCGTAACGGAGGTCACGCAGGTGCCTACGGAAAATGTGGGGAATGTCACCATCTCCTTTGTCCCCAATGCTGGCCAATGTGCCAATGACGTGAACATTGTCTTCACCATCGTCGCGCCTCCTACCGTTACGATTACGGGTGAGAGTACGATTTGTGACGGCGGTAGCATTACCCTGACCGCCAATGTTGATCCGGCTACTTCTGCTACATACCAGTGGTTTGAGTTTGCTGAAGCGGACAAGTGGCGTGAGATAACAGGTGCCACGGATGCCACGTTGGATGTCACCGATGCCAGCAGCTACAAGGTTGAAGTTACCGCCGCTGGCGGCTGTATTGTCAACAGCGATGAATTTGAGGTGACGGCTGCTGCTACTCCTGTGATTACCGTCACTGGGGAAACTGAAATCACCTACGGTGAGTCCGTGAATATCACGGTCAGCTGCGCGAACGGAACACTTACCGCTCCGGACGCTGCCGACATTCCTACGGGTCTTACGGTTGATGTCGCTTCAAATCCGAATGAGATGGTCATCAGCGGTACTCCAAATGCCAACACATACAATCTTGTCTTTACCGGTACGAGCGATTGCGGCAACGTTACAGAAACGATTGTGATAACGGTTAACCCGCTTGACGTGACGGTAACTGTTGTCGGTACACAGAACACCAACGTTTATGACGGCGAATTTCATGAGGCTACAGGTTATACGATTACTAGCGATAATCCGCTTTACGATGTCAATACCGATGTGGCCTTTTATTGCAACGCAACCATGGCACGTACAACTGTCGGTAAAGATTATATGAGTCTTGGAGAAACATGTTTCGAAAACAACAACAACAATTTCAATGTAACGTTCGACGTGACAGACGGTTATCAGGAAATCACTCCTGCCGAGATGACGGTCACCGTGACGGGCGCAACAGACACTAAAGTCTATACTGGTGACGATTTCACCGTGTCGGGCTACACCCTGTCTTGCGACAGCGCGCTGTACGACGAGGCATTAGTGACCTTCACGGGCGATGATTTCGTAATGGACTCCTCTATCGGTACGCATCTGATGGGTCTTTCCTCCGACCAG
>JAEEKL010000187.1 GCA_016282395.1 Bacteroidales bacterium
CTGCGCGTTGAGTTCCAGCAGTTTCGGGTCGATTTGGCGGTGCAGGACGAGAATCTGTTCCTCGCGGTCGAAGCCGGCCACGCGGGCGCAGTCGAGGGTCGCGCCACGCGGGTTGATGATGAACGGCACCACCTTGCGGGTGCGTCGCAAATCCTCCAGAGTCACCACGGAATCCTTGCCGCCTCCGATGGGAACAATCACGGAATCAGTGTCTTCCGCCTTCGGGTAAGACAACTCCCCTACCGGTTTTGCGTCTTCCGGAAAGGCGAAGTCCATGAACTGCAGATGGTCGGTCTCGATGCTGTTCTTGTACATAAACTCGCCCAGCCCGTACCAGTAGAGTTTGCGCCACCACCACTGCTGGTCCTCGTTCAGCGAATAGGGCTTCACCAAGATGGTCGGGCTGCAGGTACACTTCCAGTAGCTGATCAGCTCAATCATGCCGATATGGAAGACAATGCCATCCAACTGTTTGAGGTCGAAGCTATTCCAGTCGGGCGTGTGTTCCCCGGCGGACAGCACCATCTTCGGGGAGAACTTGATCTCCTCCCCTATTGAAAAATGGAAAACGAGGTGCAAGTCCCCGTTTTCGATGCCATATTGATACCCTTCGTAGGTGAAAACGGGATATTTTTCTCTTAAATCGTCGAATTTCGCGTTCATTATTACTTCTAATGAGTTAATTACCTGTTTTGAGAATTAGCGGCAAAAGTACGATTTTTTCGTACATGAACGGAATTACAGAATGATCGGGAAACATTTTCTGAATTAAAGGCGTTTGGTTGACCCAGAAGCAGAACCACGCGATCAAACTGTCCCCGATGATCGACATTCCCCAGACCTTCCGCGACCTGCCCGAAACGTTCGCTGTCCACATGGTTGCCGTGGAGGGCGAATGCAAGGGGGTGGTGTTTTTGTTATCCCGCAACAATTTTCCCGTTAACGATATTCACCGTAGGGACGCGATTTATCGCGTCCGCAATTCAAATCCAGAAACGGACATAATCGCGGATGGAACGGATTTGTTAAACGAAACAATTGACGCGATAATCGCGTCCCGACAATCATGGCCGTCGATATTGGCAAAAATGCGATCTCCCGCGTCGAGACCACCCTGCATCGCTACAGAATTGGGCACCTACCTCTACGAGCCCAACACCATCGTGATGAAGGACGGCATCTTCAATGCTTTGTCGCAAAAGTTTCAGGTCGCGAAATTGGCGAAGAACACGAACCTGTTCTCCGCCAACGAAGTGCACAAGAATTTCCCTGGCCGCATCTTCCGCATCGAAGCCGTCCACGAGCTCCACCCACGCAAAATGGCCAAGGAGCTGTCACACCTCGCCAGCGCCAGCATCGCCGTGCGGAATTTCCCGCTTTCGGCGGTGTTTTGTTTTGTCCGCATTCCAAAATAATGCGTATCTTTGCACGCGTAAAAACCCTATAAATGAACATCGAACAAGTACGAGACTACACCCTGTCCCTCTACGGTGTGACCGAAGACCAGCCGTTTGGCGACGACATCCTCACCTTCCGACTGGAAGGGAAGATTTTTGTCTGCCTGTGGTTAGGTGGTGGCAAGCATGATATGAAGGAGTCTTCAGAACCCAGACTGGCGCTGAAGTTGTCGCCAGAAAGGAATATTAAGTTGCGGGAACAATTCTCTGCCGTAACACCAGCCTGGCATTGGAACAAGAAGCATTGGAGTGACATCTATTACGAGCAGTTGGAAAATGCTCTGGTTCAAGAATGGATAAAAGAATCTTATCAACTTGTAGCATCGAAACTGCCTAAAGCAATACGGCAGAAGTATATTAAGGAAGCATAAAAAGAGTATCAGCAATGAAACATTTATCCTTTTGGTTACCCATACGTTCTATAGCATTCCTGTTGGTGTTCATCGTTTGTGCAGGATTGTCCGGCAAAAGCCTCAACGAAACAGGTTGCTGGTGGTCTTTCATCGCTGTGATCCTGAACTTCCTGACAATCGGTTTTCTGGTCTTTCTCGCAAAGCGCAACGGACAATCGTACTGGCAACTAATCAACTATCAGAAAGGCAAGACTACTTGGAAGCAAATAGTGGGGGTCACTTTGTTGGTGTTGGTAATCGGCATGTGTGGTATGTATCTGGCTGGTTTCCTGTGTTATAACAATTTTTTGTATGCACCGCCTGTCATGATTGCGCCGATACCCAAAGCGCTCGCCATCGTCAATGTTGTGTTATTACCCATCACCACCACTTTTGCAGAAGACGGTCTGTATCTCGGTTGTGGCGTGAACCAAATCAAGAACAAATACGCAGCTATCATTATTCCGGCCTTCTTCTATGCCCTGCAGCATTGTTTCATTCCGACTTTATTGGACGGCAAATACATCGTTTACCGATTTCTCTCTTTCCTACCGCTGACACTCATTCTCTGTTGGTATTATTACCGCAAGCGCAATCCGTTGCCCATCATGGTCGGCCACGCGCTGATTGATTTGGCGACGGCAGCACAGATTGTGGCAACTTCTTTTGTCCCGGGATTGTATCAAACTATGTGTGGGTTATAACAACTGACTGCCACAAGGGTTGACCTTTGCGGCGGTGTTATTTTGCCTGCATTCCAAAAAAATGCGTATCATTGCACCGAAAAACAGGTTAAAGACAACACAATCGCGTCGAACCTAAATTGTTTCCTACAACTGGACAATTTCCGTTGAAGTTGCCGAAGGCCATCATCTTTGTAGAGCTGTTGCTGATTGCTCCCTTGTGTCTTGTAATGGAAGAGTATATAGTTTATGGCATTACGTCGCTGGCCTACACTATACAGATGAAACCGTTGACCTACACAACCGCAGAGTTGCGCGAAGACCTTTTGTCAAGCGTTCATGCCGTGTTGCTTGCACCTTTACTCGAAGAGCTGTGTTTCAGGCAAATGGCTATTTCTCCATTTCACCGCCGTGGCACTCAGATAGTCGTCTGTTTGGTGATGACCATACTGTTTGGACTGCTCCACGTGCGTAACTTCCCCGGTGCTTTCATCAGTGCCCTTTTCTACGGGTTGATATTTATTTGGTCACGAAACATCTGGTATAGTGTGGCTCTCCATGCAGGAGTCAACCTCACCGCTACACTTCTTGCTGTTTACTGTTGGTTGCAATTAGGAGACATGCAGATGGCAAAAACGCCAGTTATCATATTGCCTGATTTGAAGGTGTGCATCGCAAGTTTGTTTTTAGCCATTGCTGGGGTATTCCCACTAAAAAAGAAACGATAAATTCGAATTCATAATTGTCTCCGACACCAGCTTATACACCTCCTTAAGGCGATCATTCGGGAGCGACTCTACCTGCTTCCTCATCACATTGAAGTCACGACGAGCAGCTGGTCCCGTCTGCGCCTCCGCCGGCGTCATCTGCGACACCTTCTCGACGGTCTGGCGCAACAACGGCAACAGAATCTCAAACGGCAGCCCTTTTTCTTTCAGTAACTTATACGCAATCTGATACATCGCGTTGCTGAAGTTGCAAGCGAAGACCGCCGCCACGTGCATCTGCGCGCGCTGCGACTCGGAGACTTCGTAACAAGTCGGCGACAACTCCTGAACCAGTTCCCACATTAGGGGTTTTTGTTTTCCCACGAAGTCTGACTCTAAACAAAGAGGCACTTCCAACGCCCTCATATCCTGTGTTTTGGTGAATGTCTGCAACGGATAAATCACCCCGAAACAGTCGGCATAATCTTTCAGGCACTGACAAGAAACCGTGCCCGAAGTCATAAAGGCCATCGGTAGCTTAAACGGCAGCTGCGGCAGCATCTCGTCGTATGCCTTGTCTGCCAATGCAAAGATAAAAACCTGATTATCAGGATTCAATTCCTTGATATTGTCTATGGCTTCCGCACCGCACAGGTCGGCCAAAACGCGGGCGTTCGCCAACGTGCGGCTATAGACCTGCGTGACGGGAAAGCGCGATGAGCCTTGCAGCCGTTGCGCCATCCACGTGGCCACATTACCGGAACCAATCAGCGTAACCATCAATAGGTGAATTTACTGCCACCCAAGAACTCGCGAAGGATGGAGGTGCCGGGCAGAGAGACTTCGGGGATGCTCTTGAAGAACCTCAGCAACTTGATCAGACGCTGTGCTTCCGCATACTCCGGTGCTATCTGGGGAACGGCATGCAGAATCGGGAGCGCAAAAGGCTTCAGTACAGACAGTTCAAACACTAACGAGGTGTTGATCATCACATCGGCATTCTCCTGAAACGGGAAGATGTTCTTTTCTTCGCCACGACGCACACTCGGCCACCGGCGGATCGTATCGACAGCCGAATAGCCGCGATAGTTGTAGTCACGCACAATTCTGCGTATCAATCGGTTGTCGGAGGTAGGGATCGGATTCTGACGGTCTAAAGACAGGGAGGTCAGCGCGGACACAAAAATCTTATATTTAACCTCGTCGGGAACCTGTGCAGTGAGTTCGGGGTTCAGACAATGGATGCCCTCAATGACAAGGATGGAGTTCTTGCGCAACTGCAAAGTGTTCCCGTTCCACACTTTCTTTCCTTGGGCGAAATCGAAGGTGGGAATCTCCACGCACTCGCCCGCCAGCAGACGCGACAAGGTGTTGTTGAAAAGCGGCAAGTCGATGGCGTGCAAATCTTCAAAATCGAACTCGCCGTTCTCATCCTTCGGAGTATCCTCACGCTCCACGAAGAAGTCATCTACGGAAATCTGCACTGGATGATAACCCAGTACCGCTAACTGCACCGACAGCCGTCGGCACGTGGTAGTCTTTCCTGAGCTGGACGGCCCGCTGATAAGCACCATCTTCACATTCCCGCTCTGGTAAATCATGTCGGCCACACGCGCCAAATGCTTCTCTTGATAAGCTTCCGCCACCAAGACTCCGGTCTGTATCTGCCGACCGCTGTTATATTTGTTCAGATCGGAGACGTAAGGCACCCCCATCGACGCCACCCATTCCTTATCTATTTTATAGACAGAAAAGAGCTTCGGATAGGTGCGCGTCTTCGCCATGGCCTTGATGTTCTTTTTGGAAGGCAGCTTCAACAGCAGACCTTCCTCATATTTCTCCAGCCCGAAAGTCGTGAGACAGCCCGTGGAGGGCACCAGGAAACCGTAATAGTAGTTGATGCTATCGTCCAGATGATAGACGGAAGTGTAGATACGGTCGCGGTTTTTGAAAAACTCGTACTTGTCCTCCAGCCCGTGCGCTTGGAATGCGGCGATGGCGTCTTGCGTGAGCATCTCCTCGTGGATGAACGGTAGATTGCGCTGCACCGTGTCTTTCATGAAGAGGAAGAGCTTGTTTGCTAACTGTTCCGTAATCGGGCCGTCAAGATTCTCCAACGTGCAATAGCGGCCACCGGAGATAGAGTGCTTGATATGCAGTTTCACTTCCTTGGGAAGCAACTTATCGACTGCGTGGAACAGCAGGAAAAAGAGCGAGCGCATGTAGCCATTGCGCCCGTAGGAACTGTAGTAGTCGAAGAACTGCACCTGCGCGGGCTTGGTGAGACGGAACGACATGTCGCGCTCCTTGTTGTTCACCAATGCGCCAAGAAAAGGTGTTTCAGGGTTCTGTTTCACCTTGAAAAGCTCGACAAAATCCTGCAGAGTGATGCCGCAAGGAATCTCAGTCTGCATGTCGTTGTTTTTGCAATATACGGGAATTGTGTTTTCCATATCTTAAAATTTTGGGCAAAAGTACAAAATATTTGGGAATAGGCAAGTGCCTCATTCCAGCATTCTCTTCACGGCCTCTGAAAAAAAATAAATATCGAAGAAATGCATTGAAGTTGTTTTTATTACGCAAATGATTCGCTTGTGAAAAAAACGGTGCGGATAACAATACCCGCACCAATTTCAACTGCTAACTTCTAACTTCAACTCCTATAAGACTAACTAACGCAGCCGGTCTGCAGAGCGTACCAGCTCCTCGTCTTTCTTGATGAAACGATTGGCCATAAACAGACACACCGCCTCAACCACGATCAGAATGATTAAAGGCACGGTGTTGAAAGTGAACGTGTAACTCTCCATGCGCGCGCTGAAGAATTTCTTGAAAATAATGTCGGGACAGATCCATAGCACTAACAACAATGTAATCAGGAAGATGATCATCGTCAGTGACACGGTTTGCATCTGTTTCACGCGGTTTTTATAACGGAACAGCGCGAAACAAGACATGACAGCGGTCAATGCGAAACAAAAGGCCAGATAATACAGACGGATAACCGATGCCCCGTCAGGAATGTTCTCCTTCAAGGAAATGGAGTTATAGACATATTGTGCCAAATCCGTTGTGAGATACCCTAACGGCAAGAAAATCAGCACAATGGGAATAATCGTTGCGATTAACAAAAAGATGGATTGAACTCTTTGAATCATAAGTTTTGGTTTTTACTGAAATGTTTTATTTAAGGTTATGGTCGGCATTTTAGCACCTTTGCCCGTGCCGTTCGGCGTATTGATGTAAGGCGTGAACTTCACCTTGACGTTAGATTCCTGACCATTGCCGTAGTCCGTAAGATTCCGGGCGAGATTGATGACATTTTTCGTGTCGCCATTCTTGAAAATGCTCACCAAATCCATACTCAATGGTACTGGAATACGGGTAGTAGAATGCGGATTTATGACGGTGGTTCGGTCGGTGCTGCTCCCCTGCGCGATGGACGATCCCTCCAGAAGAAGGTCGTAGTCGAACGCACACAGCTTGGCCGGCTTCTCGGTTTCGTTCTTCGCATTCACGTTGACATTACAGCCGATCCGGAAATCTTTATTCTTGACCGCTTGTACGGCTTTCTGCAAATCCGACCACTGCAAATCACTGACACTCTTGATGTTGCTCAAGTTGATGCCTGCCCAAGTGATGTCGCTGACGTTGGCCAGACTGAATTTGCAGTTGATCAGGTTGATCAGCTGCGCGAGACCGCACCCGCCCGCGAAGAGCAACGTGGCGGTGACGGCGAGGATGATGATGGTTTTCTTTAGTACTTTCATTGTTTTTCGTTTCTGTTTGCCCTACACTGCGCTGCGCTTGTATCGGGTTAATTGCGCTTCGCGCGTCTTGCCTCTTCGAGGCTGCTTAAGGAACTATCTTTTTATATTACTACCCCACCCTTCGGGCACCCCTCTAAAAGAAGGGGAATGATCCTTCGACCGGAGCTATCTCGTTTAACTGCTAACTACTAACTACTAACTGCTAACTGCTAATTACTCTTCCGTCTTGCAACACGATCTTCCGATCCGACAACTGCGCCAATTCTTCATTGTGCGTGACGATGAGGAAGGTCTGCTTGAAGGTGTCTCGGAGGACGAAGAAGAGGTCATGGAGCTTGCGGGCGTTCTCGGTGTCGAGGTTGCCGGAGGGCTCGTCGGCGAGGATCAGCTCGGGGTTGTTCATCAGCGCCCGGGCCACGGAAACGCGTTGCTGCTCCCCTCCCGACAATTGCGCGGGCTTGTGCCCTACCCTATCCGCAAGTTTCAAAAAATCAAGAAGTTCCTGTGCTCTCTTAAAGGATTCCTTCCGGCTCTTCCCGGCGATAAGCGCGGGCATCGCCACATTCTCCAACGCCGTGAACTCGGGCAACAGATGGTGGAACTGATAGACGAAACCGATATGCCGGTTGCGGAACTCCGCCAGCTTGTCGTCGGACAAACTGTTGAGATTCACGCCGTCAATGACCACCTCTCCCCTATCCGGCTTGTCCAACGTGCCGATGATGTGCAACAACGTCGATTTGCCGGCCCCGGAAGGACCGACAATCGTCACGACTTTGCTGTTCTCTATCGACAGGGAGACCTTTTTCAAGACCTGCAGACTGCCGTAGGATTTCTCGATTTCTTTGACCTCGATCATCAATATACATTCTATACACAATTGTAGAGACGCGCCATGGCACGTCTCTACAACGTGGAATAATCGTAATTATTTCTTCTCAATTTCAGCAGCCAATCTCGTGGTCAACAACGGCACCACCTTGTTCAGGTCGCACACGATGCCAAGGTCTGCCACCGAAAAGATGGGCGCGAACTTGTCTTTGTTGACGGCGATGATGAAATCGGACTCCTCCATACCGGCCAAGTGCTGGATGGCACCGGAGATACCGAGGGCGAAATAGAGGTCGGGACGCACGGTCTTGCCGGTCTGACCCACCTGACGGTCGTGGTCGATGATGCCGGCATCCACCATGGCGCGGGAAGAGGAAACCTCCGCGTTCGGGAACACGTCTGCGAGAGCTTGCAGCTTCTCGAAGCCTTCCTTGCAACCGACACCGCGGCCGCCGGAAACGAGCACCTTCGCGTCGGTGATATC
>JAEEKL010000188.1 GCA_016282395.1 Bacteroidales bacterium
CGGACGCGACCGCCGTGGACGCTCTCGCCGCCGACCGCGATAAGATAGATATCGTGGTGTATCCGAACCCGACGAAAGACGTTGTCAATGGACAATGTACAATGAACAATGCACAATGTTCGGGTATCGAAATTGTTGACGTATATGGCAAAATCATCACCACCGTAGGGACGCGATTCATCGCGTCCGCTGATTCCCCCGCGTCCGCCCCGACCCAAATCAACGTCTCGGGTCTCGCCGCCGGCATGTATTTCGTGCGCGTGACCACGGATAGGGGCGTGGTGACGAGGCCGTTCGTGAAGCGGTAGTCTCCGCGGATCTCACGGATCTCGCGTATAATGAACGGGTATCGGTTTTACAACTGGTACCCGTTTTTTTATCTCTTGTTCTTCGTCCCGTTATCGCCCCCCACCCCAATCCCGTTCCGCGCCCGTTCCACGAAAAATCTACCAAAAACCGGCCTGTAAAAGGCGGATTTCGGAAACGTGTTGAAAAACATTCAAACGACAAACTAATACAATATATTAAATATCAATGTATTAGCATCCATCCATAAAAGTTATGAACAATTGGGGGTTGAACAAGAATAATCTGCAAATTTGAACGGGGGAATTTTAAGTAGTGAGTAGTCGAACTCCGAAGTTACCAGCCACCAGCTAACAGCCAAAGTTATAGTCTGAGTCAAATTATAGTAAAAAATAAACGCCTTATGAAAAAAAATTTACAGTTTTTATGCATTATACTGCTAATAGTATGTATAAGCGGGTTCGCCCAAGGGCAGACCACCATTACCATCGGAACGGGAACCAATGATTCCTACTCTCTCCCGATTAACAACTATTACAAGAACTCGTGGAGTGAGATGATTTATCCTGCCTCCGATATTACGGAGAGTGGCTACATCACCTCCATCGGCTTTGATGTGTCGGCGGTTGCTTCCGGCTATCAGTGCAACACCATCACCATCTACATGGGCACAACCGCCAACGAGGCTCACAGCTCCAACTCCGACTGGTTACCCATGGACGCACTAACGGAGGTTTGGTCTGCCACGGACTGGCCGCTACCCACCACCACAGGCTGGCTGACCTTCGATTTGGACAATCCGTTCCTGTACGATGGCAACGACAACCTGGTCATCGTCATCAGCAAAACGATGCCCAACTACACGAACGGCTTGAAATTCCGCTACACGACAGGAATCTCTAATTGCTGCCTGCGGCGGCAAAACGATAATGATGTCAGTTATGCCGACCACCCGAGCGGAAACACTGGCACACTGTCTGCCCAACTGCCCAACCTGCAACTGACCTTCTCCACCACCACCGACTTCTGCCATTCGGTGAGAAATCTTACCGTGTCGGATGTCACCTCCTCTGAAGCGACCTTCTCTTGGGCAGCTCCTGTAAATGTCTCTGACTTTGTACTGCAATACAAGACCCAGAACGAAGATTGGGAGGATGGCACTGCGGTTACCGTCTATCCCAGCACCACCACTTATACGCTCACCAATCTCACCCCCAACACCTACTACGATGTGCGTGTGGCAAATATCTGCGACAACGGAAACAGCGCATGGAAGAGCCTCACCTTCAAGACGGGATGCACAGTGTTCATCTCCGTTTCCGAGAATCCTTACTATGAACCGTTTGAGGGGTATGTAGGGTACACATTCCCCGACTGCTGGACACGCATTTCCGGCTACTCCACCGGTACACGCGACTATCCGTATATCAGCCTCAGTTCCTCGTCACACGATGGGAACGGATGCTTGTATGTATTTAACAATGCCGCCAACCCGACCATCATGGCTTTGCCCCGGTTTGAGGAAGACCTCAATACACTCCGTCTGAGTTTCTGGATGAAACCGGCAGGCACAAACAGCGATTACGGTCGCATGGAGTTGGGAGTGATGACCGACTTGTCTGACACCTCCACGTTCACACTGTTCCACAGTTGGTCGGCGGAGGAAATAGGCTCCACCAATTGGGCTTATTATGAGCTGGATTTGGACACTATGATTAATGGCGGCAACAGCAATCTTGTATTTCGACGTTATGTGACAGGCACCTCATTGTATGGGTGGTATTTCGACGATGTTAAGGTGATGCCCATCCCGGATTGCGAATCGCCTCGGGAAATTTCCGCCCTCCCACACACCTATTCCGCAGACCTTACTTGGGAGGACATGCCTGGAACCTACAATATATACTATAAGAAAGACACGGACGCTTATTACACTTCCATAAACAACGTCGTGATTACAGACACTGTCTATGAACTTGACAATCTTGCCCCCTCAACCACTTATGTGATATATGTGAAAGCTGTGTGTGAGGACGGTAGTTCTGTACCTACATCGACTGCCATACACTTCACCACGCTCTGCGCTCCCGAAGCCACACCTTATAGTGAGGATTTCAACGCGGGCAACACCATTCCCAACTGCTGGGCAAAATACACAGGCCTGGTTTCCGATGCATTTGCAGGCATCAACCCCACTCCTACCACCGCCACAGGATACAACTATTGGGATTTCACCAATACTCGTGTGTTCGGCGAATTTCACCCGAAACAGAACATCTACGGCACAGGCTGCAAATCCTGGTTGGTATCCCCGGCCATCGACCTCAGCGGTTTGGGAGACCCCGTGCTGACCTTTGACATGGCCCTGACAAAATACAACAACGACACGCCCATTGCGGATCCCACCTCACAGGCGGATGACCGCTTCCTGGTCCTCATCTCTACGGACGACGGAGCCACCTGGAACGCCGAAAACGCCACAGAGTGGAACAACAACGGAACGGGCAACTATGTTTACAACCAAATTCCTAACACAGGCGAGGAGGTACTGATTTCCTTGGCACAATATGAGGGACAGACCATCCGCATCGCGTTCTATGGCGAATCAACCGTGTCGGGCGGCGACAACGACCTGCACATTGACAACGTGATGGTGAAAGACGCTCCCACATGTCCGAAACCCGCCCAACTGCACGCCTCCAATATAACCACCCATTCCGCCGAATTATCCTGGACAGAGACTGGAAATGCAACCTGGTGGGTTGTGGAATACGGTCTTTCTGGGTTCACACCTGGCAGCGAAACCGAGGTTCACGTTGGCGACGGACACACCTCCATCGTACTTTATGGGCTTACCCCTGGCACGGACTATGAGTTCCACGTGAAAGCCGACTGCGGCGCAGGAGACTTTTCCGATCCGAAATCCGCCACATTCCGCACCGCCGACTGCGAAGCCCTCACCACGCCTTTCACCGAGGACTTTGAAAACTATACCACAAGCACCACTGCCTCCACAGGCATAGCACCCGCTTGTTGGGAGTTAGTGCAGGAGGATGTGGCCATGACCGATGCCACCCGTCCGCAACTTTACTACACAAACACCTTCGCCCACAGCGGAAATTACTGTCTGAAGATGCACAACCGTGGAATTTACGCAATGCCGGCATTGTCGGAAAATATCGCAATAAAAGACGTGAAATTGGAGATGTACCTGCGCCAAGCGAATGCCGCCTACCAACTGCAAGTGGGTGTTTGGGAAGAGGAGGAAGGTACGTTTGTCCCTGTGGCCACGTTCAACAACAGCACCACGGATGTGACACATGTAGAATGCGACTTCTCCAGTTACACCGGAGACGGCCACCGTATCGCTTTCCGCAACGTGCTGGGCGGTGGTAGGACCTGGGACTACAGCTACAACTACATCGATGACATCACGTTGACCGAGAGTCCTCTCACGCCAACTGCCTTGCCCTATTACACCGACTTTAGCGAGGAGGCCGACCAAAACTGGTTGCTCAGAAACGGCAACTGTGTCAACCGTTGGATGATGGGCACCCCCAATGAGAACACTCCGAGTGCCTTGTTCATCACCCAAGATGGAAGCACCGCCAGTTACAATATCACGAATCCCTCCACGGTGATGGCTGAGAAAGCCTTCTTCATGCCATCCACCGACTTTGTACACGTAGAATTTGACGTACAAGTGGGAGGCGATAATTATAACGATTTCTTGAAAGTGTTTCTGACCCCTATTGAGGAGATGTTTGAGGCTGGAACAAACTACAACACCCAAGCCAACGCGTCATACTCCACCAGTGCTTTAGACTTCTCCGACTATAAATCACTAACTGGCAACTCTAATTATCCCTATATGTTGAATCTGACTAACGGCAACATGCTCCATGTCAGTGCCAATATGCCGAATCCCGACCCCAATGGGACAGGCAAAATCGTGTTCCTCTGGAGAAATAACAATTATACTGGTACGCAGCCCGGATCGGTTGTAACGAACTTCTCCATTGAGGAGATTGCGAATGAGGATCTTTTACCGCCAACCGTCACAACGGACTACTTCTACAACGTCACGACAAATTCGGCGGAATGCCACGGCAATGTGATAGACAACGGCAGCCTACCCGTGACCGCACGTGGCGTTTGCTTTAACACCACACCCAACCCAACCTTGGAAGACGGATATGTTGTAGTCAGCGGCAGCGGCTTGGGCGAGTTCTCCAGTCAACTTACCGGCCTTGCACAAGGTTCCACCTATTATGTACGAGCGTATGCCACCAACCTCATCGGCACCAGCTACGGCGAAGAGGGGAGTTTCACCACCGACTGCGAAACCATCACCCTGCCCTACTCGGATGATTTCGACAGCTATACAACGGACACCGCCGTCGCGACAGACGTTGAGCCGACCTGCTGGACATTGATGCAGGAGGATGTGTCTATGACCGATGAAAACCGTCCGCAACTGATTTATAACAGCGACAACAGCCACAGCGGAGACTACAGTCTCCAGTTGAAATACCGCGGCATTTACGCCATGCCAGAACTGCCTGCAAATATTGCGATGAATCGTTTACATCTGGAAATGTACCTGAAACAGCCGAAGACCTATTATGCATTGGAAGTGGGCGTTTGGGAGGATGACGGCACCTTCGTCCCCGTGGTCACGTTCAACAACAGCACCACCGGCATGGAGCGTGTGGAGTGCTACTTCTCCAACTACACCGGCAGCGGCCGCCGAATCGCCTTCCACAACATTCCTGTTGGAAACAACATTTACAACTACTCCTACAACTTCATCGATGACATTGTGCTGAACGACATCGCAATGGTTCCTGTGGCCTTGCCCTATTCCACTAACTTTGGTGAGGATGCCGACCGAAACTGGCTACTCAACAACGGCACCTGCACCAACTATTGGATGATGGGTTCCCCTGACGAGAACACCCCGAGTGCCCTGTTTGTCACCCAAGACGGAAGCACAGCCAGTTATAATATCACGAAAGGCTCCACAGTGATGGCGGAGAAAGCATTCCTTATGCCCGCCAACGACCTTGTACACGTGGAGTTTGACGTACTGGCGGGAGGTGAACAACTTAATACCTCTTATGCAGCTCCTTATGACTATCTGAAAGTATTCCTTACAACTGTCGAAGAAACATTTATTCCAACTGTAGGTTCAGGCTCAAGCGGCAACACCCAGTCCCATACCTCATATAACACCAACGCCTTGAATTTCTCTGACTATAAGTCACAAACCAGTGGCAACATTAATTATCCTTACCTATTGAATCTAACCAACGGCAACACTATTCATGTCAGCACCAGCTTACAGAATCCCAACCCCAGCGGACCAGGAAAAATCGTGTTCCTTTGGAGAAACGATCAGCAAGATGGCACGCAGCCTGGTGCAGTCATCACGAACTTCTCCATTGAGGAGGCTGTTGTTTATCCTCCGACCGTAACCACTGGGGACATCTCCGATGTGACGGCGAACACGGCCACTTGCGGCGGCAACGTGACGGACAACGGCGGTTTAACCGTAACCGAGCGCGGCGTATGCTGGAGTACCTCGCCCAATCCGACCCTCGAAGACGCACACACCGTTGATGGCAGCGGTCTCGGCGAATTCATCAGCAACCTTACGAACCTGTCTTTGGGTGTCACTTACTATATCAGGGCTTACGCCACCAACGATGCGGGAACGGGCTATGGCGAGGAAGTGAGCTTCTCCGCCTGCGACCCCATCACCCAACTGCCCTACACCGATGACTTTGAGTCCTATACCGAAAGCACCACTGCCGCAACGGGCATTGCGCCAATTTGTTGGGAACTGGTTCAAGAAGACGTGGCCTTTACCGACGCCACCCGTCCGCAACTCTACTACAAGAACGCTTTTGCACACAGCGGCGACTACAGTCTGCTGCTGAACTACCGCGGTGTTTACGCAATGCCGGCGCTGTCGGAGAATATCACGATGAAGTTTATGAGGTTAAAGATGTACCTGCGCCAACCCAATGCCGCCTACCGGCTGCAAGTGGGTGTCTGGGATGACGAGACAAGCACGTTCACCCCTGTGGCCACGTTCAACAACAGCACCACGGAGGTGGAATATGTGGAGTGTGACTTCAGCAACTACACTGGCAACGGTCGCCGCATCGCCTTCCGCAATATTTTGGGCAGCGGCAACTACGCCTACAGCTACAACTACATTGATGACATCGCACTGACGGAAACTGCCCCTGCCTTCAGCTATACTACAGAGAATGTCTGCAACAGCGTGTCTGTCCATTTTGAGAACAACAGCACCGAAGCGGAAAATGCTGCTTGGGACTTCGGTGACGGCACCACCAGCGAAGAGTTCGCCCCGACTCACACCTACCAGGAATCGGGAACGTATGTGGTGACACTGTCTGTGAATAACGGGGTGTGCGAGGAATGGCTTTCCGTCACCCAAAACGTGACGGTGACAATGCCCGAGACCTTCACGATTTCAATGCCCTACAGTGATAATTTCGACAGTTACACCGCTGACACCAACACCGCAACAGGCGTTGAGCCGTCCTGCTGGGAACTGATGCAGGAAGATGTGACCATGACGGACGAGAACGTCCGCAACTGATTCACAACAGCAACTACACCCACAGTGGCGACTATAGCCTCCAGTTGAACTACCGTGGCATTTACGCTATGCCGCCGCTTTCGGATGACCTCATGCTGAAACACGTGAAATTGGAGATGTATCTGAAGCAGCCAAACAGCTATTACGCGCTGGAGGTGGGTGTATGGGAAGATGACGGCACATTCGTCCCCGTGGCCACATTTAACAACAGCACTACCGATATGAAGCACGTGGAGTGCGACTTCTCTATCTATGAAGGCAGCGGCCGACGCATCGCCTTCCACAACATTCCCGTAGGTGACAACATCTACGACTACTCCTACAATTTCATTGACGACCTCGTGCTGACAGAATCGGAGGGTTGCGAACTCACCATTGAGATGCACGATTTGTACAACGACGGCTGGACCGGCAACAAGATTCGCATCCATAACGACGGCACAGAGAAAGAGGTGACCTTAAGTTCCGGAAGCGCGGCCACGGCTACAGTGAGGGTTCACAGCGGCCATATAGCCCTGGAGTGGGTCAACGGCCAGTACCCCAACGACTGCTCATTCACGGTTACGGGACCATGCCTCTACTACCAAGCAGAGACCGTGCCAGCAGCGGGAGTGTTTTACGAGATTGACTTGGACTGCAACAGCAACGGCACACCAGCAATCCCCGCCTTCACCTGGTGGACGGAAAACACCTGCAACAGCGTGTTGGTCCATTTTGTGAACGAAAGCTCCGATGCGGAATTTGCCGATTGGGACTTCGGTGACGGTGACTGGAGCAATGAATACGCTCCCGTTCACGAATATACGAGTGACGGCACCTACCCCGTGATGTTGTCCGTGAACAACAGCACATGCGTTAATGTGATTAACGAGACAAACCACGTGACCGTGACCATGCCCGAACCCCTTGAAGGAGAAACTACTGAATTCACAATATGCTATGGAGAGTTTCCTCAATTCTGGTATGACCAGGTAATCAACGACGCGGGCATCTACACCACCGTTATTGAAGCAACCAACGGCTGCGACAGCATTGTGACGTGTTCGGTTTCTGTCACCAATCCCATCACAATCCCTTACAGCGAGGACTTTGAGTCCTACACTGAAAGCTCTACCGCCGCCACAGGCATCGAGCCGACCTGCTGGAATCTGGTACAGCAGGATGTGCAGATGCCAGACAACAAGAGACCGCAACTGTATTACAAGAGCGATTTCGCCCATAGCGGAGATTTCAGCCTGCTACTGAATTACCGGGGCATATATGCGATGCCACCCTTGGAAGAGAGCATGGCGATGAAGCATATACACTTGGACATGTACTTGCGCCAACCCAATGCCGCATACCAGTTGGAGGTGGGCGTTTGGGATGACGAAACAGGAACATTTGAACCGATAGCCACATTCAACAACAGCACCACGGGGGTGGAACATGTGGAGTGTGACTTCTCCAACTACACCGGCAACGGCCGCCACATCGCTTTCCATAACGTGTTGGGAAGCGGCAACTATGCCTACAGTTACAACTATATTGACGACATCGTGCTGACGGAGTCGGAGGGATGTGCCACCCTCACTTTTGAGATGCACGACGCCTACGGCGACGGATGGAATGGCAACACTATCAGAGTCTATAACGATGGCATCATGAAAGATGTGACCTTGGAAGATGGCGCTGACGGAACGGTAACCGTGCAGGTTTACAACGGTCCGATAGAGTTGGAGTGGATTTATGGCAACTGGCCCGAAGAGTGTACTTTCTCCGTAACCGGTCCCTGCTTCTACTATTCAGGCGGTGCCTCTGAAGACGGAGTGTTCTTCAGCAAAGAGATAGACTGTAACAATAACAGCATACCAGCTGTCCCAGCATTCTCCTACTGGACGGAGAACACCTGCAACAGTGTGTTAGTCCACTTTGAGAATGGAAGTTCCGATGCGGAGGTTGCATCCTGGAACTTTGGCGATGGAACGACAAGCGACACCTATTCACCGACACACGAATACCTGTCATCAGGAACGTATGGGGTGGAGCTATATGTTTACAACAGTGAGTGCGATGACTGGAATTCCGTTGTGCAATATGTGGAAGTGACTGTTCCTGAGTCCATCACACACACGTTTGACACCACCGTTTGCGCCAACCAACTGCCCTTGATTTGGCATGGACACGAAATCGCAAAAGAGGGTGTTTTCACGAATGTGTCGGTGGCTGCCAACGGATGTGACAGCACCGTAATATTGATACTCAACGTGTCGGATCTGACGGCTTACACAACAGGAGCCATCTACTACACGCAACCCACCTCAGAAGAACGGTTTGTAACAGTCTCCGATTACAACGACGATGGCCTAGAAGATCTTGTCACCCGCATCCATCCCTCCGGCGAGATTCGCTTTTACCAGAACACCGGTGCCTCAATGGAGTACGACTACTCCCTCTATGCCCAAGCGTACGCCTTTTCTGCAGCTTTTGACGAATGCAACAACGGACAATCGAACGCATTGTCCTGTTTCACCGACTTTGACAACGATGGGGTGACAGACTTTCTGGTGTATAGTGCAAATCACTACAATTGTGGTTCCAATGCGGTGCGAATTTATTGGGGTTCTGCCACGCATCCGTATTTCAACGACAATGACTTTACGGAACTGGCCATCAACGGTCCCTATTGTGTGGGGGCTTACAGTGCTGACCTCAACAATGACGGACTGGCCGATGTCCTTATCCGAAACTGCGGCCCCACAAACCTCTACATGAACGAAGGGAATCGAATTTTCACCCAAACGGATGTGTTTAATACTGGACGAGACATCAACGTGATTTTTGATGACTATGACCAGGACGGAAATGTGGATTTGTGCTACACGAAGAACGGCTGGGCTGACGGTCAATGGGGCATGAGAATCAATTTTGGCAATGGCGACGGCACGTTCAACAGTTCCACAGTCTCAGCTTTTGATTATCTGCAACCGCTTGACGGTTTCTTGAATTTCAATGCGAATCCTTTGGATGACAATGTTCCAGACATTGCATTCACCTGTAACGGCGAAAACAACAGCAAGGTGTATATTGGCGAGTTGAACACGGATGGCTTCGAGGGCGATTTTTTGGCTGTGGATGCTTCCGATGAAACACGCATTGTTCAGGCATTTGACATTGACAATAACGGTTTTGAGGATCTCATCATACGATTAAAGACCGGTGACAACTATTCCGCCAAAGCCTATCTGAACGACGGACACGGCAATTTCGCCTATAATACCATTCCCGTGTTGGGCAACTCGCCCTACTACCCCTACAAGTTCTGGCGCGAGGGAGAACGGATTCTGATGGCGACATACCATGGCGTTGATCGTGACAGTATCGTAGTGTTTGAACTGAAAGCAATCACGTGTGAATCATTGTGTGCAACACTTGTCACACTCCCCTACTCCGAAGACTTCGACACCTACACCATCTCCACCACCGCCGCCACGGGTGTGGAACCGAGATGCTGGGAGTTGGTGCAGGAGGATGTGGAAATGACGGACGCCAACCGTCCGCAACTCTACTACAAGAGCGAATTCGCCCACAGCGGCAACTACAGCCTGAAGCTACACAACCGGGGTGTCTATGCGATGCCGCCCTTGGACGAGAACATGGCGATGAAGCACGTACACCTGGAGATGTATCTGCGCCAACCCAACGCTGCCTACCAATTGCAGGTGGGTGTTTGGGACGATGAAACAGGGACGTTTGAACCGATAACCACGTTCAACAACAGCACCACAGGGGTGGAACATGTGGAGTGTGACTTCTCCAACTACACCGGAAACGGCCGCCACATCGCCTTCCGCAACACGTTAGGAAATGGCAAGACCTGGAGCTACAGCTACAACTACCTTGACGACATCTCGCTGACGGAGACGGAGGGATGCGAACTCACCGTTGAAAACAGAGAGTGGTGGGAAGGCGGATCCAAAATCCGCATACACAACGACGGAAGCGTAAAAGAAGTATCATTTGAGAATGAATGGGGCGGAACAAAGACCGTGACAATTCACAACGGCCCGATAGAGTTGGAGTGGGTTAACAGCGATTACCCCTATTGTTACTTCACTGTCACAGGTCCTTCGTGCCTATACTATGATGGAGGTGTGCCTGAAGAGGGAGTGTTCCTCAGCTCGGAGATAGACTGCAACAGCAACGGTGTGCAAGCCTTCCCCGATTACATTTCTTGGTGGACTGAGAGCACCTGCAACGGCGTGTTTGTCCACTTCGTGAATGAAAGCGCCAATGCGGAGAATGCCGTGTGGGATTTCGGCGACGGCACCACCAGCGAGGAATTTGCCCCAACCCACAAATACACGACCGACGGCAACTACACTGTGACAGTGTCTGTGAACAATAACGAGTGCGAGAACTGGAACTCCACAACCTTTGACGTGTGGGTGACGATGCCAGAACCGGTATTTAGTATTTTAGACACTATTGTGTACGCTGATGCGCTGCCCATGACTTGGCACGGACAAACATTCACTGAAACATCTTCCTTTACTTCTGTGCTTCAGGCTGCCAACGGATGCGACAGCACCGTCATTATCTCGGTAAGGGTCATTCCCGAGAACGATGCACAGCCATGCCCAGGTACCCCCACGGTGACAGACATCGAAGGCAATGTCTATAACACGGTGCAGATTGGTAACCAATGTTGGATGCGGGAGAACCTGCGTGCCACGAAGAAAGCAGATAGTACCGATCTTCTTTTCAATGAACTGAGTTATTCTGACCCATGCTACTATGATTACGAATCCTCTGACCTACCATTAGAAAAACGAGGCTACTTGTACAATTGGTTAGCCGCTAAAGCTGTCTGCCCAACGGGTTGGCACCTTCCCTCGGAGATGGATTGGATAAAGCTAACAGATTACTTGGGCAGTGTAAATGCCTACGTATGCGATGACAACACAAACAATATCGCTAAAGCATTAGCTTCCAAAGAGGGATGGAACATGGCTGGTGAAATATGCTACCCTGGGAACTCAAACTCTTATTTGAATAATGCTTCGGGCTTTGGAGCCGTTCCTGCAGGCAGATACATTGGAAACTATAACAATAGTGGTCTTTATTCCAATTTTTGGAGTTCGAGCAGGTACGTTTCAAATTATTTCATGAGCTTTTGTCTGAGTTACTTTGAATCGGAAGCGCAGTTGGGATTCAATGAGTACGATTATGGACTTTCCGTCCGCTGTATCCAAAACGACACGAACTGTGCTGTCGTCACCCTGCCGTATGTTGAGGATTTCGAAACCTACACCGAAAGTACCACCGTCTCCACGGGCGTAGAACCTACCTGTTGGGAACTGGTACAAGAGGATGTACAAATGCCTGACAGTAAGAGACCGCAGTTATATTATAAAAGCGACTTCGCTCACAGCGGAGATTACAGTCTCTTGCTGAACTACCGGGGCGTTTATGCAATGCCGAAACTGTCGGATGGTATTACCGTGAACCAAGTGAGGCTGGACATGTATTTGCGACAGGCAAAAGCTGTCTATCAGCTGGAAGTGGGCATTTGGGATGACGTGGAGGAAACCTTTGTTCCTGTGGTTACATTCAACAACAGCACCTCAGAGGTAGAACACGTGGAATGTGACTTCTCCAACTACACCGGCAACGGCCGACGCATCGCCTTCCGTAACGTGTTGGGAGGAGGGGCCAACTATGCCTACAGTTACAATTACATTGATGACATCACCCTAACCGCAGAAATTCCCGCTGGCGATGCACAACCTTGCCCGGGCCACGAAACAGTGACTGACATTGACGGGAATGTATATAACACGGTGAAGATTGGCGAACAGTGCTGGATGAAAGAGAATTTGCGTACAGCACACTACGCCGATGGAACGTATATTACTATCATCCAAAAAACAACGGGTGATACCTATGACTGGGCATATCGTTGTAGTCCAAATAATGATGATAATACAGTGAACCTCTACGGTTATTTGTACAATTGGACAGCGGTCATGCATGAATCGCCCACCAGTAGCGCCAATCCGAGCGGTGTACAAGGAATATGTCCTATTGGATGGCACGTGCCAAGTCAGGCGGAATGGACACAACTGATCGACTATGTGGAAAATACACCCGCATACCAATGTGGCAATACTATCAGTTACATCGCAAAAGCATTGTCTTCCACTATTGGATGGAATAGTTCTGGCGGAGGTTGTTCCGTAGGCAACTATTCGTTTTTGAACAATGTTACAGGTTTTGATGCCGTTCCCGCAGGTGATGGTGAATATGGTTTAGGTTTGTGGACTGAATTTTGGAGTGCCACCGAATCGGGAAACTATGCCTTAGAAAGATACATGGATTATGTCAGTTCTTGCGTGGGGCAATTTATTCAACATAAGGGTAACGCCGCGTCTGTCCGCTGCCTCCGTGACAACATCGAAGTTGCCGTTGTGACCACCAACACTGTTGACAACGTAACAACAAATTCCGCCATCTGCGGCGGCAACGTCACCTACGACGGCAACGACAGTGTAACTGCCCGCGGCGTGTGCTGGAGCACCGAGCCGAACCCGACCATTGACGACAACTACACGCTTGACGGCACAGGTGTGGGAGCTTTCACCAGTATCATTACCGATTTGGAGCAAGGCACCACCTACTACGTGCGGGCGTATGCCACCAATAGCGTGGGCACAGCGTATGGTGAGGAGGTGAGCTTCACGACCTTCGCCATCCCCGAAGGCGACGCGCAACCCTGCCCCAGCCACGAGACAGTGACCGACTACGACGGCAATGTCTATAATACGGTGAAGATTGGCGAACAGTGCTGGATGAAGGAGAACTTAAGGGCTACGCATTATGCGGACGGCACGGCCATTCCTGTAGGCGGAGACAACATGAGCCACACGGAGCCGTACTACTACGACTACAGCAGTCACAGCATCCCGTTGGAAACAAGGGGTTATCTGTACAACTGGCCGGCGGCGATGCACAGTGCGACCTCCAGTAGTGCTAATCCCAGCGGGGTGCAGGGCATCTGTCCAGTAGGCTGGCACCTGCCAAGCGATGCAGAGTGGACCCAGCTGACGGACTATGTGAGTTCGCGGCCGGAATACACATGTGGTGATGAAACGAGCTACATAGCCAAGGCGTTGGCTTATACAGATTGGTGGGATACAATCAGTTACACTTGTACGGCTGGTAATGACCAAACATCGAACAATGCTTCGGGCTTCGCCGCCGTTCCTGCGGGCCTTAACGAAGGCGCGTCGTTCTATGGCGCGGGTTACCATGCCTACTTCTGGTCTTCTACGGATAACGGAACGGAGATGGCTTGGAATCGTGCCTTGTACGAACCCTACGCGTACGTGGAGCAACGCTTTGACAGCCGAATCTACGGTTTCTCCGTCCGCTGCCTCCGCGACGAAACAGATGTCACCGAGAACAGAAGC
>JAEEKL010000024.1 GCA_016282395.1 Bacteroidales bacterium
ACCTGCGCGGTGGCGTTGCGGTTCTGCTCGATGGTGTTGGTCATCTGGAAAAAGTCAGGAACGGCGAGGAACGAGTGTTGGTTGAAACTGTCGATGGCCGTGCCGCCGCGCTGTGGGAATAAAATGTCGGCGGTGAGCTCGCGCCCTGGAGTCAGTAATGTCTTCTTGTAGTTGATGCTGGCCTCAATGCTCTTGAACGTGCGACGGCTCTGTCCGTAACGTTCGTAAAAGAAAGTGGTGTCGTAAATATTGTCCAGAAAATTGTAGGTCAATGAGTTGAGTTCGCTCTTGTTGCGCAGGTTGCCCAAGTTGCCGTTGATGCCGAAGGTGATGGTGTTGTATTTGTTGATGAACCAGTCGAAGGAGAGATTGGCGTTGTGGAAGCCGCCGCGGTGCTCGCCGAAGTTGTCCTGCTCGAGACGGCTGCTGTCGGCATCGTGCCAGGAGTCGCGCCAGAGTGTGCCGCCGTTCTTGTGCGCGTGCCCGCGATAGCCGTAGTTGAAGAAGATGTTGATTTTGTCGTAACGGTAGTTGAAGCTGAACCCGGCGTTGTAGCCGCTGATGAATGGGATGTGCTTGTCGTGATAGACAAACGCCATTGCGCCGCCTGCCTGCAACATGGCGTTGAACCCCGACTCTTTCTTCTTCTTGAGGATGACGTTGAGGATGCCGGCCATACCGTCGGGTTCGAGACGCGCCGACGGATTCGTGATAACTTCCACGCTCTCAATCATATCGGCGGGAATCTGATCGAGGGTGAGGTTTGTGGGACGACCGTCCACCAGAATGGTCACGTTCTCGCTGCCGCGCAGACTCACGTTACCCTCGATGTCAACCTGCACGGAAGGAATCTCCTCCAGCACCTCCACGGCGGAAGCACCCTGCGCACTGATGTTCGACTCAACGTTATAGACCGTCTTGTCAAGATTGGTCTGCAGTGCGTCCTTCTGCGCACGGATAACCACCGCTCCCAATTCGGTGAGTTTGTCGGTCATCTTGTACTTTGGAATGCGATAGACGGCATTGTTCTTGGAAATCTCGAAGGCGGGCGAAGTCGATTTGTGGTAGCCCACATACTGCACTTCCACGAAATATTCTCCGAACGGGATTCCTTCAAGGAAAAATTTTCCGGCCTCGTCGGTAAGTCCGAACTGCGCGGTCACGGAATCGGCCACGCGCTTCACGTTCACCGATGCATATTGCAGTGGCACGTTGTGAGCATCCACGATGGTGCCCATTACTGTGCCTGAGGTGTGGGCGGTCTGTTGCGGGCGTTGTATCTCCGGTTGTGAATGTAAGATATTGACAATAAATAAAATAAGAGACAGAAGAAAGATAGGTGACTTTTTGTGATTCATTTGATTTCCAATTCTACAATATTAACAAATAGCGTGCCGACCTCTTTTTTATGAAAAAGTTTAATTTCGTACAAAAAAAATAGCCGGCGAAAAAGTCGGCTATTTTAGGTAGTCAAATGCTATGACCGAATTTCAGCAGTTGTGCTTTATTGTTTGCATTTGTAAGCATTCATGCCGGCCTCTTCGTTGAGATCGGCCTCAATAGCTTTGCATTCCTCTTTGGTTGAGGTCTCATCTTCGTACTCAGGGGCAACATGAAAGAGGTCTGCCTTGAGATAGCAATGACATCCTGTCTTGTTACAAGATGTGGACACTGCGGCTAGCAACAAAACTGTTGAAACTAAAACCAATACTTTTTTCATACTAATTTCATGGACTTCTTGATGATTAAAGAAAGAATGCTTGTGATTGTCCAAACGGAAGTCCGTGACGCCTGAATATCCGCAAACATCTTATAATTTATTCAAAATGAAATGGTTAATCCCATGCCCATAGGGGTGGTTCCGAACGATAGCTTTAGAGCTGTGTCCGGTTTGTTGAAATCATCGGCGAGGTGTTTGAGCTGTACTTTGCTCTTGATGGTGAGTATAGCGGCGGGCACGATACAGCCGGTGGCCACAAGCATGCTTCCTCCAAAGACGAGGAAACCGCCCATGGTGCTTTTCCAGATATTCGTCATAATATTGTCATTGAATCTCATTTGATTGCCGGCTTGCACCATTTGCACTAAGCTGGAACAGTATTGGACAAGGCCAACGAATCCCACTGCTGCCGCGCTTCCGCCTACAACATAGAGAGGGATGCTGATATACTGGTTGCGCTTAGCTTTGCGGTAGGTCTCATATTGAGCAGGAGTGAACAACTTCTGAAGGTCAGTGTTGTCAAGCGTATAAACTTCGTCGTTTCCCGTAAGCCAATAACGTCCTTTGCCATAGTAGATTTGTCCTATTCCGCTCTTTTGGAAAACCTCTAACAACTCGTCTTTTGTGAACTGCCTGTCAGGTTGGCTGCTTTTGAGATACAGCGTATCGTAGATTATCTCTTCTTCGTATATTATTAATGTATCAGAAGCAGGTTGCGTTTCGTCCACTTGTGCAAAGATGCAGGGTGTCAATATGAGACATAAGGACGTGAAAACTAAGTATTTGATGATATTCTTTTTCATAAAGAGATCTGTCTGGTTAATTTTTCTCAATTACAACCGTTTGATGTTTCTTGCGGACCAATTTCTTGACAACCACTTTTTTGCCGGTTTCAACAAGGGTGTCAGCATCCACTTGTGTGGTTGTCGGTGCAATAGGCTCTGCCGTTTGCCTATGTGTTCTTTGACGAGGAGTGGATTCTGCTGAAATCGGTTTCAGAATCCCTGTTTCTTCTTCTTGACAATCAGGGTGATTCAACATATTGCTGTCTATGGCGATTGGCGCAGGGGCGGGCGTGGGAATGGTGACAGGCTCTTTGGGAGCTGTCAGGAAGGGCACGAGTATTGCACTGGTGGCGAGGGTCGTCGTGCCGGCAATCAGCGGGACTCTCCAAGCGCGAAGTTTCAACCTCGGTGGCAGCGGATTATACGTTGCCGCAGGAAAGTCAGCCTCGGAGAGGGGATGTTGCGGCGCGATGGTGAATCTGGTAAGTTGCTGGCGGCAGTAGCTGTCGATGGCGCATTCTGGCGCGATGAAAAGCGGAAAAAGTACCATGAGTGTTCTCTTTTTTTCTTTTGACTTGTTGAAAAGGATGATTTGCAGTTTTTTGCGGGCGCGCATAAGATGTGATTTCGAGGTGCTCGGGGCGATGTTTAGTAGTTTAGCTATTTCATTGTGGGAGAGATGCTCGAAGACATAGAGATTAAGTACGACACGGTGATGGTCGGGTAGTTGGGCAATGGCCTCTAAAATCTCTTTCTGCGAGAAGTCGGCCTTGCGGATGGCGCTCATGAAGTCTTCGGCTGAGCATTCTGTCTCTTGATCGTCCACCATAGATTCCAAATTTTCAATGTTCAGATTGAGATCTGTCTGAGGTTTCTTTCGGAGGTATTCCAAAGCAGTGTTCATGGTGATGCGCATCAGCCATTTGTCGAAACTGCCGAAACCTCGGAACGTGTCTGCTTTCTCAATGGCTTTGAGGAAAGCATCGTGTGCAAGATCTTCTGCCGTTTCTCGCACAGACACATAGCGATAACAGACGCCAATCATTTTCGCGATTTGCCGCCGGTACTCTCTTGTCCAGAATGATTTAGTTCCAATGTTCATCTTTTCTGTATTCCGCGTTTTTCCGTGGCAAAAATAGTACATTATCCTTTATGTTCCATTTCCTTTGATTTTTATTTAAAATGATAAAATGTTAAAAAAAAACGCTGAGTCGTTTTGCGCTTTTTCATTATAGGATGCAAAAAAGGGAAAAGGTTGCAGTCCGTTGAAAAAAAATTTTTTTGATTACTTGTAAAATATTGGTGATGTGGTTGTTGGATATAAAAAGCAGGAGAGAGAATGACCGATTTTGAACAGCAGAAAACAAAAAAAGCAGCAATTGCTGCTTTCTTTCGGGCGGCAGGTCGGATTCGAACCGACGACCCACGGAACCACAATCCGGTACTCTAACCAACTGAGCTACAACCGCCATGTTTGGTGTCTCAAAAAGACGCGGCAAAAATACACTTTTTTTGGATATACGCAACACAGTTGGAAAAAATGTTTACGCCTTCACAAACATTTTTCGAGACACCGTTTTCCCTTTATGATACAACACTATAATGTAATTTCCTGTAGTTAAATTGTTTATGTCTATGGTTTGAGCGTTTGAATTAATTTTCACGGCCTTTGTTTTATGTCCGAGAGAATCGAAGATGACGGCTTTGTCAACCTTTGTCGCATCTGAATACAATGTAATCGTATGGTTTGCTGGATTAGGGAACAGCTTTAACGGGATCTCTGCAAAAGAGTTGACTGGCAAGCCCTCTTCAGCCATGGCAAAACAATATTGTCCTGGCTGCATTTCTGTGGTAATAGTGGAATTATATGGACTTCCCGTACGGGTGTAGGGTACAGGTGTCCATTCGTGATCGGCGTTGGGTCGGTACATCAGCTTCAAATTCTCGAAATCGTCACCGTTTGTGAAGAGGTCGTGGTCGAGTTGGTTGTTACCTCGTGATAATCGGAATTTCCAATTTCCTTCGGAAATACCATCAGTGTAATTTACAGTCCAATAGTGTGTTGAGGAGAATTTATGGATGCCTTCGGGAAGAGGTGTCGGTGTGGACGGCGCCACATAATGATGCTCGATCCGGATCAGGGAAGTGTCACTTATCTGGATGATGGATGCGCTACATCTTGTTTCCCCAAAAGTGATGTCTTCAGCTGCTTCAACGGTGGTTGTGTAATCAATTGTAGCATCCGAAAGACGGTCTCGGTAGTTGGCAATGGCGAAGGCTGGTTGGAACGGCACCGCTAATATCATGTTGGAACTGTCGCCAGAAACAAGTTGGCTTTCAGGGGTGTATAAGTCTCGGTCGGAGGAGACGAAAGTGACCTCCACGGGAACGTTCGTGTACAGATGATTAGTGCCGTAGCCTTTCTGTCGCACGGTCACCTCATATAGTCCGCAAGAGCGGGAAACGACACGGTCGATGTCGAAATCCGCAAAACCGGGCTGGTGGATCCAATCTTCATAAAAATGCATCAGATTCATCCCAGAAACTTGGGTCAAATAGGTGAAAAACTCATAGGAGTTGATGTTTTGGTAGGCGTAGTGGTCCAAAAGCTGCCGCAAACAGCTGAAAAACAGCGAATCGCCCATGTAAGTGCGCAGGGAGTGAATCACCAAACCGCCTTTCTGATAGGAGTGCATGCCGTAGGTGTGATCCTGAGGTACAGCGTCTAACGCATACAATCCTTCATCTTGGCTGACAATGTTTTGTAGCGTGGTATTATGAATGTCAACGATGTTGTTGAGATAGTAATCGGTTGTATCGGTGGAGTAAAGCCATCCTAACACGAGGGATTCTGCGTAATCTGCGAAACCTTCGTTAATCCACATTTCTTCAGGGCGTTCACAGGTGATCAAGTCTCCGAACCAATGATGGAAGAGCTCGTGCATGATGGTGCCCTCGTACATAAGGTTGCCGTTCACCGCTGCATTGGGCAAAGCGATGTTGGTGGCGTGTTCCATGGCACCGCCGGTCATACCCACGCACACATAACCTACGCGTGGCCAACGGTAAGGTCCGAAAAACTCCTCATACTTACGCAAAACGGGTTTTAGATGCACAAAAGAGGCAGGAATGTTAGGATATATTGACGGCGAAGCGTAGATTTCAATGGGAATAACTCCATTCATGCCATGGAACGTGTCGGCGTAGCAACGATAGTTGCCTACCGCCATGGAAACTAAGTAAGTCGGTATGGGCAAATTCAGTTCCCAATCCCAGACTCGGGTATTGTCGGATAGGGTGGTGGAGTCGCTCAGCAAACCGTTGCAGATCGCTTTTTTGCCGTTTTGGGTGCGGATGTGGAAGCTGTAAGTCGATTTGTCGGTGAACTCGTCCATGCAAGGGAACCAGCATCTGCCATAAGCGTGCGGCTGATCATATAGCGCAACCCCCACATTATAAGCATATTCGCCATTAAAGTAGAAGCCTCCGAATGAAACATCGTGGGGAGGTGTCCCGTGGTAATAGACCCGCACCAGCGCGGTGTCTCCGCTCTGCATGGTGGGCACATTGATGAAAATGTCCTCCCCGACATGCGAGAAATTGGCTGACAATCCGTTCACAATCACTGAATCGGTGGTCAACCCCATCAAATCCAGCCGGATTTGGCTCAGATTGTTCACTTTTGCGACCATCGTGAGATCCGTATGGCCATCCACCACGTGGTTCGTGAAATCCACCACGGAAAGGGTCAGGTCGTAGTGCGCCACATGCACGGAATCGGTTCTCTGCTGCGCGAATCCTGCCATCCCAAGCAGCACTATACTTAAAAAGATTGTAATTTTTCTCACCATTGTAATTAGTCAATAGTTTAAGATTAAGTCTAAGTCTAAATTTAAGTCTAAGTTTAAGTTTAAGTCTAAGTCATCTTTCTGTTTCTATAAGCCAATAGCTAACAGCCAATAGCCAACATCAAAACGACGTCGTCACCGACAAGCCAGCTCCGAAGGAGGCGGGAACGGCGCGACAGACACCGCCCACACAGAGGATACCTTCCTTGGTCTTGCCGAAATTCACGGCGATGCGCGTGGTGTTCCAGACGTAAGCGCACGAGATGTTGTAATAGTGCGTCTTGTGGTCGGCCAGCGGGTTGCCGTAGTTCCAGTCGTCGCCGATGGAAACGAACCAGCTCGGGCTGAAGGAGTACTCCAACATGCCATATACGCTGCTGCCGTCATCGTCTTTCGTGTAAAGATGCTGCAATTCAAGACGAAGCGCGTGCTTCGGGGTAATCTTATACGAAAGATCCGATGCCACCAAATGACCGCGCATCATACCAGCGTGACCTTGCAGAATCTCCAGATTGTAGGTGATGTAGTTGTAAGCCAGAATCCATTTCCATTTCTTGTTGTTGAAGCGGTGGCTGATTTCCAGCCCGATATCTTGGTAGAGCAGGTCAGGCCCGAACTTGAAGAACTTGGAGGTATAACCCATCGTGCCCATGGGCGATCCGTTCTCAATGGCCTCCTGCACCGGCTGCTGGTCGGTGTTGTGGAAGCGTGAGTAGTTGAAAGTGAGGTCGGTGCCGTATTTGCCGCCGAGTTTGGTCTTTTTGGGGATCTGGTAGTTGATTTGCAGTTGCGCTCCGATTTGGCTGTTGGGCTGTGAGGCGTAACTGTAGTCGCCGATAAGTTGGTAAGAGTACTGCCGGTTGATGGCCGGGATGCAGTTGATGAGCAGCTCGGAATTGGAGTTCTCCCAACGATGCGAACGGAATTCCATGTTGTCGGCGCGGATGAACGAGGCGGCGATGCCAAATCCCTTCATGGCGTATGTGGCGGACAGGAACAGTGCCTCGCCCGGCTTGTAAATGAATTTGTTGCTGATGTTAGGGTCGTTCATCTTGCGGGCGTACTCCCCGTCAAGTCGGAAGCCTTCATAGCCGAAGGTGGCGCGGGCGGCCCAAGCGGCCACGTTTTGAGGGATTTTGGAGTCCGGAATTACGGCTGTGGTGTCATTGCCTATTCCGAAATAGATGTCTTCATCGGATTTCTCGAACTTGCTGACGATATTGGCACCTACGCGGGCGATGAACCCTTTTTCCTGGATCACAGGGAACATCTCCCCGAAAGAGAGCTCCAGATCCGCGCCGCGAACGTAATCCGCACGGCCTATGTAAGACTCAAAGTTGTCGCGCTCGATGCCCCAAACGCCCTTGAGTGTGATGCCCTTGTAGGGGGTGAGTTTGATGCGAGCACCGAGCAGACTGTTGTCGATGCCCAACTGACGGTCTTCGTAGGCTCTCAGTGTCAATCCGTTGCCGAACTGTTCGTAGAAATTACCTGCGGTCACCGAGATGAACTTGTTGGTGTAATCGGCGAAGAAATATTTGATGCCTTGCCCCTGATACCCAATCTTTTCAAAATCGATGAGCGGGAACATGTAGAACTCGTATCGCATACCAGCCGAAAAACCACCGTTACTATATAATATATTAAGGAAAGCATTGCCGCGGACTTTGGAATCCACGGGCTCCGCCCCTATGATAGAGTCGGGGATGTAGTACATGCCGTTGAAGCCGAAATCGCCGCTGACGCGACTGTTGCCAAATTGGTGCTGGGCGATGGCTTGGAAACCGAACAGAAAAAAGGTAGAAGCGAGTAATGCTCGCTTGATATATTTGAAAATCATAAGGTTAGATTATGTTAGAGATTACTTTTTAACTAACGACTTGACAATCTCGAAGACCTCTTCCTCACTGCCGGGTGCGTAGGAGGTGTGTTGCCACACGATTTCGCCGTCACCGTTCAGGATGCATAAGAAAGGCACGTCGTTGACGTTCATGGCGCGCTTGAAGTCGGAGTTGACATCCAACAGCACCGTGTATTCCCAGCCTTTGCCTTTCACGAAGGGGGCCACGCGGGCGGAGGTTTTAGCGTCGTCGATGGAGATGGCATACAACTTCACGCCGGTCTCTTCCACCCAGTCCTCGTATTCGTCGGCAATGGCCAACAGCTCGGCAATGCAGGGTTTGCACCAGGTCGCCCATAAGCTGATGATAATCGGTTTGCCGTCGTTTTGGATGTCCTTGGTGTTGAAAGCGTTGCCGTTCAGATCCTGGATCTCGACAGCGGGGAGTTTCGCCAAATGCTTGTCTTTAGCTTCTTGAGCAAAAAGGTTGATGCTGAGCATCATGCAGATGATGATTAGGATGTTCTTTTTCATTTTGGTATGTTTTTATTGTTTATTTCGATTGTAAAAAAGCGGATTTTGGTCTTCTTCAATTTCTTCAGGGAAATACAATTGCAGAAATTCGGTCAAACCCTGTTCGGGCGCGGGTGCGTAGCGCATCTGCATGGTGCCATCGGCGTTGAAGAGCATATAGTCCGGCAAGGTCTCCACCCCCTGGCTCATCAACCAGTCGTACTGTTCGTTGAAGTAGATCACCGGCCACACAAACTGTTTGCCGTATTGCTTCACAAAGGATTGGTAGTTTGTCTTGTCTGGGTCAACGCACAAACTGACAAATTGCACCTTTTCGTTATATTTGGCATGTAATTCCTTGATAATCATCATTTCCCGAATGCAATTGATACAGTCGGTCTGGAAGATGTGCAGATAGACCGGTTTCCCTTGGTATTGTTTGAGACTGGTCTTATGTCCTTTCTCATCGATGAAGGAAAGCTCCTCTGAATTTTTCCTCAATGCCATCAATTGATTTAGTTTGCTGTCAATTAATTCGATGTGCTTTTCAAAACTGGAAGTGGTTCGGATGTATTGCAGCAGTTTGATGATATTTCCGCGATCGAATTCTTTGTTGTCCAAGAATGCAATCAGGTTTTTGATGATGACTAATTCGCGGAGCCGGGCGTTTGTCAGTTTGGGGTCGCGGCCGGCCTCGTTAAAGAGGGTGGGGTAGTCTGGGGTCTCGTTGATGGTGCTGGAGAGAATGTCTTTGCTGATGTGGGGCGAGTAGTACAGATAACCATCGTAGTATTGGTTGAACAGCGACATATAGGCCGGATTGTTGTAGAGAATATAGTCGTTGTCAAAGTATTTTTCGTACAGGTAGGCAGGTTTTTTCCGGTACTGCAGCATATCAATGCCCCCCAAGGTGTAGAAACCGTATGATTGGTAGAAGTTGGCCGGATTGTATTGGAATTCAAAATGTTGTGATATTTCGGAACGCACGGTGTCGTAGATGGTCGGGTCGTTGCCGTAAATCATTTGGTAGGAAAAGGCATCGGCCACGCGCTTGAAGTATTCGGAAAAGCGGTTTATCTTGAAGTTCAGGTCCGCCGTGTCCTTGTTAGGATTCTCAATATGCAGGAATCCGCCGTATTTTTCGGGGTTAAGCCGTTGATAGAGAGTGCTGTCCACCGAAATATTGAAGGTGTAGTGGTTGGCGGGCACGATAAAAAATTCGGCCTTGGAGGTGCAGATGGCCAATTGCGCCAATTGGATGTCCGTAGTGGCGTATTTCAGGGAAAAACGTCCGTGCTTGTCGATGATGTCGGTGGTGGCGACGGTCGGGATTCCGTTGAGGAGGTCGTTGAACACGAGCAGTCGGATCTCCTTGCCGGCGGCAAAGGGAGCCGTACCCGTTATTGTGACGGGAGACTGCGCCGGGAGCGTGACGGTTGCTGTCAGACACAGAAACAGGATAATATGTCCGAGACGTTTCCTCATTTAGCGGGAAATTCGGGAAGCTTGTAGGAGACGTAGGGGGTGTAGTCGGCACCGTTCGACCATAATTCGCGCACGAGCGAAGAGGAGATGATTTCACATCCGGGAGAGGCAAGCAGGAAAACCGTTTCCACATCGGGATTCAGATGCCGGTTCACTTGGGCCAGTTCCTGTTCCTGCATGAAGTCGAGGGGATTGCGGAGACCGCGCACCAAATAGTTTGCGCCCACTTCCTTGCAGAAATCCACGGTCAATCCCGTATAGGAGACCACTTTGACGGTGGGATTGTTGTGGTAGAGGTTTTCGATCCAACGCAGGCGGTCTTCCACAGGGAAGAGGTCTTTTTTGTTGATGTTGTGTCCTATGGCGATGATGAGTTTGTCGAAGAGGGGCAGGGCTTTGCGCACAATGTCCTCGTGCCCTTTGGTGAAAGGACAGAAGGATCCGGCAAAAACGGCGGTTTTTTCCATCGGTCAGTCTCGGATAATGGTGAAATTGTAGTCGTCTATGAATTTGATAAGCCGCGAAGGTTTAAAATCGGTGGAAGTGGCTTGGTCGGGGGAGACAACATAATCGACTTGGCGGATTACTTCGGGGGAAATTTTCTCGTAGGTCTGCGGTGTGGGCTCCCCGGCGATGTTGGCGGAAGTGGAAATCAGCGGGTGTCCTAATTTGCGGATCACCTGGCGGCAGAACTCATGCTGCACGAGACGGATGGCAATGGAGCCGTCCTCATGGATGAGTTTCTCAGGCAGGTTGTAGGCGGTTTGGTAAATAAATGTGGTCGGACGCGTCACATGCGCCAGCAAATCCCAGGCGATGAGCGGAATCTTCTTGACATACATCGGCAGCCGCTGCATGGAATCGAGCAGGATGATCATGCTCTTCTTCTCATTGCGCTGCTTGATGCGATAGATGCGCATCAACGCTTCTTCATTGGTTGCGTCACAACCTATACCCCACACAGTATCAGTAGGATACAAAATCACTTTTCCTTCTTTCAAGAGGGAAACACATTTTTCTATTTCCTCTTCCATAGCCGTAAATTTAACCTGCAAAAATACATTTTTTTATTTATGGCAGAAACTCTTAGGTCGAAAGAAAAAAGGCCGTCACCATAATTGGCAACAGCCTTTGTTTTGTCGGTTCTGTAGAGACGTTTCATGAAACGTCTCTACGAGTCAGGAAAATAGAATCGACCAATGTCGCTCCATTCCGCCGTGAACGAAGTGAACGAGCGGAATCTCCTACTTCTTGACAAATTGTTTCGTCACCGCACCTTCCTCGGTGGTCACGCGCACGAAATAGATGCCGTTGGCGAGACCGCTGACGTTGATTCGGATCGGATTTTCGGTCACGTTTATGGTATTAATCACCTTGCCATAGACATCAATCACTTCAACGCCCAAACATTGTACATTACTCATTGTGCATTCCACATTGATGTACTCCTTGGCTGGGTTCGGGTAGAGAGCGATGCTGTTGGCCAGATGGCTTTCAATACCGGTGGTGGTCACGGAGATGGGTTGTGACCATCCGCTGAGGTTGCCGTTGCCACAGTTGGCCTGCACCTGAATCTGATACGTGGTGTTCTGTGCCAGACCCGTGATGGTGTAGCTGTTCGTAGTAGAAGACGCGGACGAGATAGAGCCACCTTGAGGGCTATATTGGATGTTATAGCTTTCCGCATTTGCACTGGCATTCCACGAGATAGCAATACTTTCGCCTGTGATATCACCTGCGGTGAGGCCTGTAGGCACGTCGCAAGGCTCAACATCTTCGGGCAGTGTGTTGAAGGTCATCTCAGTGCCATAAACAGTCGTGCCGTTGTAGGTGATGAACGCCTTGAAGGTGTAGCCTGTGTTGGCGGTCAGACCAGTGAGGTTAGCCGTGAAGGCGTTGCCCGTTCCTGTGCCAGCAATCTGCGTGTAGGTGCCGCCCGTGGTGGCTTTCCATTCGAAGCCCTTCGCCGAGATGGACACATTGTCAGGATTCGTGATGGTGGCGTTCAGCGTGGCGGTGGTCTGTGCTATAGAGGAAGCGGCGTTGGTGGCTACGGTAGGATTGGTAGGCACAGGACCGGAACCGACCTCGAAGTTGGCAACGAAGGTCTTGTCACCGGTGACCGTGATGATGATGGAAGGATCTGTGCCAACCACGTTTGTGCCGAAGCTCGACTCCTGGGTCCAGTTCACGAAATTGTAGCCGGAGAACGGAGTGGCAACCAAGGTGATTTGCTCACCGGCAGTGTAAGTGCCACCACCGGTGGCTGTTCCCATGCTGCTGTCGTTCACTTCGACGGTGATGGTGTAGGTGGTGCCGGAATTGTCGATGAAGATGGCGTTCAGGGTGAGGTCGGTGGCAGCGACAAAAGTGTAGGGATTGTCGGTGCTGAGAATGTTGTTAGTCTCGTCAACCCATTTGGAGAAGGTGTAGTCGGAATTCGCGGTGGCACTCACGGTGACATTGTCGCCGATGTTATAGATGCCCGAACCCATGACGGTACCATAGGCCGGGTTGTTCTGTCCCACATTGATGGTCACCTGGTTGGCACCAGCCTGCTGACGGACAGTGAATTCGTCGATGGAGAGACGGAATTGGTCGGTGCAGTTAAAGTGACGCAGAGCGATATAGATGTTCTGGCCGGAATATGCGCTCAGGTCGATGACCGGATTGAAAATGCCAGTCCCCAAAGTCCACTCCTGCAACATGGTGAAGTCGGTGGTGTTGGTATTTCCAGTGGTGGAGATGAAGACACCGTAGTGTTCGGCAGGCCAGCTCTGGTCTTGAGCGGTGGCAGCCCAAGTAACTTCATAGTTGCCAGTGGCAGGAATGGCAAACTGCGGGGAAATCAGCCAGTTGTCAGGAGTCAAAGCACCCGCACTGTTGTCGTATGAAGCCGATTGGATAGCGCCTCCGTAAATCATCCAGTTGTAACCATCGCCGTCTGCATCAATTGATGTCCAGCATGCGGGTTCAGCACTGAAGTCTTGAACGTAGGGGAACGCATCGATAGAACCACATTGTGTACTTGCTGCGACAGTGACCATCATGGAGCTTTCGCCGTCTGAACAGTTCGCCACCACACCGAACACAAAGTTGGAAGAAGAGGCGAGGTTGTCAAAGGTGTATGTCGTGTCAACAGTGTTGTCCACTAAAGTCTCACCATTATATACGTCATAGCTGTCGGCGGAACCACTCCAACTGATGGTCACGCTGTTGGAGGTGGTTGCGTCAACAGTCAATGCGGTTACTGGCACGCAGCTTGTACAAGCGTTGTTCATGGTCAAGAAAACACCTGCGGAGAGCTCGCTCCCGTCTTCAACAATATAGAGGGGATAGTTGTCGGCGTTGCGGATTTCGAAGCTGGTCTCGGAAGCATAACTGCCGATAGTCCAGCTGAAGCTTACGGGAGCACCGGAGCAGACGCTGAAAGTCTCGGTTGAGGTGTATCCACTGGAGAAGGTGAAGGCTCCAATGACAGTGCCGCCTTGAATGATTTGGATGGTATTTCCGTTCCATCCGTCACCGTAAGAATCATTACCCACGATGGTAATCTGACAGCTGCCGCTTTCACAATCGGTAGTGGCATTGACAGTGGCAATGTATGATTCTGCTGAAGCCGAACAGTTGGCGGCCACGCCGAAGGTGTAACCGGTACTGCCGGTGAGACCTGTAACCTCATATTCAAGGTCATATAATCCGCTGGCAACGACAGAAGAGTCAGACATGTCATAAATTGTATAAGTCGCATCGGTGTTGTTGTTGTCAATCCAAGACAGGAAAACGCTGTTGGCGGTGGCACTGTCAACAGAAAGTCCTGTCACAGGGTAGCAGATATCACCTTCACCGGGAGTGAAATAGATGGTGGTCTTGGGCAGGAAGTCGCGTTGGCTGATAGAGGTGCCGTAGCCGCCCATGGAGGCTCCTGTGGCAGAAACGCCATACCAGCTGCAAGATGAATAGGTACCTTCAAGCGTCTGCAAGAAACCAACCATAAGGTTGCCACCAGCGTAAAGATATGGAGTGGTAAAAATCACTTCCATCTTGTTGTCGCTGATGGAAAGGCTGCCGGCATATACTTGGGTCATGTTGCTGTAATCGGCAAGATCTGTAAGGGTGGTGTTGTTCGTTGTGGTCAGGTAAACATTAAAGGTGGCAGCACCCCAGCTGACACTGTTGTTGCTGGAATGGAATGTCAGTTTGTTTATGGTGCCAAGCTGCATGGCGGCGAGGTCTGCTGCGGGAATGATGAACTGGCTCTTGGTGATTTCGTCAACCCACAAACCATATATCGGCACGTAGGAGTTCGTAGAGGTACCGTCGTTAACGGTAATCATGTATGCGTCGGTCGGGGTGAAGGTGATGATGTTGCTCCATTCGCTTTGGTCATCAACATCGCAGTTGGCGCGAACTTGGGCAGTCATAGCCGTTTCAGGAGTGAGGCCTGTGAGTTCGTAAGGATTAGTGGTGACATCGATGAGGTTGTTGGTGTCGCCGTTGAGGCAGATTTGCCATGCCTCGGTACCATTATTGTCCCAACTCAAAGTGGCCACGGTGCCGTTGCCAGGAGTGAGGGTGGCGGTCAAGTTGGTGGGAGCCGGGCAAGAAACGAGGGTGGTGAAGCTTACGGTGCGGATGCCGCTTTCTTCGCTGCCGCAGTTGGCGGTCACACCGAATGTGTATGACGTGTTCGGGGTAAGGGCATAAAGATTCGCCGTAGTGTCGCTGGCATATTGGTTAACGGTAGTGTCGGCCATATTATAGATGGTATAGCCATCGGCATTGCCTTCCCAAGTCAGGGTAGCACCGGTAGAGGTGATGTTGCTCACGGACAAGCCGGCGACAGGAAAACAGCTGATAGGCTCGCCTACGGTTACATTATCAATGGCGATACGGTTGTCGCCGCCGGAGGCACTGCTGCCAGCGAAAATCGCGAAACGGGCAGTCTGTCCGCTGTAGTTGGTGACGGGAATGTAAAGAGTGGTATATTCGCCATTGAGCATGTTGAGTTCTGTGTTGGTGACTACACGCAAGGTGGTGTAGGTGGTTCCGTTGTCGGTGGTGATGGCGAAAGCTAAGGTGTCGTCGGCATCATAGTTGGGCGTTTCGTTACTCCAACCCGCCACGGCCACGTCGAGGCTCAGCATGGCATTGTCATCCGTAATGTTGATGGGCGGAGTGACAGCCCAGTAGCGGTAGGTGCTATAAACGTTCATGGTCAGGGCTTTGCCGCTGATGTTGATATAGTCGCCATAACTGTTGTTGAGAGTCCATGCAGAAGAATATTCGGTGGGGGTTCCGTTACCGCCGTTGTATGCGCCGCTCAAAAACGACCAGCAGTCCGATTTGGAAGTCCAGTTGTCAAAATTCTCGCTCCAAGGCATTGTCTCGGTACCACAGGCGGTGCGGTCGCTGGTGGTCATCTTTGCAGACACATCGGAGGCGGAACAGTTGGCTTCCACGCCAAAAGTATAAACAGTATTGGCGTTAAGATTTACAACGGTGTAGGTGGTGTCCGTGATACCGCTCTCAATAAGAGTGTTGTCACTCATGTCATAAACACTGTAGGTGGCGCCACTGTTGAATGCATCAGACCAGATGAGGGTCAGACTGTTCGAGGTGGTTTGGGTGGCGTCGATAGTGAGATTCTGCACAGGACTGCAAGTGATTTCGGTGCCGCCGGTAAAGGTGAAAGTGGTTTTGGGAATAAAATCCTTAACGGAACCGGTAATGCTGGCCCATGCACTGCTGTTGTAACCCTGCCAGCTTGCACCCGTGGCAGATACGCCATAGAATGATGCGCTTTTGTAGTTGCCGCTGGTGGTCTCGCTAACCTCAATGAGGAGATTGCCGCCTTGATAGGTGTAGGGTGTGGAGAAGGTGATGGTCAACGGTGATGATGTGCCGTCCAATGTACCAGTGTAAACGGTTGTGGCGTCGGTCATGTCCACGAAACCCGTCAACGTGGAATTCGTAACCTCCATCAGCTTGACTTCCCAGGTTCCAGTCCAAGCTTCGCTGGCTGTTGAGCTTAAGTAATAGGTCAGGCTTGTAATGGTACCTCCATTCAATCCGTAACCGGTTGCGGCTGCATCAAGGAGACCGGCGGTGTAAATGGTTTGGCAGCGCAAATAGGCATCCGCCCAAAGACCGTATATGGGCACGTTCGAGTTAGTCGTTGTGCCGTCGGCCACGGTCAGTGTGTTCTGCGCCTGCAATGCGAACGGTAACATCAGTACCGCTAGCATCAAAGTTCGTAGTAATTTTTTCATACTGTTTTGAATTTTGTGAATGAATATTTTTTTTTGGGTATTAGGCAAGAGGGTCAAGGGTCAAGTCATAAGTCATAAGTCATACGTCATCGTCATCGTCATCGTCATCGTCATCGTCATCGTCATCGTCATCGTCATCGTCTCAAAACGAGGGCGCAAAAATACAATAAATTTTTATTAAAAACCGATTGTTGAAAACTTGTTGTCGAAACACGAAAAAAGGCCGTCGCCAAAACTGGCAACGGCCTTTTTAATGCAGAATTATAAATTATGAATTATGAATATTTTACCTTAGTGCGCAAATATTTATTCATCATTCATAATTCAACATTCATCATTTCTTGACGAACGTCTTCGTAACCGTACCTTCGTCCGTGGTCACGCGCACGAAATACATGCCGGCGGCCAAATCAGATACGTTGATGCGGGTCTGCATGGGCGAATAATTATTCGCCCCTACAACGGTGCGGACAACCTTACCATAAACGTCAATCACCTCAATTCCCTTTAATTGTACATTGTTCATTGTACATTGTACATTGACAACGTCGTTCGCAGGGTTCGGGTAGAGGGTGATGCTGTTGGACAGGTAGTTTTCAATACCCGTGGTGGTCACGGTGATGGGCTCGGACCAGCCGCTGAGGTTGCCGTTACCGCAGTTGGCCTGCACCTGGATCTGATATGTGGTGTTCTGAGCCAGACCCGTGATGGTGTAGTTGTTCGTAGTGGAAGTCGCGGACGAGATAGTGCCTCCTTGCGGGCTGTACTGGATGTTATAGCCTTCCGCATTGGCGCTGGCATTCCACGAGATGGCAATGCTCTCACCTGTGATGTCGCCTGCGGCGAGACCCGTGGGAACATCGCAAGGCTCAACACCCTGCTCAAGTGTCGTGAAGGTCATCTCATTGCCATAGACAGTCTGTCCGTTGAAGGTGATGAACGCCTTGTAGGTGTAGCCCGTGTTGGGCGTCAGACCCGTGAGGTTGGCTGTGAAAGTGTTGCCCGTACCGGTGCCGGCAATCTGCGTGTAGGTGCCGCCCGTGGTGGCCTTCCACTCGAAGCCCTTGGCCGTGATGCTCACGTTGTCGGGATTTGTGATGGTGGCGCTCAGTGTGGCGGTGGTCTGCTCTATTGCGGATGCGGCGTTCGTAGCTACGGTCGGATCGGTGATGACAGGGCCAGGACCGGAACCGTTGCAGTCGGTCGTGAAGGAATAGGTAGTGTAGGATGACATGCTCGGAGAGGTGTAAATTTGAGAACCATCGGGCCCGATCAGCGTTATGCTAGCCTCACTGTCAAAGCTGCCGGAATGCCATACGAGGTCGATGACGTTATTGTCGCAAAGGTTGACCGTCACGGTGTCATGGGTTGGTGTGGAAGAAAGGTCGTAGTCCACTGCTTCCAAGGTGGCTATGACGGTCCCGTTTTGCTCCACGGTGAGGTAAGCGCTGTTCCAACCATCGCCGTAACTGTCGGTTAGGACGAACGTGTATTCACAGGCATCGGCGGCAGGACAGTTCGGGGTAGTGAAAGAGGCGGTGGCATATTGAGAGGTCTCATCGCCGCAGTCGGCTTTCACACGCACGTTGTAAGCAGTGAGACTGCTGAGTCCGGTGAGTTGGTAGTTGGTAGCCGTGGCCGTGGCCGTTGTCCAAGTGGCGGCGGTGGCTTCCTTGTATTCCACGATCCAGGCGGTCTCGCTGCCTCCAGGTGTCCAGGAGAGGTCGGCGGTGTTCATGCCCACGTTCGAGACGGCGAAATTGGTCGGCTTGGGACAGCTGTTGGAAACACATGAGACAACAAGTTCGAAGCCGGGATAGACCACAGAGGCGTCAGAGGTGAATACGAGGGTGAGCGGGCCTGTGGTGGATGTCAAATCTGTAATTGTATAGGAACCGGAGTAAGTGCCCAGCAGCGGATCACTTGAACTGGCTCCGTCATACACGTAGAGGTAATCCCAGTTGCTCTCCACGTTCACGGTGCCGGAAATGCTGATGAGGTTGCCTGGTACATCCGGTTGGATAATCAACGTGGAATTGCAGGAGGTGCTGTAGTCATTGTCAATGCCTCCGTCATCATAGATGACCATCGCACAAGTGGTGACGGTATTGGTGCCGGTGGCGGACATGCTGTAGGAACCCGGGGTGGCTGCCACAGGACCGGACAGCGTACTCTCGTCGCCGCTTCCGCAGTCAGCCTTCACATAGAAATTGTAAATGGTAGCTGCTGCCAGGTTGCTGATTGTGAACGGGTTGGTGTTGGCTTGCACCTCGGTGCCGTTGCCGGGCGTGAAACCTGCGGGACCGTATTCAATCACCCAGTTGTTAGCAGATCCATTTTCCGTCCATTCTAATGTCACGGAGTTATCCGTAACATTGGTCGCAGACAGGTGTGTGGGCTGCGGACAGGTGGGCGCCAAAGAAATTGTCACGTTGTCGATATGCCCCTGGTTGTAGGTGGCACCGGAGACGATGCTGCCAATTTCTACTGGCGCCATCAGGGCGAGGCGGTTGCCGGATCCGGTATATCCGGTGAGGAAGACCACTTGGGTCTCGTAGCTCGTGCTACCTGTGTTTATCAGCATCGTGTCAATCGGTTGGAAGGTGCTGACATCCGTGCCGTTCATCGCGCCTACAATCAGGCAGAACGGGTAGGAGGTGGAGTAACGTCGTGCATCGAAAGTCAGTTGCAGCGTGTTGATTGGATACAAATCGTTGTCCACAGCCGGTAAAATAGCGTATTGGTCAGAGTATGCAGAGGAATTGTAGGAATAGAAGCGCAGGCTGTAGTTGCCGCTGTTCGCGTAGGTGGAACCGTAATACACATACGGGTAGGAAGTGTAGCTTGTACCGTCATTGTGAGCTTTCCAACAGTCGCTCAGGTTGTTAAGACCCGAAGTGGAGTTGGAAGTGTGGGTGCTCATGGAGTCGAAATTTTGTGTATAAGGCAGCAGTGCGATAGGCTGACATTCGGTTTGGAAGAATAAGCTCTCCCAAGCGCTGTTTTCGCTGGAGGAGCAGACGGCGCGCACATAGAACTCATACTCCGTATTATCTGTCAAGCCGGAGATTGTGACATACTCATTTGTAGAGGAGATGCCCATATCGTTATTCAAATCCACGGTTCCGGCAGGGCCATAAAGATACTCCCATTCGGATTCTTCGTCGCCAGGTGTCCAGCCAATAGTGGCTTCTTCGGAGCTGACGTCTTGGAGGACAACTGCAGTCGGGTGGGCGCAAGGCATTATGTAGTCCACAGAGAGGTCATCCAGATACATGTAGGAGGAGCCCCATTGCGGGATTCTGAACGCCAGATGGCGGCCGTTTCCGGCATAGCCTGTCGTTAGGATTTCGAAGTTTTTCCAGAGACCTTCCACACCAGGAGTACAGGAAGCTAAGGGTACGAACGTGTTGATATTCATAGGATCGCTCATGATACCCACCTCAATGGTGTAAGCAGCACTGGTGGCAAGAAGTTTGATGTTGACCACGAGGCTGTCCATTGCCACATCATCAGCGAATTTCGGAGTGGCGGCATAGCAGTAATAGGTGCTGGTGCCATAGAAGTAGAGCGAATAGGTGCCGGAGTTGTAGTATGTGGAAGACGGATAAGGATACTGGGTGGAATTGTCGGTGCCCTTGAACCAGCAAGGCACAGTGTGGGTGGCACCGCTGCCCGTAGCGGTCTCAAAGTTTTCAACGTAAGGAACATTGATAGATTCGCAGACGGTAAATCCAGTGAATTCGACCCACTCGCTGCTGTCGGAGGCGGAGCAAAGGCTGCACATCCGGAAATCGTAATGCGTGTTGGGCATGAGATTCTCCACTGTGTATGTGGTCACAGAAGAAACAGTGCCGGCGGAAACCCAGTCGTTGCTGTTCGCTTCTTTGTATTCCACAGTCCAGGAGGTCTCTTCGCCGCCAGGCACCCAGCTCAAGGTGATTTCGGTGCTGTCGTAGCCGGTCACCATCACGTTGGGTTCGCGGCAAGAGATGACTTCTGATTGCGTTTGGTTACAGCCAAAGAATTTGATGTCATTCCGGATAGCGTAACGGCTACCGGACGGTGGGTTGGTTGGATCGTAGTTCGTGCCATCGCTATAGACATACATGGTGGTGTACTGGCTGGAGGCTTTCGTGTGTACGTTGAAAGAGTAGCTTGACGAACCATCGTATGCGCCAGAGTTGTCGTCCACAATCAACACCAAATTGCTTATACCATTGTAGGGGAAGAAAGTGGTGAATTGGAAGTCGTTCCAACCGGCGGAGCAGTTCATCGGACCTTCGTAAACCTTCACAGCATTTGCAATGGGAGCCCAGTCACTGGTGTTTGCGAAGGTGCTGTCATTCTTGTGAGTCAGATAGACCGACACATTGTTCTTTACGGTCGAAGAATTTGGACCTGCATAGTTCAGCGACATACCGGTTATGACGGTGGCACCGCCAATCTCCGATGGGGTGAAAATCTGTTGGCTATAGGTGTATTTGTAGAAGTTGTTCAACGGAATGTTATAGGAAGTGGAGGAGGTTCCGACAGAGATGGCTTGGGCGTTGGTGTCGGGATCCATACAGTAAACAATGCTACCCATCAACGTGGTGAAAGAGGCGTAAATCGTGTCCGGAATGCTTTCGCAGTCAGGATAGAGTTTCACTTGGTATTGGGTGGTGGTGTCAAGACCGGTGAGCATGTAGTCGGTCGTGCCGGGGGTCAGCGTGATTTGGCTGGACACGCCTGTGGCCTGGTTTGTACACACTAAGATGTGGTCAAGGTCCTCAACTGTCGGGGTGAAGGTGACGTATGCGGAGGTGTAGGACACGTTGCTTACCGTGATGTCGGCGGCTGCGAGACATTCTGCATCGCCAACCTCAATGGTGAGATCATCCACATAAATGTAATCGGAATAGCTGCCCGGAGCGTGTGGACAATACAGGACGGGATAGATGAGCTGGCCGTTCACATTGTCAGGGAGCGGGAACTTGTACTCTTTCCAAGCGGAAGTGGGGGAATCTTGAGGATAGAGGTCCAGAACTTCCACGAAAGTGCTGAAATCATACGGGTCAGTCATGTAACCGGCTAACATGCGGCCGTAGCCGGCAGAGGTCTTATACATCCAGAAACTCATGAGGAGGGATTCTGTGTTCTCGGTCAGATCCAGACCTTGGCCGCAGACGGAGGAACTGCTGGGTGAATAGGAGTAGAAATAGAGGGCACCGTTGCCGGAATGGTGGTAGGTGGTGCTAATGTAGGGGTATCCGTTGTTGGAACCGGCAACACCTGCTTCCCAACAGTTGGGAAGGGTGCCAGTGCCGCTGCCCATGCCATCGAAATTCATTGTATAGGGCAACGTACTCGACGGCAGACACAGGGTCTTGAAGGATACAGATGCCCAGTTGCTGTTGTCGGAACCGCAGTTGGCGCGCAAATAGAACGTGTAATTAGTGCCGTCAGCCAGTTCCGTGAATGTGATGGTCGTGTCGCTGACAGTCTCAATGGTTTCGCTTTCGAAAGTGCTGCCTTCGGGAACGATGACATACTCATAGCCGCTCTGCTCGTCGTTGGAAGACCAAGTGACGGTGGCCCCATACGGAGTGACATTGGAAACTGTCACTGCGCTGGGCATCGGACACGCAACGGGATCACCGATGAAGAAGCGGATGTTGTTACGGGAAGAGAGTGTGTTTCCGCTTGGCAGGTTGTTCACATCGTATGCTTCCGAGTCTCTGTACACGTAGAGTGTCTTGCCAGAGGCGCTGTGAGTTTTGAACAAGTAATCGTTGTTAAGATAGGATCCGGTGGTGTGTTGCACTGCAATGACGATGTTGCTAGAACCATCATATTCAAAAGGAATATCCAACGGGATGTTCACCCAGTTGCCTTCACCGGCGTTGGTGAAAGTAACCGTACCCTCAAACACCTTCGTCATGCTATTGATGGAAATCCAGTCTGACGAGTTGGCGAAAGAGTTTTTGGAGGTGTTGCCCATATAGATGATGATGTCTTTGTCTTGGGGCGTGGCATAGAAGTATTGGAAAGCTATACAGGGGATAGTACCGTCAATGGTACCCAATTCCGATGTGGTGAAAAGCTGTTCCGAGAAGGAATATTTGTAATAACCGTTGAGCGGGATGTAGTAAGTGGTGCCGGTTCCGTTGCCCACTTGGACAGTGTCTGAACAGTTGAGGCACGGGTTGGGAGTCATCGTTACGGAAAGCGTGACAGGATCAGACTCACAACCGTCGCTCCATAAGGCCGTGACCGCGTATTCGTAGGTGCCGAAGTCAACAGAGTCAAGGTAGGAGGTGAGGGTCGAGGTTGAAAGGAGCGGGTCCGCATCGCGGGTGAGGTTGTACCCCGTCAGCGTGGGAGCGTCTAAGTCAACAAATTTGCCGTTGATACACCAGTTGTAGGCGGCCAGCGAGGAGGAGGGATTTCCACCAGACAGGGTTACCCAAACATAAGTGCCATCGTCTTCTTCATAATAGAGCAGGTCGCCGTAGTTGAACACGCCGCCGTTGTTGCTGCTTCCCAAAGGATAGCCGGCTGTGGTCACGCAGCGGATACCGATCCAAAGTTCTTGTGTGGAGTCGATGACAACCGGGTCGTCCAGGATGACATCCACAAATTGTTGTTGGATGATAGCGGTTGAATCCACCTGCTAGCTGAACAGCAGAGTGCCAGGGGTGAACGTGGTGTCATCCACCTGACTGCCGCCTTGCCAAACCATGATGTGGTAGGTGCAGACGGAGGCTGCCTCATAGGGCACGAAGGAAACCACAGTCATGGTTTCACCGTGACGGGGAGCCAGTTGGGCCGAGCCGAAACGGACTGCGCCCGTAAAGTCGGCGGCTGCGTTCATGCCGATTCCTGTGGTGAATGCCGCACACCATTTGAGTTCCGGAATCGGAATCACAGGTGCCGACCAATTAAGCTGGACATTCTGCCATGACGGCTGATGCTTCGTGGCGGTGAAGTCTGAAGGCGACAGACAAGTACTCTGCGCCTTACCGCCAATGGCAAATAGCATCGTCAGCACGAAAATCAATAGTAGATGCTTTTTCATAGCTTTTGAATTTGGTGAATAATTGATTGTTATTTAATGTTTGAATATTTTCAGCAAAATAATCGGTAAAACTAACAATTTTGAATGGGCAGGGCGAAATTTTTTATAAACAAGTTATTAACAATCAAAGGTTAGTTATGTGGTTGAATATGAAAAAATTATCGTTTTTGCCCTTATGTTTTGAACTGATTCCCGCCAATGGTTTTAATCTCATAAAAGACCTTTTAGAAGAAAATCGGCTCTGAAATGCCATTCTCGTGCCATAGTCATTAGTCTAAGTCTATGTTTAAGTCATTAGTCTAAGTCTATGTCTAAGTCATTAGTCTAAGTCAAAAAAAAGAGGCTCGGAATTTCCGCGCCTCTTGGTTTTTGAAATGAGCAGGATTACTGCTTGACAAGTTTCAGATTCGTGACGCCGCTGTCGGTAAACACTTTGACGACATACACGCCAGCCGGTAGCGTTGACACATCAATTTCGTTGTCAAAACTCTTCAACACCAGACGACCTCTCATATCCATGACATCCACATACTTCAACGACTCGCTAAGTCCCACAATACGGCTGATATTCTTGGTCGGGTTTGGCGCGAGATAGAGGGAGGTCCCTGGTTCGTGGCTTACAACACCCACACTGGTGGTCAGATGCAGTGTAGCCACGCTGTCGCAACCGTTCGATGCAGTGAATGTTTGTGTATAATCTCCTGAACTGCAGTAAATTTGGCCATTCCATTCGTAGCAGCTGTCGGAAGTCTCAATGGTGAATTCTGAAGTGACTGCATCGTGTACCGTCAAGGTCATCACCACCACGCTGTCACAGCCGTTTATGGTCTGTAGCGAGGAGGCCTGCACACCGGCGGCGGTGAATGTTACCCCGTTCCACTCGTAAGGCAGCTCGCTCGGACAGATGGTTCTCGTGTCTGTCACCATGTAGGTGGGATTGATGTTGAGTACCATGGTGACCACGCTGTCGCAACCATCGGCGGCAGTCAGCGTCACATTCTGGATGCCGGCGGCGGTGAAGGTCACCCCATTCCACTCGTAAGGCAGTTCACTCGGACAGACATACATGATTTCGGTCACGGTGTAACCACTGTTCACCGTGACGGTCATGGTCAGTACACTGTCGCAGCCGTGTACCGTCTGCACCGTGATGGATTGTGTGCCGCTCTCTGTGAAGGTCAGGCCGTTCCACACGTAAGGCAACTCACTCGGGCAAAGGGCCACGGTTTCGTTTACGAAGTAAGCTTCGTTTACCGTTAAGGACATTACCACTACGCTGTCGCAGCCGTTCACGGTCTCAAGCGTGGCTATTTGCGCACCGGCGGCCGTGAAGGTGACACCATTCCATTCGTACGGCAGCTCGCCTTGGCAGATGGTTCTGGAGTCTGTCACCGTGTAGGTGGGGTTGATGTAAAGCATCATCGTGACCACACTGTCGCAACCATTGGCGGCAGTCAACGTCACAATCTGGGTTCCGGCGGCCGTGAAGGTCACACCGTTCCACTCGTACGGCAGCTCATTCGGACAGAGGTACTTGCTTTCGGTCTCGGCATAAACTTCGTTCACCGTCAGGATCATCGTCACTACGCTGTCGCTTCCGTCCTCCGCCTGCAAGGAGGCCGTCTGCGTGCCGCCCTCCGTGAAGATCACGCCGTTCCACTCGTACGGCAGCAAGTTGGCACAGATGGTAGCTTCATCGGTGACTGTATGGGCCGGGGTCACCGTCAGGTTTTTGATAATGGCGGCGGGTTGGGTGCCCTCTGATCCGTCATTTTTCCAAACGAAGGCTAACAGTGCGGTGGAGTTTGCATCCGGATTTGCATTCGGGTTTGCCATTGTCGCTTGAACGTGGATGGTGCTGTCAACCAGATTAAGGATGTAGTGATGAGAAGCATTCGTGCCATAGTTGTTGGTGTAGAAATCGTATGCATGGTCAGAGTAACTGATGTGAGCGTAATCCGAGTAATCCGGCGCAGTGGTGGAAGCGGGGAATTCCATTGTGGCAGGCGTAAGGAACATCTTCAGGTAGTCGTAATTACCTTCACCGCCAACCATCACATCGTAGCTGATGGTGACGGTCGGACTCGTACCTACAGTAAACAACTTCTGGGCAGATATCACAGAAGTAGAAGTGATATTGTAGCCAGGGGTGGTGCTGTCGGTGGTCACGAACAGGGCGTTCTCGTTGTCAACCGTGCCCATCATCCAATAGTTGTCACAGCTTCCGTTGTTCAGGTGCCAAGCATCATCGGGGTCAGAAAAATCTGTTGTGTAGGGCAGATTCACGGGTTCCATAGTTGTGGTGGCCGTAAGCACATTACTCCATGTACTGACATCAGAACCACCGCAAAGTGCACGAACATAGAAGTCATAGGCGGTAAGGGTGCTCAATCCATTAATTTCAAACGTGTTGGTATTGGCTGTGAGAACGGTGGTGGCGTCTTCAGGGTTGAAACCAGGAGCGCCATAGACAATTTCCCATGTTGTGGCCGAACCGGTTTCCATCCATTCCAGTTCAATGCTGGATGAGGTGGCACTCACCGCGTGTACATCTTCAGGGATTGGACAGCTCACAACAGACACAGACACATTGGAAATGATAGCGCCAGGCTGTGTGCCCATAGAGAAGTCGTTTTTCCATACGAACACCACTTGTGCAGTAGAGTTGGCATCCGGATTCTCGTTCGGGTTCGGCATAAGGGCATCGATATGCACCACGTTGCTGTCAGTCAGGTTGAATTTATAGGCAATGTTGGAAGAACTTGTGGAAGCGTACATATAGTCCGAAAAATCGTATGCGTATGCGGAATAGACATTGTAACCGTAGTCAGAGGCTGTCGGACTGGTGGTGGAAGCCGGATACTGTTCAGTGGCGGGAGCGAAGAAGAGTTTGAGGTAGTCGTATGAGCTTTCACCGCCCACCATTACGTCAAAACTGATTCGGAACTGTGTGGCGTTTCCAACGGTAAACATTTTTGCGGCAGACACCACGCTGGTGCTGGTGATATTGTATCCAGGCGTGGTATCGTTGCTGGTGATGAACAATGCGTTGGAAGAACTTTCCGGAAGAGCGCCCATCATCCAGTGGTTCGTGCAGGTGCCGTTGTTCAGCTGCCAGTTTTGATCAGCGTCTGCGCCAAAGTCGGTTGTATAGGGCAACCCGACAGGTGTCAACGTGGTGGAGAAGGTGATTGCTGTCGGAGAAGAAGTCCCTTCAACACCGCAGTCTGCCGTGACATAGACGGTATAGGAGGTGGCTGGCGCCAGATTGGATATAGTGTAGAAAGTGTTTGCAGTGGTGGCGATAGTGCCTTCACCGGGATTGAAGCCGGCCTCGCCGTATTCAATAGTAAAAGAGTCTGCGTTGCTGGACCAGGTCACTGTGGCAGAGGTTATGCCAATGTTGGAAAGCGTCACGTTTTCCGGGGCAAGACAGCTCTCTAACGTGGTGAATTGGACGGTGTAGGTGGCATCCGGAATATCGTCAGGTGTAGTGCAGTTGGTGATCACATACACATCGTAAGTGGTTTCAACGGTAAGGTTAGACAACGATACTGTGGTGTTGTTGGTAGCCTCGGTCATCCAAGAATCCTCTTGGGAGGCGTTTGCTGCCCTGTAATACACTGTCCAGGAGTTGTGGTCCGGATCATTGTCCGTAAAACTGATGGTGGCATTATGCCCGTCAATGCCAGAGGCAACAACACTGTTCTTCACAGGGGAAGGACAGTTGGGCGCATCGCATCTAGAGGTGAATGTGTAAGCGGAAAAATTCGTCATACCGCTAATGGAGTAGATTTCTTCACCGTAAGGGCTGACGAGGGAGAAACCGGCTTCGTAGGCGTAGCTGCCTGCGTGCCAAACCAGAGAGGTGGGAATATTGTTGCAGAGATTAACAGTCTCGGTAGCGGAACTTCCACTGGCTAAACCGAGCGTGGCCACCGTGACACCATTTTGTTGCACTTCCAAGGTGCCATTGTTCCAGCCGTCACCGTAGCTGTCGATGAGGTTAAAGATGTATGCACATTGTTCAGACGCATCACAGAAAGAAGTTGCGGCCTGTAATGTCTTCCAGTCACTGAATTCACCGTTACCACAGACAGATCTCATACGGACAGTGTAGTTCGTGAGGGCATCCAGATTTCCGATGGTATAAGGAGAGGAGGAAACGATTCCTGCGGAAATCCAGTTGGCGGTGTCAGAGCAATATTCCATTTCCCAAGAACTTTCGGTATTGCCGGCAACCCAGTTCAAGGTTAGGGACTGGGAGGTGATGTCGCTCAGATAGACATTCGGGGCGATACAGGTGACTGTCTCGTCGCACTCGCCACCGAAAATGACGTTGTTGCGGACAGTCACTGCTGTGCCTGAAGTGGAGGAAGCTGGCTCAAGCGGATAGGCCGATGCGTCTTGGTAGAGGTAGCGTGCATAGCTGGAAGGTGTGCTGTGGACATACCAGCTGTTGCCGTTCACGTAAGAACCGGTGCTGTCCACGAAAATCACCAACAGATTGTCGGTACCGTTGTAACTGAACGGTGTGGTGAAATTAAAAGTGTTCCAGCCTGCAGTCAGGGTTTGCGGACCAGAGTAAACCAACTGTGCGTCTGCTGTGCTGGCCCATGCTGAATCAAGGTCGGCCGCAGTAGTGTGCGATAAGTAGATTTTGAAATTACGTTGTTGGGAAAGATTGGCCAGGTTCAAGGAAATATAAGTGATTTCAGAGGGACCGTTGAGCTCTTCGGCAGTGAAAATCTGTTGGGAATAACCATATTTGTAAAAGCTATAGGAGGGTATATAGTTGTTCGTGGTGGTGCCGTCGCCAATCGTGAACTCGCCACCTGCCAGACAGTGGGTGTTGAAGTTCATTGAAACGGCGGGAGCATCGCCCTCAGCACATACTGAAGTCACTGTTACCAGATAGGCGGTCATAGGTGTGAGACCCGATAGCATAAGTTGGTGGTCTGAAACCGTTTCGGAAATCCAGTTCTCTTGGTCTGCTTCAGTGTAGGAAACCACATAACCGGAGGCACCTGTCGTGGCAGATTCCCAAGTGACCAAAGCGGATGTTCCGGTAATTTGGGATACAGACAGGTTGGTCGGGGCGGTGCAGGTCGGAATGGTGGTAAAGGTAACCACATTGGACCAGTCGGAGAATTCATTGTCGTTACAAACCGTTCTGACATATATGTTATAAGTAGTGCCAGATTCCAGTTCGGTAAGGTGGACCTGAGTGTTGGAAATGACGACAGGTGTCATATCGTCAGGAAGTTGTGTGTCGGTACAGAGCGCATATTCCCAAGTGAAATCGTTATCCGAAGCAGGGATGAAAGAGAAATCAGCGGTGTAAGGGGTGACATTGCTGATGGTGACAGAGTCGGGGCTTACGCAGTTGCTGCCGACGAGAGTGAGATTGTCAATGGCAGCAGGCGGGTTAGTCCCCACATTGCCATCGTTCCTCCACAACAGGTAGAGGCGTTGCAGGCCGGAGAATGTGGAAGGCAGGGTGACTGTATAATGGGTCCAGTCGGAAATGCCGGACAGTGTTCCCAAAAGCGTGGCGCCTGCAGGGGCATCATAGGAGGTTTCAGAAACTTCTGTTGGATCACCGAGATAAATCTTCAGATAGTCATAGTTATTTTCTCCATATCCTTTGAAATCGAAAGCGAGGTGGTATTCGTTGAACTGACCGAAATCAATATCACGATAAGCCCAGGAAACGGAGGCCGTGGTGTTGGTGTATGCGTTGGTGGTACCGTTGTCATTCGAGACATACAGGGCATATTCTCCTTCTTCAGTGTAGTTGGCCGCTGTTCCGATAACCCAAGAATTAGGATTACCGCTTACTATCATCCATCGAGCGTTCTCGTCAGCATCTTCAAAATCCACGGAGTAGGGCAGGGTGGCAACATCATGTGCGTTGCCGATCAGAGTGATGGTTTCGTTGCTAGCACCCGTGCTGGAAAGAGTGACCGTGCCGTTTTCACTGCCTACAGCTGTGGAGGAGTACTGTACAAAGAGTGTCCCGCCGGTTGAAGGAAGGGTGGTGGTGGAATTAAAGGTGATGCCGTCGGAGGAGACCGCAAAAGGAGCTGTGGTGGTAGCTGTGATGCCGTTAGTGAGGTTTAAGCCGTTCACGGTGGCAGTGGCGGTGCCCTGTCCGCCCGAAACGGCGTTAATGTTCAAGGTGTTTGGAGCAACGGTAATAGAGGGAATGTCGGAGATTTCTATGTCGTCGATGTTCAGGTAATACTTGTCATAACAATTGAAATGGCGGAAGGCGATTCGAACTGTTTGACCGGTGTACTCGGAAAGGTTGAAGCTCTTCTGCTTCCAAGGGGTTGGCGTCTTAGCTCC
>JAEEKL010000189.1 GCA_016282395.1 Bacteroidales bacterium
AAATTGATGGAGACCTCGTTAACCACCGTGCGGTTCTTGTATTTCTTGACTAACTTGTCGGTGCGGATCGTGTATTCCATATCAGCTGTTCTCGATGGCTTTTTTCAAATACTGCATGGCCGTGCCCATGAACTGGTTGACTACCCCTTTGATCATCCCTTGCAGGAGAAAGGGCACGTCCGCATCCATTTTCGCCTGCAAGATGCTTTCCGCACCTTTCGGAACGATGTCGAAGCCGGCCGTCGCCGTAATATGCGGTGTCTCCACCTCCGCATGGTACGCCACGTGGGAGTTGGGCTGCTGTTCCCTAAGGGTGAGCCGGCAGGTGATGTGGTCGTACACAGTGAAGCGGCAGCCGTCGGCGAACGACTCCCAATTCGACAGACCGGGGATGTCCTCCACCGGACGTTCAAAAAAACGGGTCAGCACTTGGTACACTTTTTCGGGGCTGGCCGAAATGGTCTCTTCTGGACTGTTGATATGAAGCATATTACTCTTTGTTTGAATCGGCAAAGATACAAAAAACATTGATACGACAAAGCATTGGCTCGCCAAACACAAAGCTGCGCGAGACCGCGTACGCCACAACAACGGCCTCCGCAAGTTCCACCATGGTGGCAATATCATCGTGAAACCGGCGTGGTGACGGAGGCTGTGCGCCCACACGCTGTCCGCTACCATACTGACACTAACGTCTGCCAAAACACTGCTGTTGTATCAGGAGGTCAACAGCAGGACACATGCTGACCGCAACGTTACCCTTACGGTCACAAAAGTCTATACACATGTATGGCCTCAATTTTCTCTATCCTATGGGCTTGTCGAGGTGCTGTCGTACGGAATGGCGAGCTTTGATGGCTTCGCGTTCGGTCATAGTATTAGTAGATTTCGAACCAGCCCTGCGGCGAACTTGTCGTACATGTCCGTCCACTCACCTCAATATCTCCTGCAACTTTTATCTTTGCGGACTTCTATCACAAACCTTATAATTCCGGCTCCATGATTTCCTGTCCGCGGCAGAAGCGGTGTGCGATCTGGCGGTCGTCGCCCATATAGACGAAACGCTCCAGACGCTCTTGGAGTGAATAATTGTCTTGATTCAGGTCGCTGTCATCGATGACGAGCGCGTCAAACTCATAGCCGGGTTCGAAGCTGCCCACATGACCGAAGAAGCTGCCTGCCGATTTCGTAGCCATCCAAAAGGCCTCTGACATGGAGAGAAAAGGTCGCTGAGGATTTTGGGAATGGTACATCTTGCTCATCTGTATCGCATAAACCATCATTCGGGAAATGCTCAAATCATGACCACCGCTGATGTCGCTGCCAAGACCCACACGCAACCCGTTGTCAAGGAATTTCCGGATGGGCGCAATGCTACCCGTCGTCAAATTGATATTCGACGTAGGGCAGTGAGCCACCATCACACCGTTCTGTTTTATCAGTTCCAATTCCTCTCCGTCGGTATAGACGCAATGAGCCATCACGGTGGGTGTCTGTCCAAAGAGGCCATATCGGTTGTAGGCATCGCCATACCAGGTGCCTTCGAGTTTCTGTACTATGCGGATTTCTTCTTTGTTCTCTGAAAGATGTGATTGCACGGGTAGCTGATATTTGACGGCCAGTTCGCCACAGGAGCGGAGCATCTCCGGCGTACATGACGGAATGAAGCGCGGCGTGACGATTGGGCGAACAAGGGAACCAAGGGATTTGCGACGCTGGGAAACGTCACCTCCAATCAGAGACTCGTAGCCTTGCATCATCTCCTCCACCGACTCGGCGAGTCCTTCGGGGCAGTCACGGTTCATGGCCACCTTGCCGACGAACGCCCCCATACCGGCTTTCTGGAAAATGTGCATCAACACCCGGGTGCTTTCGGTATGGCTCGTGGCGAAAACGCAGGCTCGCATAGTCCCGTGACGCCACAAGTCGCGCACAAAGTGGCAGTACATTTTCTCGGCGTATGCCGTGTCGGCATATTTCAGTTCCTCGGGATAGGTGTAGCGCTGGAGCCAATCCATCAGTTCCAAATCCATAGCGAGACCCTGATTGCGATACTGCGAAGCATGCACGTGCAAATCGTTCATAGCCGGAATCAGCAGACGGTCGCCGAAATCAATGATTTCGACATCTTCACCATCCAATATGATACGACGCTGGGAAGCATCAGTTCCTAACGATGCCAAGTCGGCTGCCACACCTATCACGCGTCCGTTGGAATCCACGGCAACATAGCCGTTCTCCAACATCTCAAAATGGTCTTTATACTTCGTATAAAGGATATTAGCTTTATAAATTTTCTTCATATTACGATTCTCTTTCTGTTTCTTCCCGCACGAAACGACCACCAAAGCTAAAACGACAAGAATTAGGCTGGTGCATTTCATCACCTTAATTTTTTGCAAAAATAGAAAATAAATCGTCAAAATTGTGATTTTTGTTATTTTTGCTGAGAATTAAAAAAAACAGGAACCTCTTTTCGATGAAAAAATATTGCAAGCATACTCTTTTTATGGTCACTCTGATTGTAATGGTATCGTTTCAATCATCGGCCCAGCACCCGCTTTCCACCGTTTTCTCCATCTCCCGCCATCATTTTGTCGATACCGTCAAAGTTAAAATATGGGATGGCGCAATCATCGTTCCCGTGGAAATTGAGGGAAGAATAAGGCATCTCTTTCAAGTTCGACACGAAAGACAGTCTGACGATTGTGACCGATCGCAAAGGGTTTTTCGCCAAGGAAGAGAAAGGACATGCCAAAGTGAAATACAGGGAGATGTGAAAGAGGTGGAATGGTGATCTCAGATTCTCTTATATCAGTAAATTACTTTTATTCTTTTATCACGCGCCGTGTCACCACACCATCGGAAGAAATACAGCGGAGGATATAAACACCGGCGGGATAAGCTGAAATGTTTATTTGCGGATGGATTGACACCTTGACGAGACGGCCAGTGGCATCATAGAGTTCGACACGGCCACCCTCGGGCATTCCCGTAATGGTGATGTGACCGTTGGTCGGGTTGGGGTAAACATTGACGGTTTGAGTAGTTGAAAAGTCGTCAATGCCCACGCCGGACACTCTCTCCACGACAATATTGTCAATGAGCACTCCGCCAGAACTGAAATTGCTCTCGTGGATGAAATCGAGACGTACGGTATCGCCCTCGGCCACTGAGAAAAGAACCTCGTTTGATTGCCATGCCGTCGAGTTCACCGTATCACTGAACGTCACCCCGCCAACCGAAAGAGTGTAGGAATCGCTATTAAAAGCATTCTGAGTACACGCTTGCCAGACGACTTTATAGTTCCCCGGGGGTGACGATGGCGGGTGAAAGCAGATGGTCAACGGTGTTGCTGTCTATGCGGGGCTTCTCCATGAAAGCCGAGTAATTGCCGTCAACGCCTGCGGAATCGACAACCAGCCAGGAGTAGCTACAGAGGATGCTGGAAGTGGTGGCCTCCCAGCAGGCAGGTGCCGTTTCGAAATTTTCTGTATAGGGGAATTGGCGGATGATGCATAGCGAGTCATCGCCGGCGTGGGGCTGAATGCCCACCAGCATCTGTTGCCACTCTCCGTTTTTCTCCCCACCTTTCTTCTTCCTCAACTCATCGATTTGCTGTTGCCAACCGTCAAGCCACCAACTCATAGAGGGTCCCACCGTGCCACGCATGGCGTTGTTGTGGAACGAATAGGCCAGCACGGGGCGCACGCGGTCATCAGCTGCTACAATCACGAAACCCTTGCCCTCGGCTGGGGCGAAGAGGTAGAAGGCGTCCCAACGGATGTCGAGTCGGTGCATGGGGTTGTTCAGTTCTGCCACATCCTTGTCGTGGTGAAGGTTCCAGAAAGTGCGAGCCACCTGCTCGGCGGTCTGCGGAGTCACTTCAGCGGCCTGTCCCGCTATCGGGAATGCTGCCAGAAAAAAGGCGGCGAGCAAGCCAATTTTTAACATTATTCTTTTCTTTGTATTATTCTCTTATTATCAAAATGATCACGACACAAAGTACAAAATCTTAACGACGAACCTTTTAGCTTTTCATGAACAACGGGTTCGCTTTCTTTGCAAAATCGAACAGCGATTGCGGCAAGTGACAATAACCCGTGGGGGTCTTTTCCAAATAGTCTTGATGATATTCCTCTGCCGTATAGAAATTCTCCAAGGGGAGTTTCTCCACAGCCAGAGGCTGCTGATAGTTCCTCTGCTCGTCCTGATACATCCTTTCGATAATGGGCAAATCCTCAATGTCTGTGTAATAGATACCTGTGCGATAACGAGTTCCTTCATCATGCCCTTGCTTGTTCAAACTTGTCGGGTCGATGGCCTTGAAGAACATCTGCAGCAAAAATTCAAGACTGACCATCTCGGGATTGTATTGGACATGAACCGTTTCCGCAAATCCCGTCGTGTCAGTATATACTTCCTGATATGTCGGATTTTCTGTATGCCCGTTGGCGAATCCCACTTCCGTTTCCACCACACCTTCAATCTGCTTGAAGTAATGCTCGGTTCCCCAAAAGCAACCTCCTGCAAGATAAATGTCTTTTATTGTTGTCATTTTACACTAATTCTTGTTTCTATAGATTTTATTCGGCAAAGATACATTAATTTTCGACACAACAAAGCCCGTTCATTGTATCATCCAGCATCGTGTTATCACATCATTCGCAAAATCGTCATTCGCCGACTTTCATTACCTTCAAGGTAATCGTCTCCCCTTTGTGAAAATGGATACGCAAAAAATAGAGACCTGCCGGGCAGGAAGAGAAATCATATTCCGATTGAGCGGTCTGAGCAATCTTTCTTCCCTGAAAATCAAAAACTTCCATAGTCCGAAAAGTTGACGGGAGACCGTCCACCACTACTTTGCCATTCGTAGGATTGGGATACACACACATATCTGGACACTCGTGTTGTGGCACGCTCGTGTGTGCAGGCGGAACCGCACCCTCAAAATAGGCCGCGCCACCGGCATAGTTGCCGAGAACCATCTCCGGACGACCATCGCCGTTAAGGTCAGCCACAGCAGCAGCGACTCTCCTACCCTCCCGGAAAGGTTGAGCCACCCCGTTGACCGTCTCCGCCAAATTTGCTTCCGACTTCTCAAAAACACCATCTATATTCTCGTCAATACGCTTGTAATACGCCACTTCGCCCAACGCCCCCGCACAAAACAGCACCGTGCCATACTGCACATCATGATAAAAACAGGGAACACTATACCCAAAATAAGACTGGGTGAAATCCCGCATATCCACTCCGCCCAATGTATCTGTAATTTTTTGATATTCAGCAATATAACCACCTATATTTCGATAATAGGATAACAACCCGCGACGATTCCCGACAATCAGGTCCATCTTCCCGTCCTCATCAAGGTCAAAACTCTGCGGCGTGCTGCACTCCCCGACATCAATATCGGCAAAACGAGTGTTAATCGTGCCGTCGCCAGTCACCAAGCGGGAATGAGGCAGCAGCAGCAGAGTACCATCCTCCTGACCGCAAAGCATATCCGTTTCCCCGTCCCCATCGAAATCGCCAAACGTAGGATGCAACGCATGGAATCCCAAGGATTTGAGATTCCCGAAATCGCAGGTCTGCAAAGTAAACACCGGCGAGGCTGGCGTTCCTATATTCCGATAATAGGACACCGACGAGGAGAAAAAAGAGGTCAACCAGCCGTTGACCACTTGCGCACTGTCGAACTGGCCATAGTTGCTGACAAACAAGTCCAGCAAACCATCACCGTCAAAGTCATGCAACACAGGATGGCATCCGCTTCCCACATCCAGCATCTCGTTCTGCAAGAAATCCGTTTGCACAAGGGTATATTGCTGTATGTCAGCATTATAATCATACACCCAGACACTATTCAGATCCTGCGACTTGGTCAACGACGGATCGGATGGCGACACCACCAACGACAGGACATCCCGCCCTGGCAGGCTCACAAACGAAGCTGCCGGCATCGAATAAAGATGTATTGGCATTGGTGACGGGAACGCCGTGTCCTGCATCGTCATCCGCGCATCGTCAAGGGTGCCGTTGTTGTATAATAAAATATTGTATGGTGAATCGACATCCCCGAGCAACAAATCCGGCAGACCATTTCCGTCAAAATCGTGCAACAGCATCGAAGAGCCCGTGTGACGCGTGTGGTCGTCACCAAATTTGCTGTCGCAGTCGGAAAACAGTGTAACCGCATTGTTGTCGGCTGCCTCCTCAAAATGCCCCCAGCACTCATTCTCCAAACGGAAATCGAAAGGCTCATTCTCCGCAGCGTAGTTACGCAAATGATGCACATACTTTCCCATCACCCAGAAATTCAGGATGTCAAGGTGACCATCGTGGTCTATATCGTCCACGACCAAATAGTCATCAGGGGAAGCATAGATATTGGTGTAACCGTTATAATAGAAAGCCTGCAAAGGGTCAGCCACAAGCTGGAAACGCAACATTTCATCGGAAACATTCTCAAACACCCGTACAGAGGCCAGCCCATAGGTGAAGATGTCGGTCCTTCCGTCATGGTTATAATCATAGAATATCACCCAATCGTGCAAATCCGGGAAACTACGGGCATAATGCGGGGCATACAGAAAACCGTTGTCGGTGCGCAAAAAAGGCAGCAGCCGGTTGCCATGTTTCTCAAAGCCCAGCAAATCAGGGACTCCATCAAGGTCAAGGTCGATTTCAGAGAAATGGACGGAATTCAGCCCGCCCGCCCATGACAATGACAATGTGCGCCCATTTTCAACAACAGGGATGGACTGTCGTCTTTCAAATCCGAAATCATAGTATGTATCCTGCGCCTCTGCAAACAAAAGCAGCAGGCAAAAGAGATGTAACAGGAAAAGAGACGGACGGTTCATGGCTACCGCACGCGCAGGCGTTGTCCTTCGCGGATAAAATCGCTGCGCAAATGGTTGAGTTTCTTGATTTTCGAAACCGTGGTATGATATTTGGCAGCAATTTTACCCAAGTTGTCGCCCTTACGCACCTTGTAGTATTGTGCGGATGTCTGGGGTTTCGGAGTGGTCGGTTGTGCGCTTTGCGGTGTCGGGTTCGGCACGGAAACCGTATAGCCGGAGATATAAAGCGTGTCAAATTTTGTCTTGAAGTTATCGAAATCAATAAGACGGCAAGGGTTGATGTCGTTGCCGAGATAGCGGACTTCAAAATGGAGGTGCGAGCCGTAGGAACGGCCGGTGTTGCCGCCGAGGCCGATAATGTCGCCGGCCTTGACCATCTGGCCGGGGTTCACTAACCGGCGCGAGAGGTGACCGTAGTAGGTCTCCAGTCCGTTATCGTGGCGGATGACCACGAGATTGCCATAGCCGCCCGTGTTGGCCGTGCCTTTGGAGATACGGACGATGCCGTCCCACGCGGCTGCCACAGGTGTCCCTTCAGGATAGCCGAGGTCCACACCGCGATGCATCCGACGGTGTCGATAGCCATAATTGGAGGTGATACGGTAGTTGGCCGGATGATGATAGCCCGTCAGCGCGATGGTGTCACGCGGTGCCGACCCTTGGTGACGGTAATGGATGGTCACAATGTCGAAATTCTGGTATAGGTTATAGCCCGGCATCCAGTTGAAGTAGGTGAACAGCAGTCCGTTACCGTGATCAACATTGTCCAGATTGGAATCATACATCGAATTGATGAGATTGCCCAAAGAATCCTCTTCAATAACCGCATCAATGCGGGCGGTGTCATTCACCACATTGAAACGGATGTGATCCTCCTGCGCCGCAAGACGGCATACACCAAGCAGCAGAAAGACTGAAATCACAATATGTTTACATGAAAATACGCGCATAACCCTCCTATCTTGTTCTTCTACAACCATAACTGCCCGGTCTGGAATTTCTACGCCTGTCCTTTGTGGTCACAGTATAACCCTTTTTCACATCTTGGTTATGCCTTTTGAAATTCCTTTTGATATAATAGGTGGTGTGCTGTGAGGTGGACGCGTTCCAATTTGGCGTGTGGCGTGTGCGCACTTTCTGATACTTGGATTTGCTATGTGTCTGTGGGCGGGATGTTTGGCAGAATGCTGACACCATAACACCCAAAAAACAAAACAGACAGAATATATATTTAAGGAATCTATTTTTCATAACTTTTTCACGTAAAAAATCAAATTGCAAAGATACAATTTTTTGGGATTGGTTCGGCAGTCCCCTTTCGTTTTATTGTTACAACGCTTTAGCGCAATATTTATTGTAACTGGGGAAAAGCTTGATGGCGGAAAAAATGTACCTTTGCCGCCGAAAGAAAAACCCCATGGCACCGTCTGAGAAAGAGAAACTTTGGAACAAGGAATACATCAAGGTGATGACAGCGAATTTCTCGCTGTTCTTCGCTTTTTACATCCTAACACCGCTATTGCCCATATACTTGAGTGAGCATTTCGGTGCAACGAAAGACATCATCGGGCTGGTGCTTTCGGGCTATGCTGTGGCCGCACTGCTGTTCCGACCGTTCAGTGGCTATATCGTGGACACCTTCAACCGCAAGAAAGTGCTGATTTTCTTCATGTTACTGAGTTTCATATTCTACGGTTTCTATCTGCTTGCGGGCACTCTGGCACTCTTCGCCGTGGTGCGCACCCTCCATGGCGGGCCTTTCGGGGCAAGCACTGTGGCCAACTCCACCGTCGCAATCGATGTGCTTCCCTCCTCGCGCCGCAACGAAGGCATCGGCTACTACGGGCTGAGCAACAACATCGCCACTGCCATCGCGCCCACCGTCGGCATCGCCCTCTACAAAGTTTCCGGGAACTTCAACATCCTGTTTCTCGTCGCACTGCTATTCGCATTTGTAAGTGTGGCAGTCTCCGCCTCAGTGAAGCTGCCACAGCGCACACCCGTGGCCGACAAGAAGAAAATCTCCCTTGACCGGTTCTTCCTGACCCGTGGCTGGTTTCTTGGCGTTAACATGGTGTGCTTCGCCCTCTGCTACGGCGTGCTGAGCAACTATCTGGCCATCTACGGCAAGGAGGTGATGGGCATCACCAGTGGTTCCGGCACCTTCTTCCTGCTACTCTCCCTCGGACTGATCCTGTCGCGGCTTCAGGGCGGCAAGTCCTTGAGGGAAGGCAAGCTGACACGTCATGCGGGAATCGGCATCCTCATATCTACGGTCGGATACACGGTGTTCGTCATCTCACGGCATCCGGTCTGCTTCTACGCCACCGCCATACTAGTCGGATTGGGTAACGGTCACATGTGGCCCGCTTTCCAGAACATGATCATCTCGGTGGCGCACCACAACGAGCGTGGCACCGCCAACTCCACCCTGCTGACCAGCTGGGATTTAGGGATGGGGCTCGGCATCGTTCTCGGCGGAGTGGTCGCCGAATATTTCGGCTACACCGCTGCCTTCTGGACTGTAGTGGCCGTTCATGTCGCCGGTGTCGTCATGTACTTCACCTGTACGAGGAAGATGTTCATCCAAAGAAGGATAGAAGGATGACGGAATCTTAACAGAAGAGTTCATCTTCCATGCGGCATCAAATTCGGAAATTTTATGTACCTTTGCCGCCAAAAATCAGACCTATGGACGTGAACAATCCCAACGCACAGGAACGTATTGACCAGCTCATCAAAGAGATAAACCGGCACAATTACCAATATTATATGCTGGACAACCCGACGATTTCGGACTACGATTTCGACCAGCTGTTGCAGCAACTCATTGACCTTGAGGCCGCATACCCCGAACTACGGCGACCTGACAGTCCGACGCAACGTGTTGGCGGCGAAGTCACCAAGCATTTTGAGAGTGCGGAGCATCTATATCCCATGCAGTCGTTGGGCAACACTTACTCGCAGGAGGATCTCATCGAGTTTGACCGCCGTGTGCGTGAGCTACTCGCTGTTCCTCCAACATACGTCTGCGAACTCAAATACGACGGCGTGGCCATCAGCCTGATTTACGAGAACGGCGTACTCATTCGCGCCGTGACCCGTGGTGACGGCATCCGTGGCGATGTCGTGACGGCCAACGTGCGTACCATTCGCACTGTCCCACTGCAGTTGCAAGGAGACTTTCCGCCACTGTTGGAGGTGCGCGGCGAAATCATCATGCCGTTCAGCAGCTTCGAACAACTCAACGCTGAGCGTGAGGAGATTGGGGAAGCTCCTTTTGCCAATCCCCGAAACGCCGCCTCCGGAAGCCTCAAACTGCAGGACTCCAGCGAGGTCGCCAAACGCGGTCTCGATTTCAAACTCTACTTTGCCCTTGGCGAGCAGCTGCCCGGCAGCACCCATTTTGATTGCCTGCAGAAACTCCATGAATGGGGATTCCGCAAACCCGACGTGATGGAAAAAGTCACTGACCTGCACGAAATCTATGATTTTCTACACATTTGGGACGAGAAACGGAAGACACTCCCCTATCCTATCGACGGGGTGGTCATCAAGGTCAACGATTTCGAGCAGCAGCGGCAAGTGGGAGCCACATCCAAGAGTCCCCGTTGGGCCATCGCTTACAAATTCAAGGCCGAGCGTGTCTCCACCAAGCTGTTGAGTGTTGATTTCCAAGTCGGTAGAACCGGCATCATCACGCCCGTGGCGAACCTCAGTCCTGTGTTGTTGGCCGGTACGGTCGTGAAGCGCGCCACCCTCAACAACCGCGATTTCATGACCGAGATGGACATCCGCGAGGGTGACAGCCTCTTCGTGGAAAAAGGCGGCGAAATCATCCCCAAAATCGTAGGTGTTGATACTGACAAACGGCTTCCTGATGCGCAAAGGGTGCCTTTTGTCACACACTGCCCTGTCTGTGGCACCCCGTTGCGGCAGGCTGAAGGCGAAGCGGGTGTTTTCTGTCCCAACGCCGACCACTGTGCCCCGCAGATCAAAGGAAGACTGGAACATTTCATCGCCCGCAAGGCCATGAACATAGACTCCCTCGGCGAGGGCAAAATCGACATGCTCTACTCCAACGGATTGGTGAAAAATATCGCTGACCTATATGCCCTAACATACGAACAACTTCTTGGTTTGGAGAAGGTTATCGAAGATGAGAGCGGCAAAACGAAAACGCTTTCCTTCAGAGAGAAGACCGTACAAAACATCCTGTCTGGCATTGAGATTTCCAAGCAGGTGCCGTTTGAACGTGTGCTGTTCGCTCTAGGCATCCGTTTTGTGGGTGAGGTTACGGCTAAGAAATTGGCCCGCCACTTCGAGACGATGGATGCCGTGGCCAATGCATCGAAGGAGGAGCTGATGACGGTGGAGGATGTGGGCGACCGCGTGGCCGACAGTATCACCGAATACTTCAATAACACTGAAAATCTGGGAATTCTGATGCGCCTGCGCGATACCGGTCTTCAGTTTGAACTTGATAAGGAGCAGAACCGAGCTGTCTCACAGATACTTGCGGGCAAAAGTATTGTGGTGAGCGGCGTGTTCACGGTTCCCCGCGACACCATCAAGGAACTCGTCGAACAGAACGGTGGAAAGAACGTATCCTCCATTTCGAAGAATACCTCCTTTGTCCTCGCCGGCGAGAAAATGGGGCCGGAGAAGCGCAAGAAGGCCGAATCGTTGGGAATACCGATTGTATCGGAAGAAGAGTTTCGGGCAATGATAAGCGAATGAGGATGCTTGCTCGGGCGAGTTCTTGCTGTTATCACTTCTCTATTTCCAATTCCGAAAGCGTGAAGCTACCGTCGTCATTGAGGTTCACGCGGGCAGAGATGGTGGGCATGTCCTCGTAGTGGAGCACTTTGCCGACCACAAATTTAACTCCAGGAGTGAAATGCACGTACAAGTCATTCCCGCTGATGGTGTATGTGAGTTGCTCGCCAATCCACACGGCATCCTCGTCAAAACCGCCCATGTCTTTTATGCTGTTCGTCACCTTGGCAAACTCCTGGTCACCGTTGTATAAGGTGACGTTCTCACCACTAACAGAATACATTAGTTCTTTGCAGAGTGCCTGCTGCATGTCGTATGGTTCGATTGATGTGACAATGAAGGTGCTGCCGTTTTCGCGGAAGCGCATCAGGTAGGGGCGTTCGGTAAGGACACCCGTACCTTCGATGACACCGCCGCTAAACCAAAGGTTGCCCGAAGCCGTATCGTAGCGGGCAATAGGTCTGTTCCCGTGACGAATGCTGGGGAAAGCAGTCGCATAGCCATTGTGAACCACCACCAGGCCAAAGCCATCCGATGACTCTTCCTCAGCGCAACGCACCAAGCTCCACACACCCACGTCGGAGAGTGTGTCCATCAGAATAACCTCATAATTAGTGTCCAAAACATGCCTACCCATCGTCGCTTCCACACAATCGGGCGAATTGACCTGACCCACAGGCGCATCCAAAATACCCTTTATGGGCTTTTTCTCCACTTTTTTCCCATTGCAGGAAATGACAAATGCACCGCAGACCATCAATACTACGGCAATCCAAAGCAATCTCATTTTTTTCATATTCCTTTATTTTTAACGAAAAAAACTAAATCATACACAATATAAACGATTGTATAACCGCTGGCGACAGCACACAATTCACGAATAATTCTGAAGAAGTGCGGATGGGGGGACTCGAACCCCCACGGCTTTCGCCACCAGATCCTAAGTCTGGCGCGGCTACCATTACGCCACATCCGCAAAATCGGGCGGCAAAAATACATTTTTTTCCAAAACAAAGAAACAGGTTTCCGAATTACATCAAAAACATCCAAAACATGTCTTGATTTTCTCTTAGTCATGAACATCCGAAAACTTGCATGTCGGCCCAGACTCCTATCCACATCGCTCGCATCCGTCACCTTATTGCACTTTTGACACGATTACATTCATCATTTAAAATAAAAGTAGTTAACACGGATTTGATTTTTTTAATTAATCCGTATTGCTTTTTTATATACTTTTGCCGCGTTTTAATTTCAAAATCCCAGAAGGATGAAAACCAAGTACATCGACCTGATTTCACAGACCTACGACTTTCCGCAAGAGGAGTTCAACGTAGAAGACAACAATCTGTTATTCAACGAAGTACCGTTGATGGACATCATCAAACAGTATGGAACCCCGTTGAAAATCACCTATCTGCCGAAAATCTCCGCCAACATCCAAAAGGCGAAGAGATGGTTCAATGTGGCCATCGCAAAAGCCGACTACAGAGGCAGTTACCACTATTGCTACTGTACGAAGAGCAACCATTTCGAGTTTGTGATGTCGGAAGTACTGAAAAACGACGTACATATCGAAACTTCATCCGCTTTTGACATCAATTTGATCGAAACGCTGCATGAACAGGGGCTTTTCGACAAGGAGAATTACATTATCTGCAACGGCTTCAAGCGACAGATTTACATTGACAACATCGTGGACATTCTGAACAAAGGATACCTGAACACCATTCCTGTTTTCGACAGCAAGAAGGAATTTGACTTGCTTGCACAGCAGAAAATCAACACGAAATGCAAGGTCGGCATCCGCATCGCCTCCGAAGAAGAGCCGCGGTTCGAGTTCTACACTTCGCGCCTCGGCATACGATACAACGATGTAATCCCCTTCTACCGCGAGAAAATCAAGAACAACCCCAACTACGAGCTGAAGATGCTCCACTTCTTTATCAACACAGGCATCCAGGACACCGCCTATTACTGGAACGAGCTCACCAAGTGCGTGAACCTCTACTGCGACCTCAAAAAGATCTGTCCCGAGCTGGACTCTCTGAACATCGGCGGCGGCTTTCCCATCAAGAACTCGCTCTCGTTCGACTACGACTACGAGTACATGGCCGAGGAGATCATCGCCCAGATCAAGATTATCTGCGACCGCGAGGGCGTGCAGGAGCCCGACATTTTCACCGAGTTCGGATCGTTCACCGTGGGCGAGGCCAGCGCCGCACTCTTCTCCGTGTTGCAGCAGAAACGACAGAACGACAGGGAGTTGTGGAACATGATCGACAGTTCCTTCATGACCACCCTGCCCGACACCTGGGCTATCAACCAGCAGTTCATCATCTTGGCCATCAACAACTGGGACAAGGCCTACGAGAGAGTTTTCCTCGGCGGCCTCACCTGCGACAGCCACGACTACTACAACTCCGACTCGCACCTGAACGCCGTCTTCCTCCCGCAAATCGACTCCGCCAACTATCCGGCGGGCGACAGTCCGGAGGACATACAATATATAGGTCTGTTC
>JAEEKL010000025.1 GCA_016282395.1 Bacteroidales bacterium
GCTTCGCTACACCAAGCCGGCCGGCGACTATTTCATCATCGACGGCAAGACGATGAGCACGAGTGTCAAGGGCAAGAAGACTGTTGTGGACACCGAGAAAAACGCCGCCATGCGCACTCACCGTAACACCCTGATGAACTGTGTCAACGGCAATTGGAAGCAAGCGGCCTCCGACAACAACGCCGAGACCTCCGTGGCAGAGAAGGGCGCCAACAAGGTGGTGACGTTGAGTGCGAAAAAAACGGCCCCGCGCGGCTATTCCAAGATCATCATCACCTACCGCAAGTCCGACAACCTTCCGATAGAGTTGGTGTTCGAGGAATTCAACGGCATTGTGACCACCTACAAGATCTCCAACATCGTCAAGAAATAATTCATCGGGAGATGTAACGAAATCAAAAAGAGACGCGAATCATCGCGTCTCTTTTTTCTATTGCCATATAATCTCGTTCTCTCCGAAAAAGCCCGAAATTCAATCAGAATCAGCAATTTACGAAAGTGTATTGCTGATTTTTTTATGTGGAAATGTATTATAAAAATTGTATTTTTGCCATCACAAACTTAAAATTTAAAATTATGGCAGAACTGAACGATTCTAATCCTAATGACAGCGGATTATTCCAAAAGATTGGCGACAAAATCAAAGACACCTCTGAAGAAGTGATTGATAAGGTGGAAGATACCATTTCGGATATTAAAAATTCTGAATTTGGTGAAAAAGTGACAGATACTGTGCAAGAACTTGGCACAAAAGCAAAAGACATCATACAAGATGTAAAGGAAAGTGAATTCATGGAGAAAGTCAGTGTTGTCACCAAAGATTTGACCTCAAGAGCAAAAGTTTTTGGAGGAAAGGTTCTTGAAAAATTGGGTACTGTTGCCGGGCTCCCCTCGCTGAAAAACGCAGGAGAAAAATTACGTAAATCACCTGAAGACACCACTGAGAAGGAAGATCAGCTCGATGAACTCGACAAGATTGTGGCTGTGATTCTGGAAGACGGTGTGATTACTCCTGAGGAGGAGGCCATGCTTAGACAAAAAGCTGAATCTATCGGTATCGACGTTGATACATTTCTCGCGGAGGTTCGCGAAAGATGTAACACGAAAAAGTAATCGGCTATTCTTTACACCCTACAACATAACCTTCCGAATCCCTTATCTCTCTCCGCCATCTGTAGAGACGCAAAGCATTGCGTCTCTACGTTCTTTAAACTGGGACGGAAAACGGGACAAGGTGGATTTCTTTGGATTTTGTCAGTTGGGAATCCTAACAGCTTGGTGAAATAAAAAATTCATTGAATCCTAACAGGTTAACAGTATCTTCCGAGTATTCCGCTGTCAACTACCTGCCAGCAACTCTGAAGACCAACAATTCGGGATGGATTCTTGCTATGAAACCACTTTCCAATAGCCACCTTTGTCACTTCCTACGCGGCGGATGGCACCACTTTCACGCAGCGTTTTTATCCGTTTCTCAACCGCACGGGACGAAATGCCCGGTTGTATGGCAATTTCCGCAGCCGACACTTTTGCATTCTGCCTTATTGCAGCGATAACAGTATGATTTTTCTACGAACTTTTCTCCGTAGCAGGCTTGTTGCCGCACCCGGCATGTGTCGGAATATCAATAAGGAATATCAGCCGGTCATCCGTGGTCTCGAAGGTGGCACGGGGGAACCATTAGCTGCCCAGGCATAGGGGAAAAACCATCATTCTTCATCCCAAACACCTTCCTCGCCCATATCCGGCAGCAACGCGGCGGCCTGGTCCGTCGGCAGAGCCTCGACCTCCCGAAGTTTGCGCTTGATGGCTTTGGTTCGGGTGCCCTGAAGCTGCTCGATAGTCGCGGAAGCGGTGTCGATATTCTTCTTGGCCTTCTCAAGGAGGTCGCCGAATTTGGAGAACTCTGTCTTGACCGCGCCCAACGTGGTCCAGACATCGTTGCTGCGCTTCTCGATGGCCAGCGTCCGGAAGCCCATCTGCAAGCTGCTGAGCAAGGCACCCAAGGTGGTGGGTCCTGTGACGAGCACGTTCCATTTGTCCCTCAGTTCCTGCGTAAGTTTCGAACGGCGGATGACCTCGGCGTAGATGTTCTCAACGGGCACAAACATGATGGCGAAATTGGTCGTGTCGGGGACGGATAAGTACTTGGTGCTGATGTCCTTCGCCATGGCCAATATTGTGTTCTCAAACTGGCTGGATTTCGATTTGATCGTCGCGGCGTCCCCCGTGTCTATGGCATCGACATACTGGTCATAGACATCCTTGGGGAACTTGGAATCGACAGGCAGATACACCGACCCGTGGGGATCATCCTTACCGGGCAACTTGATGGCGAACTCCACGCGTTCCGAGCTGCCGGGCACGGTGGCCACATTCTCATCGTATTGCTCAGGAGACAGCATCTGCTCCAACAACGCCTTGAGTTGCAGCTCCCCGAAATTGCCACGCACTTTGACATTGGTTAACGCGTTCTTCAAACCTCCGACATCGGAAGCGAGGTTCTTCATCTCGCCCAACCCTTTTTGGACGCTTTCGAGTTGCTCGCTGACCAGCTTGAAAGACTGCCCGAGACGGTCGTTCAGGGTCTTCTGCAGCTTCTCATCCACCGTTGCCCGCATCTCATCCAACCGTTTCTCTGTCGTTTGGATCAGGTCCGACTGCCGCTTGTCCATTTCGGCAAACCGCTCCTTCTGAGCTTCCACCATCTTTTCGGTGTTCTTCTCGAACCCTTCCTGGAACTTCTCGGACATCGTGGTCAGCTTTTCCTCGACGATGGAACGCAGCGCATCAAGTTTGGTTTCCGTAGTCTTAATCAAGTCCGACTGACGTTTCTCCATCTTCTCAAAACCGGCATTCTGCGCCTCAACCGATTTGTCAGTGTTGGCATCGAATGTTTTGAAGAATTGCTCGAACGATTTTGTCAGCGTCGTGTTGGTGGTATCCTTCAAGTTTTCAAGTTTGGACTCCATGGTGCCCACAAACTCCTTGTTGCGCTTCCCCATGTCATCGAAGCCTTCTTTTTGGAAAGAATTGAGTTTTGCGACATTGTCACCAAATGCGGTCTGAAAGTCCGTAAAGGCTTTCTTTGTCTCTTCTCGCTGGTTTTTGGACGTTTCCGACGATTCTTTCCTCAACTGACTGACATTTTCAGTGAATTCAGAGCGTAATTTGTTCACCGTGCCCGAAATCTCTTCGCGCATCTTCCCCACGTTGCCAGAGAGTTCCTCCCGCATCTTTCCCATGTTGTCCACCGTTTCCGTCCGCATGTGTCCGACGTTCTCCGACAGCTCTTTTCGGATTTTATCGATGTTGTCCGACAGTTCCTGCCGGGCACTCCTGTTCTCTTCCGAGATTTTCCCTTCCAGGCGGTCGAAGTCTTTCGATGAGACATCCGAGGTGGTTTCTTGTCTGGAAAAGACTTTGACCATAACGATGACGGTGCAGATAGTGCAAACTGCCACCAATGCTAAAATGATGTATATGAAAGTGTTCATAGCGAGATATTTAATGAATAATTGATGAATGTTGACCTGCAATTCAAAGGATCTGAACTACTTTTTGCCGAACATGTCTCC
>JAEEKL010000190.1 GCA_016282395.1 Bacteroidales bacterium
GACCGAGAACGCCCTGCAGAACATCCTGTTGGAGGAGATGGAGACGCTGGACGGCATCCTCATCGCCACCACCAACCTGTGCGACAACTTCGACAGCGCCTTCGAGCGCCGCTTCCTCTTCAAGGTGAAGTTCGGGCAGCCCAACACGGAGGCCAAGAAGTCCATCTGGAAAAGCAAACTCCCGTGGCTCACGGACAAGCAGAGTGCCCAGTTGGCGGCGAAATACGACCTCTCTGGCGGCGAGATCGACAACATCGTGCGCAAGAGTATGATGGAGGAGGTGCTGAGCGGCAACCGTCCCGACGTGGCGATGTTGGAGGCTTGGTGTCGCGGCGAGAAGCTGACAAGGAAGGGCGGGAAAGCGATTGGGTTCGCGTGCTGAGGATTCGGCTGTTGGCTGTTAGCTTTTAGCTGTTGGCCGTTGGCTTCATGCATGCCACCGCGAGAGCGGGAAAAATCTGCTACTCGCAAAATAACCCGTATCTCAAAAAAACGAACTATTTTTGCCACTTGAAACAATTTACTAATCACTATTCACTGATCACTGTTCACTAATCACCAATCACCAATCACAAAACTATGAACATCCTATACCTGCACGGTTATGGCTCGTCAGGGCAGAGCAGCACCGTGGAATACCTGAAAAAGTCCCTGCCTGATTACTATCACATCGAAGCCCCCGACATTCCCGTGGATCCGGCGGAGGCGCTGCCGTTCCTCAAGCAGCTTTGCGAGGAGGAGCATTTCAGCGTCATCATCGGCACGAGCATGGGCGGCATGTACGCCCACCAGCTGCCCGCCGACTTCGCGCGTATCTGCGTCAACCCGGCGCTCCACCTCTCTGAAATCTCCGACGTGATGAAGGTGGGCACTTTCGACTTCTTCCAGCCCCGCAAGGACGGGCAGACGCAGTACACCATCACGGAGGAGATCATCCAACACTATCGCGAGATGGAGGCGCACCAGTTCGACCAGTGGAAGGCGGATGCTCCCGAGAACATCCTCTGCATAGGATTGTTCGGCACACGGGACACCACCGTGAACTGCCGCGAGGAGTTCGCCCGCTACTATCCCAACGTGCAGACCTTCGACGGTGAGCATCGTATGAACCAGAAGGTTGTGAAAAATGTGGTGCTGCCCATCATCAAGCGGCTGGAAGCGGAGTTGAAAGGAAATGATAATCATAATTGAAGATATGAACCACAAAATCATTGAAATAGACAAAACATCCGAATTGTTTCCGCAGTCGCTGATAGAAATTGGCGACGACTGTCCAGAGAAACTCTACTTGATGGGCAATGTTGAGCTGTTGAAGGCGGAAAAAAGTGTGGCCATCATCGGGGCGCGAGCGGCCGACCGCAACGGCTGCTCGAAAGCGTATAGTTTGGCCGTGGATTTCACCAAGAAAGGTTACGTGGTGGTGTCGGGGTTGGCGTTGGGATGCGACAGTTCCGCCCATCGTGGCTGTCTCGATGCTATGGGGAAAACCATCGCCATCGTCGGGTCGGGACTGGATATTGTGCATCCGCAGGAGAATGTCCCGTTACAGGAACGTATTCTGCAACGGCAAGGACTGGTGATCAGCGAGCAGCCGTTGGGCGTGAAAGCCAGTCCGAAGACATTAGTGCGGCGCAACCGTCTGCAAGCCGCCCTCAGCCAGATGGTGGTGGTGGCGCAGTGCCCTGTGAAAAGCGGAACCCTTTACACAGTGGATTTTGCCCGAAAGTACGGCAAGGAGGTTTTCGCCGCACAGTTCAAGTATCACAACGAGTTCACCGGCGGCAACGACAAACTACTGGCTGAAGGTATTGCCACAGTAATATAGAACGATTGACATAGATTCCGCCGCTGCAATGTTTAGGAGGTTTACGAAGCAGTTGAAAAATTCAAATTTCCCGAACAATTATGAACGAGAAAGAAAACGGACAAAACCGTATTAGCGAAGCTGAATTGATAGAAACACTTCAGAATCTCAACAAATACAGGGAAAAAATCGCACAAGTGAAGCCCGAGGACTTCAAGCCGACAGGAGAACTATTCCAAATAGAGGGAACTTCATTCCAAGTGCAAATTTCCCCTGAAGCCACCCGTGGAGATTTGCTTTACTTTATTTCGCACATAGAAGATCTTGTGAAAAGGAAACTGCGAACAGTGTCGTCAGAAGAAGAGGATAAACTAAAAGGAAAAACCATTATGAACCATTACAAAGGAAACATCACACCGGGGAATGACATCATCCCCGTCCCCGATTTTGAAAAAGCCAAGGCGTTTGTGCCTCGTCAACACCTCGTTTTCCTTACGGGTGCAGGCGTAAGCGCCGAAAGTGGATTAGAAACCTTTCGCGGCGAGGACGGAATGTGGACGGATCAGGAGCGGGTGCGTTTGGCAAGCGCGGGCGCATTTTACTATGATACAGAAAAGTGCCTCGATTTCTACAACGCTTTGCGAATGAGAATTGCGGAGGCGGAACCCAACGAAGCCCATAGGTTGATGGCGGCCTTGGAGAAAGATTACGAGGTGACTGTCATCACCCAGAATGTGGATAACCTTCACGAGCGGGCCGGTTCCACACGGGTCATCCACCTGCACGGCGAGCTGAGCAAGGTCTGCTCGTCGGATAACCGCACCACCTGTATCAAAGAGTACCCGCTGGATGCTCCCATCCGAATTGGTGACAAGGCGGAAGATGGCTCTCAGCTGCGCCCCTCCGTGGTGATGTTCGGGGAGTATGTCATCAGTACCGACGAAGCTGTCAGTTGCATCCGCGAGGCGGACCTCTTTGTAGTTGTCGGCACTTCGTTGAAAATCCATCCCGCGGCCGGGCTCATTCGATATGCCCGACCTGAAATCCCCAAATATGTCATTGATCCTGCCGAAATAGACCCTTGCGTGCAATTGGGGTTCACCCATTTCAAAACCACCGCCAGTGAGGGAATGCGGCGGCTGGTAGAGACGTTGCGCGCAACGTCTCTACGGGGTGCCGATAATTCCTGCTACTAGCAAAGACCGCAACCCCATTGACAAACCCCGTATTTTTGCAGCGTAAAAAAATCGTTATGAAAACCATCTTTGAATTAACCAAAATCACCGCTAACAGCAAGGCGCGCTATCCTGTCCGTAAAACCGACACGGACGAGTTAGGACTTTTCTCATCTTTAGATAAAGCCCAAAAGCAGATGTTCAAAGAGGTTGAGGAGTGCCAAGAGTATGAGCAGGAACGGCTGAAAGACATTGCCGAAAACGAAGAATATCGCAAGGAGGAGAAACGCTACGGGCATAACATTGTGTTGGCCTACCGCATAACGAAGCTCCAATTGGATATGAGCCGCCATTGGGAAAGCATACAGTCGGTGCGCACCTACACCGCCGATGGGAAGCCCAACGACGAATCTCTGCTGGATTACCAATGCGAACGCCATTTCAAGGGCCGCACTCCCGAGCAGATTCGCTTCCGGCCTGGCGACATCGTGGAGGTGATTGACGAATGGGGAGCGGAGCTCTGTGTGGTAGGTCACGCACAGCCCACCACAGAGGACTACGCCAGTTATCGTAAACGTTGCTGGGAAGATTGCATGAAGGATTGCCAAAAATCATGTCGCGACAAAAGCGTTGAAGTCAAGGAGGAGAATTGCATTTTCCATTGGGACTACAGCGACGACTGCTACTTGGTTTACTCCTTAGGCGAGGGCGACACCCACTTCCACCCCGAATCGCCGAAAGTGTTCCGCCCCACCAAACCGGTGCCGAAAGCGTTGCGGGAGAAACTGAAAGCGAAATACGAGGAAATGCTACGGCTTTATGGGGCAAACTCCTGACTAATACAGTAAGTGAGCGATTTATGTAGATTAAAAATTCACATTATGAATCATTATACAGGAAACATCACCCCGGGCAAGGACATCATCTTTGTGTTCGGGAGCAACCCGGAAGGAAAGCATGGCGCGGGCTCGGCCAAGGTCGCCCTCCAGAAGTTCGGTGCCAAGTACGGCAAAGGCGACGGCCTGCACGGACAATCGTACGCACTGATAACCACCGAGATGCGCAAAGGGTGGCCGCGCATCACCTTGGAGCAAATCACCGACAACGTGCGTCGCCTTTACGAGGTGGCGAGGAAGATGCCGGACAAGCGGTTCATGGTGGCCTACCGCAACCAACCCGACCAGCGGACACTCTGCGGCTACACGGGCGCACAGATGATGAAATGCTTCCTTTCCGCCGGCGACATCCCCGACAACATCTGGTTCAGCGAGGAGTGGTACAACGCCATCACAAAATATAATCAAAAGGTTATAGCGGAACTGATTAAGGTCAGTAAAATGCCATCCGAAGAACGAATTGCTTACATTAAGCAATCTATTGCAAAAAGCAAAATGAAAAACACCATCAATGAGGATGATGAAAACAATGAAGGACCGATTCAAATAGGGGACAACCCCGATGAGTTTTATCGAAAACTCGGTGCAATGCCATTTAAGGAGTTTGCAGAAAAGATATACAATCTTAAACCCAATGAAAAATAAAAATAAGGGTGTGGTGTTACATTACACGATGAAACAGAAGACTAAACGACTGCTACTAGCAAAATTCACCTGGCACCGCAAAGTTTTCCTATTTTTGCCACGTAATTCAAAACAACAAAAACGTTCTTTCAAATATCAATCCAACAAATGGGCAAAGAGGCATACAGCAATCTTTCGGGTCTTGCGAAACCTATTACCTCTTGTGAAAAGCCCATTTTGCTTAAACAAAATCCAAAAATGGGTAATGGGAAAGAGGCTTTCAGCAATACTCTTCAAAGTTTGGCAGAAAACTTCGTTAAGCACCTCTTGTTACCATACCCATTTTTTTAATCCTTTTCGAAAATGATCAAAGAACTCAAAGAGACACTTTTGGATGAGAACCACAACATTACGCTCAGCGAGAATGGTGCGGTAATGTATGAGACCAGCGGCAAGAACCTGCTCGACCTTTACTGGAAAACCCCTTCGCTTCGGGCTGTCGGACCGGAAAGCTTGCGGGAGATTGAGGGCTTGCTGATGCGGGCCATGATGGAAGACAAGCGGATGTTCGCCAAATTCCTGTTCTTCCTGCGTGACGTGCGCGGAGGTGTGGGCGAACGGAACTCCTTCCGAAACATCTACCTGTGGTATTTGCGCGTTGACCGGACAAATGCGGTCAGATTCCTTCCATTAGTGCCGGAGTTCGGCCGCTGGGACGACCTGATATGGATGCTCTGCAACTACAAATACGAAGAGGCAGACCTCGTCAGAACCGACATCGCCGAAATCATCGGGACACGCCTGCAGGAAGATCTTGAAAGTGACGGCAACATATCGCTCCTCGCCAAATGGCTGCCCAGTCCGAACGCCGGGAACGCCTCACGCACCATGTCGAAAACCGTGGTGAAATGGCTCAACAACGTCGGATACAAAATGAACGAGGCGGGATACAGGAAGATATTGTCCAAACTGCGCGAGAAACTGAAAATCGTGGAACGGGACATCTCCGCCAAAACATACGAGAACATCGACTATTCGGCAGTGCCTTCGGTAGCCAACACCTACTACGGAGATTTATTCCTCAAGTATGACGAGGAACGACGGCAGGCATATCTCGACAAACTTGCGTCCGGGACTGTCAAAATAAACGCCGCAGCAGTATTCCCTCACGACATTTACAGCAAAGTTGACGTTTACAAAAACGATAATCAGACAGAACTGGAGGAGATGTGGAAGTCGCTGCCCGATTATGTGTCAGGCGACCCCGGCGTACTCGTTGTCAGGGACGGTAGCGGCTCGATGTATTCACGGTTGAACAGGTCTTTCACCACGGCATTGGATGTGGCGAGCGCCATCTGCTTATACTTCAGCCAAAGGCTCACGGGCGAATTCAAAAACAAGTTCATCACCTTCAGCGCAAAACCGAGACTTGTTGACCTTTCAGGTTGCAAGACTCTCAAGCAGGCCAAACAAATGCTGGAAGGTTACAACGACTGCTCCAACACCGACATAGAGAAAACTTTCGATCTGATATTAGACACGGCGGTATTGCACAGCATGAAACAGAAAGACCTTCCCAAAACCGTGCTCATCGTGTCCGATATGGAGTTTGACAGTGCTACATGCAGCAGAATAGCTCCGATGGAGTCGGCCAACTTGTTCGAAACCATACGCCGAAAGTTCGCGGACAAAGGATATAGGATGCCGAAGCTCGTCTTCTGGAACGTGAACAGCCGCACCAACGCCATTCCGCTTAGGAAGAACGACTACGGCGTGATTCTGATGAGCGGCTATTCCGTGTCCTTGTGCAAAATGGTGCTCTCCAATGAAACAGATCCGTACAAAGCCCTTGTTAAGGAACTGGAACGCGACAGGTATGCGGTGATTGAGGTGGCGTAGTAATCATTCCCAATGTTGTGTTTTATACCATAAAAAAACAAACAAGCGCAGTCCTGACAATAAAATTGACGAAGAATTTTTATGTAGAGGAAAGTATAACAATTATTTACCACGAATCATTAAGAAAAACTCCAACGACAATTTTAGAAAAAAAATAGGCCGTTTTATTCGCTGTTGTTGAACAAAGATCAATAGCTTTATTTGACAGCGTTGAATAAAAATGTATTTTTGCCGAAAAATATTATGTTATGGCTATTACAAGAGAAACATTCCGCACCCTAATCAAGGAAGGACAGGAAACACTAAAAGATGTTGAACTCTATGACCGTCCATTTGAATTTGAAGAAAACGGCAGGTACGTGCTGGTGGGCATACGTCAGGCGGGGAAATCTTACATGCTATACAAACGCGCCAAACATTTGATAGACGATGGTCATCTGTTGGAAGAAATCGTCTATATTGATTTTGATGACGAGCGGCTTCTGGGTATGACAGCCGATGAATTCGACTTGATACTTCAGGCTTACGCATCCGCATACGCACACAAACCGCTTCTCTTTTTTGACGAAATTCAGAATGTGGAGGGTTGGGAACATTTTGCGCGCCGTTTGGCCAACCAGAAGTATCAGGTCTTTATTACAGGCAGTAATGCCAAAATGCTCAGTCGGGACATCCAAACCACACTTGGAGGGCGATTTACAGGAGCAACGATTTACCCGTACTCATTTTTGGAGTTTTTGGAAGCGCAGAACATCCATCTTGAAAAGGAATGGCAATTTGGGAAGACTAAATCTATTGTGCAACAACAATTCACCCAATACCTAAAATGGGGTGGCTTCCCCGAACTTCTGTTATATCGCAACAAACGGCATTGGTTGAATGACCTTTACGAAAAAATTGTGCTGGGTGATATTATTTTGCGTAACAAAGTGAAAAACGAAATGGCGTTGCGGCTTGCTATCAAACGTTTAGCGGACAACATCTCACAACCCATATCATATAACCGGATTGCGAACTTGGTGAAAGGGACGGGAGTCAACACATCCGTGGCATCCGTAATTGACTACATCCGTTATGCCCAAGAGGCTTGCCTGGTCTTCTCCATATCCAATTTTTCATCAAAATTTGTTGAGAGGGAGACGGTTAAAAAGCATTATTTCACGGATAACGGATTGCTCTGTATATTCTTGACAGAAGATATGTCATCGCTTTTGGAAAATCTATGCGCCATTCACTTGTACAAACAATATGAGAAAGAGCTGTATTACTACAACAAACGTGTTGAAGTGGATTTTTTCATTCCAGAAAAGCATTACGCGGTACAGGTGTCCTTTTCCATTGCAGAAGAAAGCACCCGTCATCGTGAAATCGAAGCACTAAAAAAGCTCAATGCATCAGAAAAACTGGAACGATTGGTGATTGTCACATACGATGAGGAAGATACAATAAATTTGGAAGACAATCAAATTATAGAGGTGATTCCCGCTTGGAAGTGGCTGTTGGAATAGACTTCTACGCCTACTGACATGTTACTCCCGAGAAAATCCTCCTCATTCTTCATAGACATGACAATGCGCTGCTCAACTTCCGGTCGGGCATTGAACAATTGGACGAACGCCCCTGACGATTTCGTGTTGAAGAGGCCGTTTGAAGGATGCTGACCAAAACTGCTACTCGCAAGATAACACCTTCTGTTTCCCAATGTTGTATTTTTGCACCGTAAAAAAACAACAAAGCTATGGATAAAGAAAAAGTCAAAGACTATCTGTGGAACTACTTCTTCCCCATCACCTCCGCCTCGCAAGAAGAGCGGCGGGGAATGTACCGCTGTGCCATCGAGGACGGCTATCTGCTCTATGAGGGCGACCTCACCGAATGGGAGCGCAAGCGGCAATGGGAGGAGTTTGACCGGCTCATCGACGAGATGATAGAGGATTACGAGAAAAGCGTGTTTGAAAGTAGAAAGAAGGACTTCTCCCGATGTTACGACCAGCCGATGTTTTCGCCGCAACTGCGCTGGAACGAGAAGTTCCTCACGCCTGAACTGGAGGGCTTCACCCCCATCATCGCCATCAATGATCTGGTGGACTACAAGTACGTGGTGTGTGCCATCCCCGATGACAAAGTGGAGTTTATGCTGATGCAGTTGGAACGCACCCCCGTTGTGGTGGCGCAATACGACTCGTTGGACGAAATGGTGCGCGACGGCTGGTGCGTGGGAAGCTAAAAATAAAAGTTTTCCTGTTTTTGCCGTGTAAATGCAGTTTAACAAAATAATTTTGCCGAAATGGAATCAAATGCACAGAAAAAATTAGATGTAAAGAAATCGGAAGAGGTGGGGAGTGCCGGCAACCTCCAAGAATCGCATGACGACGAAGTGTCCAAGCCGTGGAACGGCGTGTTTTACACCGAAGGCGATGATGAACCCATTATTGTTGATTCAAAGATCAGGACTATGGGGGATTTGGAACGTTTGGTGGATGAGTCAATGGTTAAAAATCAAATGGTGGAAGAACTGCTGGAATGGCTTGCCATACGTACCCAGGGAAACGTTGACCTTGCGGCCACGTTGA
>JAEEKL010000191.1 GCA_016282395.1 Bacteroidales bacterium
CGGTGAGAGTTTTCTTGTTGAGCTAGCAGGACTCGAACCTACACAGGCAGAACCAAAATCTGTAGTGCTACCATTACACCATAGCTCATCCTTTATCATCAATTCGGCGGCAAAAATACATTTTTTTTCAACATACGGCATTATAAATAAAAAAAATTTTTCAAGTGCTATGATATTAAAAAAAGTGTATTTTTGCACGCTTTTTTGAAGCACGGCCCCTTAGCTCAACTGAATAGAGCATTTGACTACGGATCAAAAGGTTGCAGGTTTGAATCCTGCAGGGGTCACAAAATAAAACGCTCAATTTTGCAAGTTGAGCGTTTTTTAGTTTAAATTCAAATATGAAAAGAATCATTCTTACTTTTTGGATTACGGTCCTTTTTGGATTCCTTTTTGCTCAAAACGAGCAAATTCATTACGATGTTCATCCGAAATTCCCGCATCATGCCACTGCGGAAGAAAAAATGATGATACCGTATCTGTCGCAACAGGCACATCTGCGCGAAGCTGTTTATCCTTCCGCTCCGGTTTCCGCAATAGCAGAGTACCAGCCAATGGGCGGCGTGATGATAGCCTACCCGCTTGGTATTCCTGTCGAGCTGGTGCGTGAATTGTCGCAAATCACTCAGGTGAAAGTGCTTGTGGACACCCCTTCCGACAGTATGCAGGCCAGTGATTACTTCAACAATAATCAAGTAAATATGGCCAATGTGCAATTTTGGCTTATCCAGCACGACTCCTACTGGACCCGCGACTACGGTCCCTGGTTCGTCATTGACGGCCAAGACTCCATAAGGGTGATTGACTTCGTCTATAACCGCCCGCAACGTCCGAACGATGACGCGGCTTTGGAATCTGTGGTTGATTTTATGGGCGTTAGCCGTTACGAGATGCCTTTGGTGCATACGGGCGGTAACTATATGGTTGACGGCTATGGCACAGCGGCCTCCACCATGTTAGTGTTGCAGGAAAATCCTGCCGAAACGGAGTCTTCCATCTTGTCCATGACTCAAAACTATCTCGGCATCGACAACTACATGATTCTTCCTGATCCTCTTGGTGAATACATCGCACATATTGACTGCTGGGGCAAATTCCTCGATGTCGATAAGGTTCTGATTGGCCAGGTACCGACCAACGACCCGCGCTACAGCAACTATGAGGACGTGGCGCAAACTTTCGCAAACGCCGTGACCCCGTGGGGAAACCACTACCAGGTTTACCGCGTTTATGCCAACCCGAACGCCAATAATGCCACCCCTTACACCAATTCCTTGATTTTTAACGACCACGTTTTTGTGCCCGTGACAGGCAACCCTCACGACAACGAGGCCATTGCCGTTTATCAGCAGGCGATGCCCGGCTATACTATCGTGCCCATTATGCAGAGCGAGTACACGCCTTGGCTGAGCACCGATGCGTTGCACTGCCGCACCCACGAATTGGCTGATCCCGGGATGCTTTACCTGAAACACTACCCGCTATTAGGTGAGGTTTCCCTTGGCGACCCGCTCAACATTTCCGTCACAGTCAAGGCCTTGAGCGGCGCGGATTTAGTAACCGACTCCCTGTTGGTCTTTTTCCGTATCAATCATGGAGAATGGTGGAATTCCACGTTACAAAACGTCGCCAACGATGAATATACGTTCTCTTTTACATCTGTAAATTACGCTTACCAACCGGGTGATACGGTGGAATACTATCTGTACGCAAAAGACGAGTCGGGAAGGGTTGAGAAGTATCCTTATATCGGAGCTGCGGATCCGTTTATGTTTCATTTCGGTGGGGTCGGCATTGAAGACATGAAACCGTTGCAGGTGCGCGTATGGCCCAATCCGGCTGATGATTTTGTGACTGTGACCTCAGACCAAATCCAACGTGTGGAAATATATAATATGATGGGACAACTTGTGTTCGAACAATTCTGCAATGATTCTCACGTCACTATTTCCACCTCCGGCATGGCTCCCGGCACCTACGCCGTGAAAGTGACGACAACCAGCGGAACTGTCACCAAACGAGTAATTGTCAGATAATCGCTGATTATTATTGAATATTACAAAAGGGAATGTCAATTCGATTGATGTTCCCTTTTTTTCTATTGCCTGTCCCTTGGCCCTATTCCCTAAAAAATTGTATTTTTGCCCCCTAAAATTTTAAGAATGAAAAAGATACTTTTGTTATGGCTGTGTGTGGCGCTAACAGTCGGTCTGTCGGCGCAGGACACGACCAAAACCTACTGGAAAAACGGCAAACTGATGTCCATCGGGGTGCAGAAAAAGGGCGTTGAAGAGGGGCATTGGATCTATTACCACAACAACGGTTCGAAATGGACGGAAGGAGATTATCGTGGCGGCATCAAGATTGGCGTATGGAGAGTGTGGTACGATGACGGCAAACTCGGTCAGGAATACCATGCTGACAACGGTCCGTTCAAAAGCTGGTTTCAGTCGGGTAAGGTAGAGTCGGAAGGGCAGTTCAAGGACAGCCAACGGGACGGTCAATGGACTTTTTATCATCCTAACGGTCAGTTATACAAACAAGTAACATATATCGGAGACAGCGTTCATGGTCATGTGATAGAATATTTCGACAACGGTGAGAAATATTTCGAGGGCACTTACGACATGGGGTTGCTGGAAGGTGACGCCTGCTGGTGGAACCGTGGTGGCAAAAAAGACATGGAGGGCAAGCTGGTTCACGGATTGCAGCAAGGGTTATGGAAATTCTACGATAACGAAGGCCGCCTCGGCAGCGAAGGCAATTTTGAGAACGGTCTGCAACATGGCACATGGACTTACTACTACGAGAACGGAAAAGTTTGGCGCAAAGGAAATTACGTTAATGGGAAACGCGATGGATTGTGGAAAGCATGGTATGAGGACGGCAAACTGCAGCGTGAAGGTGCGTTTAAAGACGACAAGGAAAACGGCAAATGGATTGCCTATTTCCATAATGGGAAAATCAAAGATCAGGGTACTTTTAAAGATGCCGTGATGGACGGTTTCTGGGAAGGATGGTTCGAAAACGGCTTCAAAAAGTACGAAAACAACTATAAAGCAGGAAAGCTGAACGGACTTTGCATCATGTTTTGGGAGGAAACCGGCAAGATGCACCGTCAGGGAAAATACACCGACGACTTGAAGAACGGCGTATGGAACGAGTACGCACAGAACGGCCATATTCTCTCCAAGGGCAAATATTCCAAGGATTTGAAAGAGGGAAAATGGGTGTTTTACAATATGCACGAGAAAAAAATCCGAGAACAGAATTTTGTGAATGATGTGCCTGAAGGTGTGTTCACCGAATATTACGACAACGGAGTGAAGCATACGCAGGGCGCTTATAAAAACCGGCTGCGCCACGGTAAATGGTCAAGCTGGAACCCGCAAGGAAAGTTGACTTACAGCGCCATCTTCGATAATGGTCATAAAGTGAAAGAAATCTATGTCACCGACCCCAAAAAAACACCCTTTTAATCGGTTAAAAAAACATAAATCCCTGCGTGAATTAGTCGGGGAATCCAAGTTAAAATTTATGAATATGGAAATCAAGACGTTTCATTTCAATCCGATTATGGTGAACACCTACATCTTGTCGGATGAGACTGACGAGTCGATAATCGTGGATCCGGGCAACTGTCAACGGTATGAAGACGAGCAGATTCGTGAATATGTCGCCTCTAAAAATCTGAAAATCAAATACATCATCAATACACATCCACATATTGACCACATTTTGGGCAATCCGTGGTGCGTGACGGAATACCATCCCGAACTGCTGATGCATGAAGCTGGTATGCCGATTTACAGAAAAGCGCACGTCTATGCTGCTGCTTTCGGATTGGAAACAGAAAATATGCCTACGCCTGATCGTTTCCTTCAAGAAGGCGAGGTGGTGACTTTTGGAAATCAGCAACTTAAAGTGCTCTATACGCCCGGTCACTGCGATGGAAGTATCTGTCTATATTGTGAGGAAAACAAGATTATCTTCACTGGCGATCTGATTTTTGAGCTGAGTGTAGGCCGAAGTGATTTGCCAACGGGAAACGAGACTTTGCTGCTGCAGAGCATTCGTGAGAAGATTCTCGTTCTCGATGATGAGGTGACGATACTTTCCGGACACGGCGACCCTACCACCGTTGGGCGCGAACGGAAAGGAAACCCGTATTTGATGGGATGAGACAATGAATAAGAGGTTGAAATTAGGATAAATTAACATTATTAGTATGAGTCAAGTTCCGACTTTTTCAGAAGAAAATTTAGAAAATTTAGCATTCCATTACAAAGAGATACTGAAGGGTTTAGGGGAAAATCCTGATCGGGAGGGTTTGTTGAAAACCCCGATGCGTGTGGCGAAGGCCATGGATTTTCTGACCCACGGTTACCGCCAAGATCCGAAAGCGATTCTTGAAAGTGCCTTGTTTCATGAGGATTACAAGCAAATTGTAGTGGTTAAGGACATCGAGATTTATTCGTTATGCGAACACCACCTGCTGCCGTTTTTCGGGAAAGCGCACATCGGCTACATCCCAAACGGCACGATCGTAGGATTGAGTAAAATACCCCGTGTAGTGGAGTGTTTCGCTCGCCGTCTGCAGCTGCAGGAGCGTCTCACTTCCCAAATCAAGGACTGCCTGCAGGATGTGCTGAACCCGCTCGGCGTAGCTGTCGTCATTGAGGCGCAACACCTCTGCATGTCCATGCGCGGCATCCAGAAACAGAACTCCGTGACCACCACGTCAGAATTTACCGGCGCGTTCCTCAAAAACGAGAATACCCGCCAGGAGTTCATGCACCTCATCGGGGCCGACCTGCACTGATTGGTTGATTCAAAATTACCTGTAAAAAAAACGTAGAGACGCAAAATTTTGCGTCTCTACTACTAATGTAATGAAAAAAACAGCAAGGGTTTTATCCCAACATAGCGGTGTAAGCGGCAGCGTCCATCAGGTCGGCAACTTGAGCGGGATCCGTCATTTTGATTTTGATGATCCAGCCAGCGCCGTAAGGATCGCTATTCACGAGGGCGGGTTCGCCTTCTAGAGCCTCGTTGAATTCGACGATTTCACCGCCGACAGGCAAGAGCAGGTCGGCAACGGTTTTCACAGCTTCGATAGAGCCGAAAACCTCGTCTTTGTCCAACGTTTCACCCACAGAGGGGATGTCGAGAAACACGATGTCGCCTAATTCGTTAGCGGCATGGGCGGTGATGCCCACCAATGCAAATTCACCATCCACTTTCAACCATTCGTGGTCTTGGGAATACTTCAAATTTTCAGGAATGTTCATACTTTTAAGTTTATAAATGAAAAATTAAACGGTCATAATTTCTTTCTCTTTGGCTTCCATTATCTTATCCACTTTGCTGATGGCTTCGTCGGTGGCTTTTTGGATATCGCTTTCCAATTTCTTGACAGCATCTTCCTCCACGCCGTCATCTTTCAGCTTTTTGGCATCGTCGTTGGCCGTGCGGCGGATGTTACGGATAGCCACTTTGGTCTGTTCAGCATCTTGTTTAGCCTTCTTTACAAGCTCTTTACGGCGTTCCTCGGTCGGTGCAGGAATTACCAAGCGGATGAACTCGCCATTGTTCTGTGGGGTAACCCCGATATTGGCTGCGAGAATGGCTTTCTCTATCACGGGCAGCATGTTGCGCTCCCAGGGTTGGATGACGATTTGGTGAGCATCAGGGGTATTCACATTGGCCACCTGGTCAATGGGGGTGGGGTTGCCATAATAATCGACTTTGATGCCGTCTAACATTTGTGGGGAAGCCTTTCCGGCTCTCACTTTCTGCAGTTCCTTGTCGAAATGCGCCACAGTGGCATTCATACTGTCTTTCGCTTGTTTCAAGCAGGTTTGTGTATCCATAATGTTGATTTTAATCTATTAAATTACTGTTTATAAAATTGTTATCTTCTTTCTCTTCTGGTGTTTCCTCGGGTGTGTCCCTTTCTCCCCGCTCCATTTCCGCTTTGAGATTCTCGATTTCGCGGAGTTGCATCAGACGCATTTTTTTCAAAGAAGTTAATTCTTTCTCCTTATAAGATTTTGTCCACTTATAGACAATCATATAATGCAAAATAACAGCTAATAACCAAACAATCAGCAAGAAAAGGATGGCCTTTAGAAAGGTGACCTCACCACTGTCTTTGAACAGGAAATACCATACCACCCAAAGAAAAGTATTAGCAAGGATAAAGATAGCGAGATGAATTTTAAACGAAGTCCTTCGTGCCGCCATTTTCGCCAATTTGGCTTCCTCTTCGGGGGTGATTTCCGGAATATTGGAGTTATTTTCAGCCATTATTATTACTTTAGACTTAGACTATTGACTATTAACTTTAAACTTGGCCTTTGGTTCTTGACCCTGAACAATTTAGAACAAGAGGGTTCCGATTGGTTCGCCGTAGAGTACTTTCGTCAGGTTGCCTTTGGTGTTCGCGTCATAGACGTAGATGGGCATCTTGTTGTCCTGACAAAGCGCAAAAGCAGTCATATCCATGATTTTGAGGTTTTTCTGATAGGCTTCTGCGAGGGAGATTTCGGTGAATTTCACTGCATTGGGGTCTTTCTCGGGATCAGCGGTATAAACACCGTCCACGCGGGTACCCTTGATGAGCAGATCGGCCTTGATTTCGAGGGCGCGGAGGGCAGCGCCTGTATCCGTGGTAAAGAACGGATTGCCCGTACCGCCGGCAAGGAACGTCACATAACCGGCTTCCAGCGATTCGATAGCCTTGCGCCAGGAGGTCTTCTCGCAGACACCTTCGATGTTGACCGCGGACAAAACCTTGGCTTTCACGTTCATAGCCTCCAAAACACCTTGTACGGCAAGTGCGTTGATGATGGTGGCTAACATCCCCATTTGATCACCTTGACGGCGTTCAAACCCGGCGGACGCGCCTTGCACGCCGCGGAAGATGTTGCCGCCACCGATGACCACTGCCACCTGCACGCCCGCATCTACTGCAGACTTGATCTCGTTAGCGTAATGTTCAATATGACTATAACTTACACCGTAACCGTCATCACCAGTCAACGATTCACCACTCAATTTCAATAATATGCGTTTATATTTCATATTCTTTTATTTCAGGTTGCAAAAATACAAAAATAACAGTTATTCAGACACGCTTGTCATAAAAAACGTTACGAAACAGGAAATACTCAATAATACTGCAAAAACAGCGGGAGTTTCAGTCTCTTTCCCTATGCCCTACCTCTACCACAATTTGCGGGTATTTTTCACGCAAATGGGCGGCGGTTTGCTCGGCGAAATAGACGGATCTGTGTTGGCCGCCGGTACAACCAAAATTGACCGTCAGGTGGGTGAATTTGCGTTCCAGATAATTATCTACGGACATATCCACCAATGCACAAACGTGATTCTCAAATATTTCCACCTCTTTGTATTGCTGCAGATAGGCAATCACACAGTCGTCTTTGCCTGTGAAAGTAGCGTACCGCTTCTCCCGGCCGGGATTGGGTAGGGCGCGACAGTCGAACACGAAGCCGCCTCCATTGCCGGAATTGTCTTCGGGCAACCCTTTTTTGTAAGAGAAACTTTGTACTGTAACGGTCAGTTTGTCAGAATTTTCTTTAACTGGCTCCACGTAGCTGTCCACCACCGTTTGCAGCACCTGTTGTAATTCTGGTAGCCCGTCAGGTAAGGCGTTGTGTTGCAGCAGATAACGCATATTGCGGATGGCATAGGGGACGCTTTGTAGGAAATGCGTTTTCCGTTCGAAATAGCCCCGATAGCCGTATGCTCCCATCGCCTGCATGATGCGGATGAGTGAAAAAGCGTTAAAATAGGCTTTGAACTGTTTTCGGTCAACGGGAATGTATTGCGCCAGATTGTCCATGTAGCATTCCAGCAGTTCCTCGCGGATTTCGGGTGAAAGGTCGGCCTTGGCATCATACAGTAAAGAGGCAATGTCATACTGCAACGCTCCTTTTCTACCCCCTTGATAATCAATGAACCAGACATCATCTTGATACACCATGATGTTCCTTGACTGGAAATCCCGATAGAGGAAGTAGTCATCGTCAACACTGAGAAGGTAGTCCATAAACCGTTGGTAATCATCCTCCAACAGCTGTTCGTTGAAGGGAATATACATCATTTTCAGGTAGTAGTATTTGAAATAGTTGAGATCCCACTGCATAGACTGTCGGTCAAAGGCGGCGCGAGGGTATGCCACTGACATGTCAAGACCCTTTTTTGCTGTCATCTGGAATTGGGGCAAGGCAGCAACCACTTTCTTATAAAAGATCATAATCTCATGGAAATCATCATTATTCGTTCTGATTTCACACAACCTGTCATACAAGGTTTGTTTTCCCAAATCATTCAGCAGATAATGTTTTTCATCTTCGTACACGGCGAGTAAAGTAGGGACGTTCAGCTGTTGTGCTGCAAAGAAACGGGTGTATTCGAAAAACGCTTTGTTTTCCGCAACATCGTCATTATATGCACCGATTAGAGTATTACCATCCTCGAAAGTGAAGCGATAATAGCGCCTATGCGATCCGGACTGCGCCAGCGGTACGCAGGAGGTGGGATTTTTGCCTGCGTATGTTTTTGCCATTTGGGTTAATATGTCCATTTTGTAATGGTTATGGGTTATGGGTTATGGGTTATTGACATTGACATGAAGCAGGATGTTAGTTCAAAGTTTTGCGTTTCGCGTCTTAATTGTCGTTAAGTTTGATAAAGCAGAACAGCATCATGGTGAAGGCCCAAAGGGAGGAGCCGCCATAGCTGATAAAAGGCAGGGGGATTCCGATGATGGGCAGCACGCCGATGGTCATGCCGATGTTGATGAAGAAGTGGATGGCGAAAATACCGGCGATGCCATAACCATAGTATCGAACAAACGGATTTCGCTGTTTTTCAGAGAGTTTCAAGATTCGGAAAATGAGTGCGCCAAAAAGTCCGAACACCACTAACGTTCCGAAGAATCCCCATTCCTCACCGATGGCGCAGAAGATGAAGTCTGTACTTTGTTCCGGCACGAAATTTAGTTTCGTCTGTGTGCCGTTGAGGTAGCCTTTGCCAAATAATCCGCCAGAGCCAATGGCGATTTTCGACTGGTTGAGGTTGAAGTCGGCACCAAGCGGGTCGGATGTCTTACCCAAAATGGTGTCAATACGTGATTTCTGGTGCGATTCGAGTCCGTGATCATACAAGAAATAGACAGAAAAAACAAACGCAATACTGGCCAAATAGACAATGACATTACGGCGGATTTTCTTTTTCTCAGTGCGGTTGATGATCATGAAGATGATGAACACTACCGTAATCAAGGCGATAGAGTATAATTCGTTGAATTTAAGGGAGATGTAGGCAAGAATAGCCGCTATGATGCCTAAAATCAAAAATTCAGCACTCAACCCTTCGCGGTAGAAGAGTATGATGAAGGAGAAGAACACGAGAGCCGAACCGGCATCGTGCTGGAGCAATGCTACGAAAATCGGAATGGTGATGAGGGCGATTTGCGCGACCCAGACATAACGGCGTTCATTGGCGGTTTTGCCCTCCTGCATGAATTTGGCCAGAGCCAGAGCTGTGGCCACCTTCATGAATTCAGTGGGCTGTATGCTGAAACTTCCGATTTTAATCCACGACTTTGCCCCATTGATTTCCGCCCCAATGAATATAACGAGAATCATCAAGATGAGGCAGAACAGGTAGAAAAAATAGGCATAATGTTGTATTATACCGCTGTCTATCAATAAAATAATAGTTGCTAACACAATGGATGTTCCAATCCAGAGCATCTGTTTGCTGTAAGGCTGTCCGAAGTCAAAAATCGGGGTGGAGCCGTCGGGAATATAGCAGGTGGAGTATATGGTTATCCAGCCGATGATGACCAATGCGAGGTAGTAGCAGATTAGTCGGACATCGAAGCCCTTGGACATCTTATTATATGGATCCAACTTTTGCATGGCTTACTTGACAGTTAGTTCTTTCATTCTTTTTTCAAGGTCGGAGCGTTCGACCTTGCGGTTGAGGTAGTATTCGGCCATAAGGCTGGCGATGGGGCAGGCCACTGTGGCACCAAAGCCGCCGTTTTCCACGAGGCAGAAGATGACGATTTGCGGGTCGTTAGCGGGTGCGATGAGGGCAAAAACAGAATGGTCACGGCCGTGTGGGTTCTGGGCTGTGCCGGTTTTGCCGGCCACTTCGATTCCGGGGATGGCGGCTCCACGACCTGTACCGCCGGTCACTACCATTTTCATGCCCTGCAACACCGTCTCAAAGTGTCTCGGTTCGATTTTGGAATTTATCCTTTCGTTAAACTGGGTGTTCAGGCTGTCTTTCCGTCCGATGGCTCTAACCACGTGCGGACGAATATAGTACCCCTTGTTGGCGATGACAGCCAGCATGTTGGCCATCTGCAACGGGGTAACAGCCGCCTCGCCCTGTCCAATACCCATGGATACTACTGTGTTGCCGTTCCAGCTATTGTTGTATTTCCTGTCGAAATCCTCGGCGGTGGGAATACGGCCTTTCAGCTCGTAGGGCAGGTCAGTGTTGAACACCTGCAGGAAACCCATGGAACTCATGTAATCCCGCCAAGCGGAATAGGCTTCGTCAATGTTTTTATATTTGGTGCGGTTAGAGAGGATATTGTAGAATGCGCGGCAGAAGAACGTGTTGCAGGAGCGTTGGATGGCGCTGTAAATGTTCAGGCCGCCACAGTTGTGGCAGTGGACCACATGACTGCCAATGTGATAGCCGCCGCCGGAACACACATAAACGCTGGACGGATTGATAACGTTGTCCTGCAGGGCAATCAGTCCATTGGCCAGTTTGAAAGTGGAACCGGGTGGATAGGCGGCCATTAACGCTCTGTTGAAAAGTGGCTTTTCCGAATCCATCATCAGTTTGCCGTAATTTTTCGGGCGGGCGGTACCCACCAACAGGTTCGGGTCGTAGTTGGGGCTGGATATGAGGCACAGGATTTCGCCTGTCTTCGGTTCGATGGCCACAATGGCGCCGCGCTTGCCAGCCATCAGCTCCTCACCGTAGCGTTGCAGTTGCATGTCCAGCGTACTCCAGATGGAGGTTCCGGGCACCGCAACAATGTCTTCCGCCCCATCGGCGTAAGAACCCATTTCTCTGTTATGGACATCCACCAGCACCTTGCGCTTGCCCTTCACGCCACGCAACACCGTCTCGTAAGCTTTCTCAATGCCACTTTTCCCGATGTAGTCGCCCATTTTGTAGTAGCTGTCATTCTCAATGTCCTGCTCATCAACTTCGCTGACATATCCTAAAATATGAGCCGCAATGGGCTGCGGATAAGAACGCAAAGTACGACTTTGGACGAAAAAACCTGGAAATTCGGACATCTTTTCCTGCAAATAACCATAGTCCTCTTTGGAAATCTGCTGTTTGAAAAGAGAGGGCACACTGTTGGAATATTTGGCGGCCTTTTCCAATTTTTTCCGGACATCTTCGATTTCCAATCCCAGCACGCGGCACAACTCCATCGTGTCGAAATGACGCAACTCCTTGGGTACCACCATCAAATCGTATGCCGCATCGTTATACACAAGCAGCGAGTCGTTGCGGTCATAGATAAAACCCCGCGCCGGATGGATGGTGATTTCGCGGATGGCGTTCTCATTGGCCTGACGCTTGTAGGTCTTATTCAACACCTGTAGCGAAAACAGCTTGAACGTGTAGAAGCCCAAGATGAGACTCAGGGCGACCAAAATGATATAATATCGGTTGCTGTTATCTTGCGCCATCTATTTTGAACGATTCTTCAACTGTTGGATGAGAGACTTGACAGGCGATTTTTTTGTTTCGTCAACATGGATACGCTCAATATCCTCGAAACATTTGTCAATATATAGAGAAATTTTCTCTTCGGTAGCCTGTTTGACATTGACGGCATCGAAAATGGTCTTTACCTCCTGAAATTTCGCTGTTTCATCCATAGTAGTGGTGGAAAACAGCGTCTGAAGCTGATGTGCCTGTTTTTTGTCGGACAATTCCATCGCTTTCAGATAGACGAAGGTTTTCTTGTTGTCTTTGATGTCACTGCCGATGGCTTTGCCGAAAATTTCGGTGTCGGCATAAACATCGAGAAGGTCATCGGCAAGTTGGAATGCGATGCCGAGATGGATTCCGAGGTCATACAGTGCCTGCAGGCTGTCGGCATCGGCATTGGCGATAAGCCCGCCGGATTTCAGGCAGCCGGCAAACATGGTGGCGGTTTTCATCTGAATCATCCTCAGATATTGGTCGATAGTAACGTTTTCAGCCGTTTCAAAATCGAGGTCGTATTGCTGGCCTTTGCAGGTTTCCATGCTGACCTGGGCGAAGAGTTTGGCTACAGAGAGTACAATTTCGGGATTGCAGGCCAGTTTGTGAATCTGAAGCAGAGCCGTCACCACTAAAGCGTCACCGGAAAGAATGGCAACGTTGGTGCCCCATTTTTTGTGGACAGTGGGCCTGCCACGCCGAATTTCCGCCTTATCCATAATGTCATCATGGATTAGCGTGAAGTTGTGCAACATTTCGTATGCGGAAGCCACAAGATCAGCATCCTCTCCTGTCCCGTCAAACATCTCGGCGGCAAGATGCACCAATTGCGGACGCAGGCGTTTGCCGGGTTGCATTAAGGTGTAGAGGATGGGCTCATATAAGTTTTTGGGCTCCTGACACTGGAAAATCGTCTCAAAATATGTCTCTAAATCACACACTTCCCTAATAGAATAAAAACCTGCAAAGGTACATAAAATTTTTGAATTGGTACAAGTAATGTTTCATATCAAGAAGATAAAAAAAAGACATTTTCTCTTTTACATGAATTTTTTTTAATTTTGCACCCGTAATTTTAAATTTTATCATTTAATATTACATTTGCCAACTGTTTTAGGCTTCAATTTTTGCAGAAGCTAATAAAAAATATGAAATTAATAGAAAAAAGTATGAAAAAAGTCGTTTATTTGGGAATTGTAATTCTCCTTCTTATGAGTTGCAAAGCTCAGCAAAAACTGGTTTCTGTTGATACGGAAACCAACGAGGTGTCACTGAAAAAAGGGCAATCTTGTGAAATCGAATTCATCACCAACGCTTCTACCGGATTTTGGTGGCAATGGGTGAATGAAAAAGATGTCTATGTTGTAAATAGTTCTGGTGACCGTTATGTCAGCAACGCACCGAAAGGGATGGTGGGAACTTCCAGCCACCGTTACTGGAAATTCGACGCAGTCCAAAAAGGCACCCAAACGCTGCATTTCGTTTATGCCCGTGACAACATCAACCAACCCGCTCGCACACGAGATGTCATCATTACTGTAAAATAGATGCCCACTTTACGCATCGCAATCCCTGCAATGGACGAGCTGGACTACCTGCCCGCCACATTGGGTGCGCTCTCCACGCAGGACACCCTACACCCTTTCGAGGTCTATGTCTGTGTAAACCAGCCTGACGATTTTTGGAATCTTCCCGAAAAAACAACCGTCTGTGAAAACAATCAAAAACTGCTGGATTTTCTTCACAACTACAAAAAACTTCACCTTCACATTTTAGACTACTCTTCACCAGGACTCGGCTGGAAAGGGAAAAAGTCGGGGGTCGGATTTGCACGGAAAGTACTATTTGAAAATGTTTTGGCTGACTGCGACCTGAGCGACATCGTGGTTAGCCTGGATGCGGACACTTTGGTCAAACCGCACTATCTGCAGTCTGTGGCGGATCAGTTTGAGTGGAATCCAAACATGAACGCATTAGCTGTTCCTTACTACCATCTGCTAACCGGCGGTGACGAGACTCGCGACAGGGCTATGCTCCGATACGAAATCTACATGAGAAACTATGCCGTCAACCTGTTAAGGATTCACAGCCCATACGGATTTACCGCCTTGGGATCTGCCATTGCCATGCGGGCTGGTGCGTTACAAAAAATAGGGAATATCACCCCTTTGCAGAGCGGCGAAGATTTCTATCTGGTCCAAAAGTTCTGCAAAATGGGCGGATTAAGTCTTTTTAACACAGAATGCGTTTATCCCGCTGGACGCTACTCCGAACGTGTCCCATTCGGCACCGGCCCGGCCATGCGGACAGGCGCAAACGGTGTCTGGGACAGCTACCCAATCTATCACCACTCGTTTTTCAATCCCATCCGGGAAGCATACGGAAAACTGAAAAATCTGTATGAGAATCTGATTTCCGTGGACGAAAACGATTTTCTGCGTTTTCTTCAGAAAGACAGCAACAAACCTGACATCTGGCAGGAGATCCGAAAAAATGTATCCGATTATCCGCATTTCGTGAAAGCCTTCCATCAAAAAGCAGACGGACTACGGATTTTGCAATATGTAAGGGAAAAACATCGTCAAAATCCTGAAAAAGAGATAATTGCACTATACGACAACCTTCGGCTATGGATGCCGGAAAAATGTCCCTCATGGATTAAGCCCTCTCTACCCGGGCCTCAATACACCCTGAAGGACCTGAACACAATTCGCAATTTGTTGTTTTATGAAGAGACACAATTACGACATGATTACGGATAGCTTGATCAGAAGCAAACGTCCAAAAAATCAGCACAACATCAAAAAGCTAAAGTTACATATAAGGCTTTAAAATTTGCATTTTTCTTTACAGTACTGTTTTTTCTTAGATGAAAATACACTAAACTTGTTAAAAAGTGCAAATTACAACTTAACTCAACAACTGTTCACTTTTTATCACTAATGATGTTGTTTTTATGGCAAAACAAAACCTTTGACCATTTTTTTTCATTTTTTATCAAAAACAATAGTAAAAATGTTTACTTTTACCTGAAATAACTAAATCATTATGGTATCAAATAAAAATTTTGAAGTAGTAATTCTTAGTGAGGAAGAGGCCAAGATAGAATTGTTAAAAGGCTTATTATCAAAATATTGTTCCTTAAACATTGCATTTGTGTGCCGCCATGCAGCCGAGGCAATCGATTTTTTGAACCACCACACACCTATGATTTTTTTTCTTGATATGAGGTTTTCGGAGGTGCTTCATGACATCCGAAAACCACCTTTTATCATTGGATTGTGTGATATGATTCATACCAAAAAAGTGAAACAGTTTCTTAAAATGGGATTTTTTGAGGTTTTTTACGCACCCTATACGGAAAGGGAACTCAACAGCATTATGGGTAAAATCTTAAATATTTACGGCACATACAACAAATTAGACCGACAGATGATACAACGCGTGGAGGAAGCCAATATAACCTACAACCTGGAAGAGCAAAAACCGAAATCTGTCTTCATCATGGGAACCCGGAACGAGGAATCCATCCGCATTGTTTTCGACAATGTTCTGTATTTCAAAAAGGTGGGAAATCAAGTGTGCGTATATTTTGAGAACGGCTTCAGAAAATATTTCCGAAGCAATTTGAAGATGTTTCACGCAAAATTCCCGAGAAACAAATTTCAGAAGATAAACCGTTCGGTTGTGGTCAACATGGATAAAGTCTCCGGCGTAATAAAAAACCGGATTCTCATTGACGATAATGCAGCATTCGAGCTCTCACGCTCTTTCAAGAAGGCATTTAAAGGGATGCTATCAATGTAAATATTGGACAGTATCCCTGTTTTTTTCATTCGAAAAGGTAGAGTTGTTTCCTGAAACATCTCTACAACAGCTATTTATCTGCATATATTTATAATTTATGTATCTTTGCCGATTAAAATATCATTTGCTATGAAAAAAATATTTATCACTTTTGCTATTTTATCCTTTATTAATCAATGTTTTGCGCAGTGGGTCTCGCCAGGTGATGGGCAATCCTATACGCTCGAATCGTTATGCTCAGCCGCTCCTTCGGCAGTGATGGCGAGTTCTCCGGGACATTATGTAATTTCACAAAATTTAACTTTATCCGCAGGTGACTTGCTGACACTGGAATCCTCCGCAATGTCAGTCCTTGTAAACGACGGTGTCACCTTAACCTTTAGCGGAAGTTTGCAAACGGCAACAAGAAGTCAAATACTTGTCTTCCAGGGAGATTCAACTCAAAATAACTATTTCGAACTCCGTTTTGAAGAGTCTTCATTGAACTCGTTGATGCATGTCCATTTTCGCTATTGCCAAGGAATTAAGCTAATAAACAGTGGCATGGTCATCGATTCCTGTGAATTTGACCATTTCTCAAATCACGTCATCAGCTACATGAACTGCAATCCTATTATTCGGGATAGCTATTTCCATGACAACCAAGCCTGCGCTATTCAATCGGCGGTCAATGCTGACGGGTGTCCGAAAATTTTGAATAATGTTTTCTATAACAATGTTTTAGCTAATACCAATAATCCCCAGATCAATATCGGACCGGGTACAACGGACACAATTTTCATCATTGGTAACCGTATTGAAGGTGTGGCTAGCACTATGTCAGGCGGCATCGGTATCATGAACATGTACAATCCGGGAGTCACAAAAGTGCTACTGAAGGACAATGTAATCACGAACAACCGCTACGGCTACACGCAGAACGGATATCGCATTTCTTCTGAAATTTTTGATAATCAATTTATAGACAACAATTTGGAAGTTACTCCGAATAACGGTGGCAGCGGAATCAGCATTTATGGTTACGACACAACCTGTGCCGCCAAGCTGCGCCGCAACCTTATATCCGGCAACCTCTGGGGTGTCACCGCCATCTATTACCACCATTTGGATATGGGTACAGCAGAGGATCCCGGTTACAACGTGCTGTACAACAATGGCAACGGTGGCGTGGATTACGAACTGTATAATAACGCGAACAGCAATATGGATGCGGTCGGCAACTATTGGGGTTGCGATAACGACGCGGCAGCAGAAGAGGTTATCTTCCATCAGGCGGACAACCCTTCATACGGACTTGTCAACTATTTGCCAATCAATGTAATAGAGCCTGAAATTCTTGCATTTGACTTCTTGTTGGAAAATAATCCCGGACTTGCATACCCAGAGTATTATAATAATCTGTATGGAACTATTACGGCAGGTGATACTATTCTATTTCACATTTGGGGATGCGTTTTACCGGATTTATCCAATCTGAAACCAACTATTGTCAGACCTATTGGTGTTTCAGTCTCCCCTTCAGAAGATGAAGGCCAAGACTTTTGGTTAAACCCCATTATAATATACACTGCCTCCACACCTCATCAGACTTTTCGGGAATATGTAGTACATTTCATAATCGAAGCGGGAGTCCGCGAAAACGAATTAACGAAAATTAACCTTGCTCCAAATCCTGTCTCACAGGGCTTTTTCACCCTGGAGAACCCAACAGAAGAAAATTTGAATTGGCAGATTTTTACCTCAACTGGACAATGCGTGATGTTCGGTGAAGCACAACCTGGAACGAACCGCATCGCCACGAAAACGTTAAAAACAGGAACATATCTCGTTTATATACAGAAGGATAATGTGTTCGTTTCTCGGAAATTGACTATCCGGTAATGTAGAGACGCGCCATGGCACGTCTCTACGAAACCAGAAACGTAAAAGACAGATTGAAAAATATGAAACGAATAATCGTCAGCATCATAGGAATCCTGTTTTCTTGTTGCGCTATCGCGCAGCAGGACTTCCGCAACCCGAATCTTTCCATTGATGAGCGTGCACAACTACTTCTGAATCAGCTCACTTTGGAAGAGAAATTGGGGATGATGGAGCATCACAATCCGGCCATCGAACGGTTAGGCATTCCTGCATACAGCTGGTGGAACGAGGCGTTGCACGGCGTGGCGCGCAACGGTTTCGCCACGGTCTATCCGATGCCCATCGCGCTGGCCGCCACCTTTGACGACAACTCCGTGCAGGAAATGTTCGGCATGGTGGCTGACGAAGCCCGGATGAAGTATTACCGCGCCCAGCAGGCCAGGCAATACGATGATTATTGCGGGCTTACTTTCTTCACACCGAACATCAACATTTTTCGGGATCCGCGCTGGGGACGCGGCATGGAGACTTACGGCGAAGATCCCTACCTCACCGCCCGCATGGGTGCTGCATGTGTGAAAGGGCTGCAACAGCAAGTTAATGGCCGCTACAAGGCTCTCGCCTGCATCAAGCACTTCGCTGTCCACAGCGGTCCCGAAGCCGACCGCCACTCGTTCGATGCCACCGTCAGCGGACGCGCCTTGTGGACCACTTACCTACCTGCGTTTAAGAACATTGTGCAGAACACGGATGTGAGTATGGTGATGTGCGGCTACAACCGTCTGAACGGAGAACCTTGCTGCACAAATGACAATCTGCTGGTGCAAATTCTCCGCAACCAGTGGGATTATGACAATCTCTTCGTCACCGATTGCTGGGCATTGAACGACTGTTGGGAACGTGACACGGTGATTCCACGTCATGAAACGCATGAGACCGCCGCCGATGCCGCCGCCGCCGCGTTCGGCTCCGTCATAGACTTGGAATGCGGCAGCGGTCTCAATGCGCTGAAAGAGGCTGTGGAACAGAAATTAATCCCCACAGATATTATTGACGCACATGTGTTAAAAATCCTTAAGGCACGGTTGTCCTTGGGCATGTTTGACCCTGAACAGCCTTTCCGACAGATTCCCGACACGACTTCTTTTGAAAGCAAAGCCCTTGAAATGGCGCAAAAAAGCATCGTGCTTTTGCAAAACAAAAACAAGATTCTCCCTTTGGATGCCCGAAAATACAAGAAAATTGCGGTGGTTGGGCCGAATGCGGCAGATTCCGTAATGCTGTGCGGCAATTATAATGGCACCCCGCGCCATGCTGTCACCATCTATGAAGGTATTGTTAACTATGTCAACATGTTACCCGAAAACCAACGCCCAGAACTATACTTTGACACAGCCTGCCACCATGTCGATGGTAAGTACCAGCTGTCTCGGGATTTTGACTGGCAAATCTCCAAGTGCGACCTCGTGATTTTCGTGGGCGGCCTCTCCCCTGAACTTGAAGGAGAAGAGTTGAAAGTGGAGTTGGACGGCTTCCACGGCGGAGACCGAACCTCTATTGACTTGCCGCGCATCCAAGAGGGTATGTTGATGAAAATCAAGAAGATGGGTAAACCTATAGTGTTTGTTCTCTGCTCCGGCAGTGCGGTCGCGTTAGACTGGGAAGACGAAAACCTCGATGCCGTATTGACTGCTTGGTATGGCGGTCAGGCGGCGGGAACAGCGGTGGCGGATATTCTCTTCGGCAAAGTCAACCCAAGCGGCAAATTGCCCGTAACATTCTATAGCACAAAAAATTATCTACCTCCCTTTGACAGTTACGAAATGGAACACCGCACCTACCGCTTCATGACGGAAAAACCTCTCTATCCTTTCGGTTATGGTCTGAGCTACACCACTTTCGACTACGATAACGGGCAATTCAACGCTCAAGATTTTACCTTTTCCTGCGCCGTCAAAAACACTGGAAATTGTGATGGCGAAGAGGTGGCGCAACTCTATCTGACCAACACCGGGGACAAGCGCAGTCCTGTGAAAACACTGGTCGGATTTCAGCGGGTGTTCATTCCGAAAGGAGAAACCCGTACCGTCATCTTTCCTGTAAATGAGGAATTCTTTTACACATATAAAGATGACTATCAGCACTTTGAGTTGCATCCCAATACGTTTGTTTTCCATTATGGAAACAAACAAACGGAGGTAAACTTTTAATGGGAAGCAGGAGATCTTTCATTCATGTTCAACACATCCCTTTTAATAGCTCAATCTCTGATTTCCAAAGTGTTTCATCAGGAGTTTCGAGAATGAGCGGCATGTTGTCGAAACGCGGATCTTTCATGAACCGTTCGAAAAACTCCATGCCGAGGAGTCCCTTGCCGATACTGTCGTGACGATCAACATGGCTTCCAAGGTCTTTTTTCGTGTCGTTGAGGTGGATGGCACGCAAGTATTTGAAACCGACCACCTCTTCAAACTCTTCAAAGGTGGACTTGTAGCCGTTTTCCGTTTTGAGGTCATAACCGGCAGAGTAGGTGTGGCAGGTGTCCAAACAGACTCCTACCCTGCTCTTATCTTCCACTTTGTCAATAATATACGACAAATGATGGAAACTGAAACCAACATTAGTGCCCTGACCGGCGGTGTTTTCAATCACGGCGGTCACCCCTTGTGTCTTGTCCAAGGCAAAGTTGATGCTTTCGGCCACTCGTGTCAGGCACTCTTCCAATGTTATCTGTTTGAGATGGCTGCCTGGATGGAAATTAAGCATTTTTAACCCTAACTGTTCGCAGCGTTGCATCTCTTCAAAAAAGGAGTTACGGGATTTCTCCAAACCATCTGGATCTGGGCTTCCGAGGTTGATAAGATAACTGTCATGCGGAAGTACGTAATCGGTTGAAATACCTGATTTTTCAAGATTTTCCTTAAAGGCGGCCATAGACTTTTCGCTTAAGGGTGCAGAAAACCATTGCCTCTGGTTTTTCGTGAACAGAGCAAAAGCGGTTGCGCCAACTTGCATGGCGTTCAAAGGGGCATTTTCCACACCGCCCGATGCACTTACGTGAGGACCGATATATTTCATAATGATTACTCTTTCATTTCAATTCCTGGGGTTACGCTTCGCTTACCCCTGGCTACCAAACTCTTGCCCCTACGGGGCTGTTCAAGGAAGAAGTCTTGAACCTTGAACTTATTTCAATCGTATATCCACCACCTCTTCTTTGTCGGTGACGTTACCGATGACATAGGCTTTTTCGCCCAACTCGTTGAACATCTTCACGGTGCGGTCGGTGTCTTTCGGATCGACCATCAAGACCATGCCGATACCCATGTTGAAGACATTGAACATCTCGCGGTGATCCACTTTGCCGTATTTTTCGAGGAATGGGAAGATGGCAGGCATTTCCCAGTTGTGTTCATCTACGAAGATGCCTTGTCCGGGACGCAGTGCTCGCGGAATGTTCTCGTCGAAGCCGCCGCCCGTAATATGACAAATGGCGTGAACATCAACATTTTTTAACACTTCTAAAACGGGTTTCACGTAGATGCGCGTGGGCGTGAGCAACACGTTGCCGAGGGTATCGGAAAGGGTGTCGTACTTTGTATTCAAATCCAGCTGGTTGTCCTTGAAGACAATCTTGCGGACAAGCGAGAATCCGTTGGAGTGGACTCCTGAAGAGGCAAGGCCGATAAGCACATCGCCCACATTTACTTTAGAGCCATCGATAAGTTTGGATTTTTCCACTGCGCCGACCGTGAATCCGGCGATGTCATACTCGTCAACATCATACATGTCGGGCATCTCGGCCGTTTCGCCGCCGATGAGGGCGCAGTTAGAGAGCACGCAGCCGTCGGCCACGCCTTTCACAATCGCTTCGATTTTAGTGGGTTCGTTCTTGCCCACAGCGATGTAATCCAGGAAGAAGAGGGGTGCCGCGCCTTGGGCGAGCACGTCGTTCACGCACATGGCCACCGCATCCTGTCCGATGGTGTCGTGCCGGTCCATCATGAACGCCAATTTGAGTTTAGTGCCCACACCGTCGGTTCCGCTGACCAAAACGGGTTCCTTATAACCGAGGGAGGCCAGGTCAAACATGCCGCCGAAACTGCCGATGTTGCCCATCATGCCGGGACGGTTGGTGCGGGAAATATGTTTCTTGATGAGGCGCACCGACTCATAACCAGCCTCCAATTGTACGCCTGCTTCCTGATACGCTTTTGACATAGTTTATCGTATTAAAAAACGTTAAATAATCAACATGGCATCCCCGTAGGTGAGAAAACGGTATTTCTCCGCCACCGCCTCCTTGTAGGCCTTCATCACGAAATCGTAGCCACCGAATGCCGCCACCATCATCAGCATAGAGCTTTGCGGGGCGTGGAAGTTGGTAATCATGGCATTGGCCACTTTAAAACGGTACGGCGGGTAAATGAACTTGTTGGTCCACATATCCTCCCTACCATTCATTTCGGTGGTTTTCACCATGCCGCTGTCATACACGGAGGACTCCAAAGCCTTCATCGTGGTAGTGCCGACCACGGCAACTTTATGTCCGGCTTTTTTCGTTTCATTAATCTTGTCGGCCACCTCTGTACGGATAATCATGCGTTCGGAGTCGGGTTTGTGTTTGGACAAATCCTCCACGTCAATGTCGTTAAAATTACTTAATCCTGCGTGCAAAGTTATGTAGGTGCGTTCGATACCCTTGATTTCCATCTTTGAGAGCAGGAAGCGGCTGAAATGGAATCCTGCGGCGGGAGCCACCACAGCGCCTTCTTCTGTGGCGTAAATTGTCTGGTAATCATCCTCGTCTTTCGGCTCAATGTCACGCAGACGCTGAATGTCATTGGGCAGCGGTGTGGTACCGATTTCCATCAGCTTTTTCTTGAATGCGTCGTGGTCGCCGTCGAACAGGAAGCGCAGCGTGCGCCCACGGGAAGTGGTATTGTCGATGACTTCGGCCACGAGACTGTCATCTTTTGTGAACGAGAGCTTGTTGCCGATACGGATTTTACGGGCGGGATCCACCAGCACATCCCAAAGACGGCTTTCCTCGTCCAACTCCCGCAGCAGAAAAACGCGGATTTGGGCGCGGGTTTGCTCTTTCTCCCCATACATTAATGCGGGGAAGACGCGGGTGTTGTTCATCACAAACAAATCCCCCTCGTCAAAGTAGTCAATAATATCTTTAAATAGTTTATGCTCAATAGTTTTCGTCTTTCTGTTGAGCACCATCATACGCGCCTCATCACGCTCCTCCACTGGATGAAGAGCGATTAATTCTTGAGGCAAATAATACTTAAATTCGGATAATTTCATCAAATAAAATTTTGGCGTGCAAAGATACAATATTTTTGAGCGTTTGTCAAGTGTTTTTTTATAAAAATTTCTTAAATTTTTTTACAAAAAAAACGGCTTGTTTTTTGCAAGCCGTTTCAAAAATAATACTTTGGAAAGACTATTTCTTGAAATAGCGGTTGAAAAGTCCCTCAAAACCTTGGCCGTGGCGAGCCTCATCCTTGGCCATTTCATGAACGGTGTCGTGGATGGCGTCCCAGTTCATTTCCTTGGCGCGCTTGGCGATGCGCATCTTGTCGGCACAAGCGCCGCTTTCAGCCATCATACGCTTCTCAAGGTTGGTCTTGGTATCCCAAACCACTTCACCCAGCAATTCGGCAAATTTGGCGCAATGCTCGGCCTCTTCGAACGCATAGCGTTTGAATGCCTCGGCGACTTCAGGATAACCCTCACGGTCAGCCTGACGGCTCATGGCCAAATACATGCCCACCTCTGTGGCTTCGCCCATAAAATGCGCGTTCAGATCCTTAATCATCTCCTCATCACTGTCTTTGGCAACGCCAAGCACATGTTCGGTTACAAATGACAAGGCTCCATCTTCAACAAGCTCTTTGAACTTGGAAGCCGGTTGCTTACATTGGGGACATCTTTCAGGAGGAGTGTCTCCTTCGTGTACATAACCGCACACAGTACATACGAATTTTTTCTTCATAATAATTAATTTGATCGTTGATGATATATTTTTTAGTTAAAAATTGTCGGCTTTAATTTGGAAATAGGACTGTGGGTGATCGCAAACCGGGCACACGTCGGGTGCTTTCTTTCCAATGACGATGTGCCCGCAGTTGCTGCACTGCCAGATCATTTCCTGGTCGCGGGAAAATACTAAGCCGCCTTCGATGTTGGCCAACAGCTTTCTGTAACGCTCCTCATGGTGCTTTTCAATCTCACCCACCATGGCGAAAAGCTCGGCAATGTGGTCAAAACCCTCTTCTTTGGCAGTTTTGGCGAATCCGGCGTACATGTCCGTCCATTCATAGTTTTCGCCATCGGCAGCGTCCTTCAGATTGGTGATTGTGTCAGGTACAGCACCATTATGGAGTAGCTTGAACCATATTTTGGCATGTTCCTTCTCGTTGGCAGCCGTCTCCTCAAAAATGGCGGCTATTTGGTTATACCCGTCCTTCTTGGCTTTAGAGGCGTAATAAGAATATTTGTTCCGAGCTTGAGATTCGCCAGCAAATGCTGTCTGCAAGTTTTTTTCAGTTTGTGATCCTTTTAATTCCATGTCTTTGATTTTTATTTGTAATTGTTTTTATTTACAATTTTGCAACCGCAAAAATAGTCAAAAAAACAATATAAGGAAATAACTTTTCCTAAAAAATGTAAAATATTGATATTCAATAGGCAAATTTCAAATATCGGATATTTTGAGGAAAAAAATATTTTTTAATGTATTTTACTTTTTTCAAATTTATTCGTAATAAAAAGAAAATAGGAGAATATATTATTGATTATCAGTTAATTATATTGTGTTTTTCAAGAAAATCATCAGCGCGGTGATATCTGCCGGACTAACACCGCTCACACGGGAAGCCTGACCCAAATTCATCGGCTGAAGTTTTGTAAGTTTTTCCCTCGCCTCCTTTGAAAGGGATTGTATGTTGGCATAATCGATATCGGCAGGCAACTTGATATTATCCAAATTGGAGAGATGCTGCACTAACTCTTCCTCTTTTTGAATATAGTTATTGTACTTAATGAACGTTTCAGCATTGGTTATTTCTTCCGGCGTAGCGGCAATATCTTGTAAGAATCTGGAGAAATCACGATCATGATCGATGATGTCAGTGATGGATATTTGCGGGCGCAACAGGATATTCTCCAATTTCACATTCTGATTTAGCAAGCTTGTCCCTCTTTGTTTCAACATTTCGTTTATCTTCTGGTATTGGGTAGTATGCTGTTTGAGATACGTTACAATATGATTCTGATTTTCATATTTGTGAAGAAATTCCTCGTAACGATCATCATCAATCAAACCCAATTTCCGCCCGATTGGGGTTAGTCTGGCATCCGCATTGTCCTGACGGAGCAGAATACGGTATTCTGCACGGGAAGTGAACATTCGGTACGGGTCTTGGATTCCTTTGTTCACCAAGTCATCAATAAGAACGCCAATGTAAGCCTGTGAGCGTGTCAGCACTAAAGGATCATCGCCTTTGATGGCAAGATGCGCATTGATGCCTGCCATCAATCCCTGACATGCCGCCTCTTCATAACCCGTAGTGCCGTTCACCTGTCCAGCCAAATAGAGATTGTGAACCACCTTTGATTCCAAGGTGTATTGCAGCTGGGTTGGATCAAAATAGTCGTATTCGATGGCATACCCAGGACGGTATATTTCCACTTTTTCCAAACCGGGAATCAGATGAATGGCTTCCACCTGGATGTCTTCCGGCAGGGATGAGGAAAATCCGTTGAGATAATATTCATTCGTATTTCTGCCTTCGGGTTCAAGAAAAAGCTGGTGGCGTGTGCGGTCTGCGAATCTGACAATCTTGTCTTCAATGGAAGGGCAATAACGAGGACCTACACCCTGGATGCGACCTTGGAACATAGGGGATTTGTCGAAACCCTTGCGGAGCACTTCATGCACCTTTTCATCCGTGTAGGTAATCCAGCAACTCAATTGTTTTTTCAGAACAGGTGTTTCGGTATAAGAGAAACGGCCAGGATTCTCCTCTCCTTTCTGTTCCTCAAGACGGGAAAAATCGATTGTTCGCCCATCTATCCGGACAGGAGTTCCCGTTTTAAGTTTGCTTGTTCTTATCCCGCAACTTTTCAACTGGTCGGACAGCACGAAAGAGGCACTCTCCCCTATCCTACCGCCTGAAAAATTCACTTCTCCAACGTGGATTTTTCCGTTTAGGAAAGTACCGTTAGTCAGGATGACTTTTTTGGCTTGGAAAGATTTTCCCAACTGGGTTTTCACACCGATTACGGACATCCCATCCATCAGCAGTTCAGTCACGGTGTCTTGACGAAGATGGAGGTTTGGCGTATGTTCAAGCACGTATTTCCAATACAGGGAAAAAGCGGTTTTGTCGCATTGGGCTCGTGGACTCCACATGGCCGGTCCTTTGGAACGGTTTAGCATACGGAATTGAATCATGGTGTGGTCGGTGACGATTCCAGACATTCCGCCCAAGGCATCAATTTCCCGAACAATTTGTCCTTTCGCGATTCCACCGATAGCGGGGTTGCATGACATCTGTGCCACCAATGCAAGATTCATAGTAATCAGCAGAACCTGATTTCCGAGACGGGCGGCAACCACCGCTGCCTCACATCCCGCGTGACCCGCTCCCACCACTATAATATCGTATTGCTTGTCCATACTTTTCACGTGAAAACCCGATAGATATTTTTGACTGACAATATTTTATATTTCCTCATCTTGTAACAAAGCCAATGACTCATCCTCCTTCCGGCGCATAACTTTTGCCTCTTCTACACTCTTGTCCTTATACCCGCATAGATGCAACGTGCCGTGAACAACCACCCTCAACAACTCGTTTTCAAATGACTTTCCAAACTTGGAAGCATTTTCCGAAACCCGGGGAACACTGATCAAAATGCTGCCCGATATTATGTCACCCACACACTCGTCAAAAGTAATAATATCCGTATATGTGTCATGGTGCAGGAAAGCGTTGTTTTGTTCTAGCATATATTCATCGTCACAAAAAACATAAAAAACATTTCCCGTTATTTTTCCTTCCTTGCGAATAACCTGCTGAAGCCATAATTTATGTTTTAAAGACGGCCGGAAAGAAACCTCACAATTATACTCGAAACTTATCATATTTAACGGACTATTGTGAACACTTTGGTGAATTTGCGCGATCCATATATGACGGAGAAAATGTAGTTCCCATTTTTCAAAAAGGAAACATCAATGTCAAGCGTATTGTGACGCTCTTTCCAAGATGAAAGCAGTGATTGATGATAAACCATATCACCTTCCATATTTACTATGGTGACAGTTGGATTTTTCACCAAATCTGGCAGCGAAACGTGTAATGTGGTACTGGCAGGATTCGGATAAAGCACTATTCCATTTTCCGGCAATAAAAAAGCATTCACGGAGGTGGAATCGTCCAATACTGTATCAGCTTGGAATTTCCATTTCCAAAGGGAATCAAAAACAACCGTTTTAGCAGCGTTTTTTGCTATTGAAGCCGTAGTTTCGTCCAAAGCACCATCCCATATAATATCCCTTGGATTTCGTCCCGTAAGGATAGTGTAAAAACAGCAGGCGGCTACATACGAGCCCAAATAGGAAGGATGGCTTTCATCTGACTGGTACAATTCAACATCAGGATGATGATCCCTTATGTAGTGCCATACCGCTCCAACAGGCGATACCCACGCATGATTGTCCTCCGCCATCATCATGTATCGCAGATTCAAAAGACTGTCCATTCCCTGATAGGTACATAATGGCGGGTAATAAGGACAATTCTGCTGATCGCCGTTTTTTCTACCCCATGTCATATAAAACACGATTTTCGCATCGGGATTATAGTCTCGTATCATGGAACACAACGACATCGCATACGGGTAGCACTCCTGCATAAATTGATTTTCAGGGAAAGAAGGCAACTGACTCTGTTCCTGTAAAACCACATAATCCCAACCTGTCTGCTGGATATAGGAAGAAGATACAGTGCAATGCTGCTGGAAAGTGCATCCTCCCGGTGTACTCATCTGATAGTCGAAATCATCACCTGACGATGACAACATCATCGAAATGAGATCTGGAAGATTATTGACATAGGTATAACTGTTTCCAATAAATAAAACTTTGCTCGACTGGGCGTATGCGAACAACGAAAAAAACAGAAGAAAGAAAAACACTATCGTTTTTTTCATCTTCTACCTGAAAATGTTTTGTCTGACCACTTGCGGCTGGAATGAACGTTGGACACTGATTTTGGTTTTCACGTGAAAAGTGGTGATAAGTGTATCAAAATCAGTGGAGAATGAAACCTCATCGGCCAATGACTGTAATACAAATAACGCGGTGTTCTGATTGTCGTTATCCTCTGAAAGAGATTTGAAATCACCAGACTGTAGCGTGTAATTCATGGAAACCTCATTATTCTCTATTTGAAAATCCACGTCAACATTAAATTGAGGATGGTTCATACCCAAATAGTCAGAAACCATCTGGTTCGCCATAGACAGCGTGCCGAAATCGTTCCCAATCCCATATTCATCACAAATATGTTCAATAGTTTGCAGTGTCTGCTGGTAAAAACTGCTGTTGTTCAAATCAGAAAGCGTTATTTCTATCATAGCTAAATACTTTATTCTATGTTGTAAAAATAGTTGTTGGCCTTGGCCTTGTAATAGTAATTCAAATTAGCCGGAACCGACCGCAACATCTCATTCTGCTGATTATGCTGTTTGTCAAAATTCCATTCTTTTGGCGGATTTACATTCGGTATTTGTCGAGCTTCGTTCGATTTGCGTTCCTTGTCTTTCTCCCTCTCCAAATCAGCTCGCTCACTTTGCAGAAGCCGTGTGGTGATGTCCTTCTGACGATTGATGGTCTGCTGGGTAATCTGACGGTTCACCAGCTCCTTCTCCGTTTTCTGCATATCCTCAATAATCTTATCCAAAGACTTGTCCCCTACCCCATTCAGAGATTTCTGCTCGTTTTGATAATCCTGAAGCATCTTTCGGATAGCTTCCTGCTGGGCAGCCATCTTGGCAAACTGCTCACTCATATTCTGCTGCGGCATACCTGTTTGCCCTTGTTTGGACTGCTGTTCCATAGATTTTTTCATAGCCTCCATCTGGCGGTTCAGCTGTTGCTGTAATTCACGCGCTGAGGCTTTCTTCGGCTTACCTTTGCCGCCCGGATTGTTACAAGAACCATTCCCGGACTTTTTGCACTTTGACTGGCATTTCTGCTGCTGTTGCTGCATATCTTTCATCGACTCCATCAGCATCAAGGCAAGGTTGTTCATGGAAGTAAGGCCGATTTGCTGGTTTTTGGATGCAGACGAAAACTTTCTGTTCTGCATATCCGTCTGCGAAGTTTCAATATTGTTCTGTATCTTGGAAAGCTCTTTTTGGATGAAAGGCTTTACTGCCGCCTGTCGCCGCGCCAATGCATTCAAAGAGTCTTCTATGTGAGCCATATTCTGCTTAACTTCAAACTGCTTTTTCATCACATCAGAATATGATGAAGACATTGAGGTCATTTTCTGTGTTCTTTTCAAAATATTCTCTTGATCAAACGATATTTTCACCAAATTATCCAAAATCTGGCGAACGGTGGCAATGTCTTCCGATACATTTTCCAACTCACTTTCATTAAAATCCTGCTCCATCTGCTCCGCCATCTGGTCTATGTCATCCGCAGCTTTCTTTTGGTTTTCAGCGGATTTTGATCTGTTATTCTTCTCCAAATTCTGCTGACCCTGTTGCATATTCTGTTCCGCATCCTTTTGCAGCTCCTGGGTATCCTTGAATTTAGTGGGGTCTTCAAGCTCGTTATTCAGCTTTTTTAGCTCTTCTATATCTTTCTTAATGTCATTATACTTTTCCTTTAATTCCTGCTGTTTTTTTAGCAAATCCTCTTTTGAATTTTGCTTGTTTTCCGTTTTCTGCGCATTCTTTCTCATTTCCTCCGACAAATCACGCATATTCTTCACCGCCTCATTCAGCTTTTTCTCCACCTCAAGCTGCTTGTAAAGCTGCAGCTGCTGATCCAAAGATTCATTAATATCCTGAGTGGACATCTTCATCTTCTCCATCTGCTCTTGAATCTGATCCTTGTTCATATTCTGCATCATGGCTTCCAACTCTTTGATCATCTCTTTCATTTCGTCAGTGAGAATCTCATCCATGCGCTTCTGCAACTCTTGTTGTTTTCTGAAAATATCTTCATCAACATTTTTGTACTGGTTCTCCACTTGTTGATGGTTTTCCTGTTTTTCCTTGAGTTCATTGATTTGGTCTTGCAGCTTCTGATACTCTTTCATCAATTTTTCAAGGTTTTTCTTGTCTTGCCAGGAAAGGTCCTTCTGCTGCATCATTTTCTGCTGCATCTTTTCTATTTCCTTAGCCAAATCCTTAGACTCTTTTAACAAATCCGTGTATTCGGATTTCGTCTGTTCCTCGTCTTTTTGGAGATCTTCCTCAATCTCATCCATGGTGCGTACACGATAAGACTGTACCGATGATTTGGTGGATTTGGCTCCGTTCACGCCATCGTTGTCATATACCTGAAAATAGTATTCTATCTGTTCACCAGGATTCAATTGGAACATATTTTGGTCAAAATAGTAATAGAAATCCTGGATTGTCACACTATTTTGAATTTTTATCGGCACAACATTATTTGACGACAATATTTTCCCATCCTTATCCAGTTTGTTGTAAACAAAGTGTAATTTTGAAAAACCGTAATCATCCTTTATGTTCCCTTTGAAATAAATTCGGTCATTATAGGTGGAATCCTGTTGCGACTGCACCACAATATCCGGATACATATCCTTTATGACATTCACCTCGTCTGAAAGGGTGTCTTTACTCACCGCATATTTGTTTTTGTTCACAATAGAATAAGTGAAAGAGTTTTTTGCGGTAATGTCCACCAAATAAGAATCTTTGTCGGAAGAGATTTCTTTCTTATTCTCATCAACTATCAGTATAAGATTTTCAGAATTCCGTGTGATGAATTTCCAAGTTATATGTGTGCCTTCCGGTACTGTCAGATTGCTCACATTTTCCAGCACCTCATCAGGCTTGTTCAGGTAGGAAGGGTAATGCAAAGAGATGTTGAAACCAAGCATCACAGGCTTCGGCAGAACATTTATTTCGTATAATGATGATTGAACCTCATCTGTAATAATTTGAAAATCAGTATTTTCCTTTAGATTTGAAAACGTATAGGAAAACGTGGAGTTACTGTTTTTCTCACATTTATAGTTTCTGTTTTTAAATTTCACATAAACCTCATCCGGTACCTCACTTCCTTCAACCTTCACATTAACCGTAAAATCCTCATATTGAAACGCTTTCAGAGAATCATTGGTAATGATAAAAGCATACGGGGCTGGTTTTTCATACACTTCTGTATGGTGTACAATTCGTTTGGTAGATTCCGTAAAAAGTTCTTTCTTGATGGAAAAAAGCAACAAGAAAATAGCAACAGGAAGAATCATCCATAACGCAATGCGCTTGGTTTTCTGCACGGGAATAGCTTGAACAAAAGAGTAAGCCTTGAACGAATCGATTTTATTGTCAATAGCGGCGGAAAGTAAATCGTAACTCAAATAGTCCCCTCTCTCCATCTGTTTTTGCAACTCAAAGACATTCAACAACTTGTCATCAATCTGATGGAAATGCTTACCTACAATTTTGGCTATTTCCTCATTGGTCAGTTGCTTTCCAAGCCCACCTATTTTCAGCAACGGTATAAAGATATAGGCAATGGCAGTGGCAACGGAAAGGATTATAAATGAATAGAATAGTACAGATCGCACAATCGTGTTTGAATATGAGAAATACTCAAACAAAGAAAAAGCTATAAATGTGGCCAACAGAATTATGACAAAGAAAGCCAAACCTTTGCATAATTTGTTAAGGTAGTATTTTTTCAGAAACTGCCTTATCTTATCGTTCAATATCTGTGTCCTTGATGAGTTCATTTGGATTGTCTTCGTAAGGTGGTTGATACGTTATATTGAAAAAATCGCCATTTTGGCTGTTAAAATAGCGTCCAAGGGACTTATTTTGTCCAAAGAAACGTTTAATAAAGAAAAAACGTAAAAAGGAATTGTTTATTTTGTTCAGTTTGCTTCTTTTGGAAAACAAAGAATAGAGTTGTTTCGAGCGAGAATATTTCACCGACAGGTTGGAAGCCTGCATTTCAGAAAACATAAGCCTGATAAGCGGTATTTTTACCGGACAAGCGGCTTCGCAAGACCCGCACAACGTAGTATGGGAGAAAAGATGCTGTGACTGGTTATATTTGTCAAAGCAGTTCATTTTTATCAGCTGAATCGGGGAAAGATTGTCACAAGCAGAAGCAACAGGACATACATCCAAACACTGTCCGCATTCTATACAATAGAGAGACTCTTTTATCACCTCAGATGAGAGAATCTCTTCAATATCATTCATATACAGAATAACGGTTATATTCATCGCCTCTTGGGAAACCACCTGATCGGATAAAAAGGAAAGGTGGGAAGGAAAAACATATTGGAGTTGGTTTTGGATGATTTTAACATCCTGTGGCATCTTGTTTTCCTTCGACAAGTATTTAAGCGCGATAAAAAAGGACAAATCCTGCTGGTTTATAATAATCTGGTCAATATTGACAATTATGGCCATATTTTTTGCTTTATTAAAGCAAAATTTGGATTTTTTATCCAAAAACACGAGCGAACCGCTGTCGCAAACGGCAAAATCGGCATTTAAAACGAGAAGGTCAATGTCATCAGAAGAGTTTTCAGCCTGCTCTATGGGAATCACATCAGCATACTGCTGAAATGCGGATTCAAAAGGAATCTTGGTATCGAACGTAAGTCTTCGGGCATTGAGTTCTTTAACAAGGGTACTGACAGCAGCGTAAAGTGAATCCTTATCCTTCATCCACAGAACATCCAGCCCCTTATTAGTCAAAGAGGATTCCAAATTCAGCAAATGCTTGTCCATATCGTCAAAGTAATTGTGACGAAGGGTATAGGCTTTCTGCCGAATGCTCTCGTAATCCTTTTCTAAAAACGGAGATTTCATTTTTACAAGTTTATTTTTTCTATTCTTCTCTGGTGTCTTCCTCCTTCGAAAACGGCGTTGAAGAATGCATTCACCGTTTCAACAGCCGTCTCATAGCTGATAAAGCGTGCCGGCAATACCAGAATATTGGCGTTGTTATGCTGTTTGGCCAGCGCCGCAATTTCCGGCGACCAGCAAAGGGCGGCTCTGATGCCTGCATGTTTGTTGGCCGTCATCGCCATCCCGTTACCTGTTCCGCATATCAGCACCCCTACCCCATCAGTCTCTTTCAAGACTCCTTCGGCTACAGGATGAGCGAAATCTGGATAATCCACACTCTCCGAAGAGTCGGTTCCCACATCCACAATTTCGAATTTGCCCTCGAAAAGCCTCTTAATCCGCTCTTTCAAGTCAAAACCTGCATGATCTGATCCAATGTATATCTTCATTTTTACTGCCTCTTATAGTGGCTGCAAAAATACAAAAAAGATGAATGTTTTTGAGGCAACCACCATATCAATTTTTTCGCTTCTGTATTTTTTTAGAAAATAGATTTTTATTCTCTATGATTATTAAGTGTGTTTATATGTGGATAAAATTTTGGAGAAAAATTTTGAAATTTCATTTATCAAAAGTAATTAACATCGAAATGTGAATAATGTTAATTGTAATTGTCAGATTTATAAATGGGAAATATATCCGACACTTTCCTTAAAATTTTTTTCAGTGGATAAAAACATCATTATGAAAAGGGTGAAAAAGTTAAAAATTTCAGTTCAAAAATATCCTTTATTGTGGAAGATTTTTTTATTCAAATTTTTTTCACATAGATTTCAAATCGTAACTTGCGTTATTTGGAAAACTCTTCATTTTATAAACATTTTGATGTTGATAATGTTGTAATTTTCTAATAATCATTTTTTTGTTTATATGTTTGAAAACCCGCTATTTTATTGGGATTTTGTGCAATTTACTGCTTATAAATTTGTTGCGACGTATTGCAGTTTTATGCGATGAAAAAGGCGATGAATCATCATCTTTTATTCATCGCCCTTCATCGTTAATTCATTATTCATTCATCGTCACTTCACTGTGCTGCCCTCTTTCACCCGTTTATGGGGCTGCATGATGGAAAGAGTGCCGTCGGCATTTTCAGCCATCAGGACCATGCCGTGGGAATCCACTCCTTTTATATTCTTTGGAGCGAGATTTATAAGCATCAGAACTTGTTTGCCAATCAAATCTTCCGGTTGGTAATATTCTGCAATACCGGATATGATTTCGCGGGTATCAACACCAGTGTTAACCTTCAATTTCAGCAGTTTTTTGGTTTTGGCCACCTTTTCGGCTGCCAACACAGTCACCACTCTGACATCCATTTTCTGGAAATCATCGAATGTGACATCTTCTTTTGCAGGGGTGACATCGGCATTTTCAGCCTCATTGGCTTTCTTAGTGTCTTCTAACTTTTTAACCTGTTTGGCGATGGTTTCATCTTCGATCTTCTCAAACAGATATTCAGCGGGATTGAGTTGATCACCTGCTTTCAATAAATCGTGACGACCACCGTCAGACCAGTTTTTATTGTTCAAATTGAGCATTTTTTGCAGCTTTTTCGCCGTGAAAGGCAGGAAAGGTTCGCAAAGAATGGACAAAGAAGCGCAAATTTGAAGGGAAATATGCAGAATGGTCTTCACATATTCCGGATTTTCTTTCTGTTTTTTCCAAGGTTCAGTGTCGGTGAGGTATTTGTTGCCGAGACGGGCAAGATTCATCAACTCCGCTTGTGCTTCACGGAACTTGTAATGTTCGATGCACTCCCCTATCCTATTCGGGAATTCGGCCATCTTTTCGATGATTTCTTTCTCATATTCGGTCAGTTCGCCGCATTCGGGAATGATTCCACCATAGTATTTGTGCGACAAAACCACCGTTCTGTTTACAAAATTGCCGAAAATAGCCAGCAATTCGTTGTTATTTTTTGCTTGGAAATCAGCCCAGGTAAAGTCCGCATCTTTGGTTTCCGGCGCTATGGAAGTAAGTGTATAACGCAGAACATCCTGTTTACCTGGGAAATCCTCAATGTATTCATGCGCCCACACGGCCCAATTACGGGAAGTGGAAATCTTGTCGCCTTCGAGATTAAGAAACTCATTTGCGGGTACTTGGTCGGGCAGAATGTAATCTCCGTGTGCTTTCAGCATGCAAGGGAAAATGATGCAGTGGAAGACGATATTGTCTTTTCCTATAAAATGTACCAATTTGGTGTCTCCGTTTTTCCACCAAGATTCCCAATCGGTATGATTCGCATCGGCCCACTCTTTTGTAGCGGAGATATATCCAATTGGTGCGTCGAACCAGACGTACAAAACCTTTCCTTCAGCTTCTTCCAAAGGTACTTTCACACCCCATGAGAGGTCGCGGGTGACGGCGCGGGGTTGCAGTCCCTGTTCAATCCACGATTTACATTGTCCGTAAACGGTCGGTCGCCAGTCAGCTTTATGGCCTTGCAAAATCCACTCTCTTAACCATGCATCGTACTCATTCAAAGGAAGATACCAATGTTTTGTTTCTTTCAACACAGGAGTGTTTCCGCTAAGAGCCGACTTAGGATTAATGAGATCGGTGGCACTAAGGGAGGTGCCGCAAGCTTCACATTGGTCACCATAAGCGTGTTCGTTGTTGCAGTGCGGGCAGGTGCCGGTGATGTAACGATCGGCGAGGAACTCGTGTGCCTCTTCGTCATAGTATTGTTGGCTCGTTTTTTCTATCAGTTTACCATTGTCATACAGATATTTGAAGAATTCCGCCGCCGTTTTGTGATGGGTGGGATTCGATGTTCGCGAATAGATATCGAAGGAAATGCCCAGTTCTTCAAACGACTTCTTTATGATTTCGTGGTATCGGTTGACAATATCTTGCGGAGTAACACCTTCTTTGCGGGCTTTAATAGTGATGGGCACGCCATGTTCATCAGATCCGCCGATAAACAGCACTTCTTTGCCATTGTTGCGGAGATAGCGGACATAGATATCTGCGGGCACATAAACGCCGGCAAGGTGTCCTATATGAACGGGTCCGTTGGCGTACGGAAGAGCCGAAGTAACTGTGTATCGTTTTATATCTTTCATATTATCAATGATTTAGTTATTAATTTTTTATATTTTTACCGTAAAAAGTGAAAACGGCAAAGATAGACAAATTACGAATATGTAAGGACAAGCGATTTTACCCTTTTGAATTGTGTTTCAAAACCTCTTTATCTATTTTTATTTACATTACTATGTTCATAATTGTATGTAGTGATAAAAAGGAAAAGGTTAAAAAATGCTAATTTTGCAGGTTTTAAAAAACGTCGGTTTAGATAATCGGCGTTTTGTTGTATTGTGAATAGTGAATAGATCCAATAACCGCAAATCGTAAACCGTAAATCGAATGAATTTCAAACTCACATCTTCGTACGAACCATCCGGGGATCAACCAGAAGCTATCAAAAAATTAGTGGAGGGGTTGAAAAACGGGGACAAAGCGCAGACGTTGCTCGGCGTGACCGGCTCCGGCAAAACGTTTACCATCGCGAATGTGTTGAACCAGGTGAACCGTCCGGCGCTCGTGTTGAGCCATAACAAGACGCTCGCCGCCCAGCTTTACAGTGAGTTCAAGCAGTTTTTTCCCGAAAATGCCGTTGAATATTATGTTTCCTATTACGATTACTATCAACCTGAAGCCTATATTCCGACCACTAATACTTATATAGAAAAGGATTTGTCCATCAATGACGAGATTGAAAAGTTGCGTTTACACACTACGGCAGCGTTGATGTCGGGACGGCGTGACGTAATTGTAGTGGCTTCAGTGTCATGTATTTACGGTATCGGAAATCCGGATGATTTTTCCAAGAACGTCATCCATCTGCATACGGGGATGAAAATCGACCGCAACGCGTTGCTGCTAAAGTTTGTGGCGAGCCTCTATTCACGCACCGAACTCGATTTGCAAGGCGGGCAGTTCCGCGTGAAGGGCGACACAGTGGATATTTTCCCGCCCTACAACGAGCACGCTTTCCGTATTATTTTCTGGGACGATGAGATTGAGACTCTGGAAATTATAGAGGCGGCCACAGGTGGGGTCATCACCAAAGAGGAAAACATTGTGATTTATCCGGCGAGTTTGTTCGTCACCACGCAACAGACGATGAATGAGGCTATCAATCAGATTGTGTTGGATTTGGGAGAACAGCGCGATTATCTGAAATCTATCGGCAAACATTTGGAAGCCAAACGGTTGGAAGACCGTGTGACGTATGATGTGGAGATGATGAAGGAGTTGGGCTACTGTTCCGGCATTGAGAACTATTCACGCTACTTTGACAAGCGTGAGCCAGGAATGCGCCCGTTCTGCATCCTTGACTTTTTCCCCGAAGACTTTGTGTTAGTGATAGACGAGAGCCATGTCACGGTACCGCAAATCGGGGCGATGTATGGTGGCGACCGTTCCCGCAAGATTAATCTGGTGGAGTATGGATTTCGGCTGCCCGCAGCCTTGGACAACCGTCCGCTGAAGTTCGATGAATTCGAGGCTTTGGTGGGGCAGACCATCTACATGAGTGCGACGCCGGCAGACTACGAGCTTGAGCAATCGGGTGGGGTAGTGGTGGAGCAGGTGGTGCGGCCCACGGGACTGTTGGATCCGCCGATAGAGGTGCGACCCGCCACCAACCAAGTTGATGACCTTCTAAACGAAATTGAAGATACAGTCGATAAAGGTGAGCGTGTCTTGGTGACCACACTGACCAAGCGCATGGCCGAAGAACTGAATACGTATCTCATAAACATTGGAGTGAGAGCTTGTTACATTCATTCCGATGTGGAAACGCTTGACAGAGTGGAGATTTTGCAAAATTTGCGTGCCGGCGCCATCGACGTTTTAGTGGGCGTGAACCTGCTGCGTGAAGGTTTGGATTTGCCGGAAGTGTCGTTGGTGGCCATCATGGATGCTGATAAAGAGGGTTTCTTGCGCAACGTGCGTTCACTCACGCAGACAGCCGGACGCGCCGCGCGCCACGTGAACGGCCGGGTGATTTTCTATGCTAACAAAATCACCAAATCCATGCAAGCTACTATAGACGAAACCAATCGCCGTCGTTCCAAACAGATAGCTTACAATGAGTTACATCACATTGTGCCGAAAGGGGTGGTGAAATCGGACGAGATGCTGCTCACGGGAATGTCAAGTGAGAATGGCAAGCAGAAAAAACAAGGGGTTCAGTATGTTCAAAAGGAAAAGAAAATGTCTGCCGTAGCGGAGGATTTGTCCATGTATAATATGGAACAGTTAGAGAAAAAGAAGAAGTTGTACCGCAAAGAAATGGAAAAGGCAGTGAAAGAGCTGGATTTTGAGAAGGCTGCCGAGTATCGTGACGCAATAGTGGCCATTGAGAACAGGATTCGGGAATACTGACATAACTTAACTATGACTTAAACTTAAACTTAAACTGTTACCTATAATACTTCTTATCACCGCTAATCACCGAAGTCATACGTTATACGTCTCAAATCTCAAAAAAGTTAAAAAGTATTAATTCCGAAAAAAATAGTATATTTGCGCCCTTATTATGGATAGAATGGATTTTGAAGATATTAGGCCTTATACGGACGCTGAATTTAAGGAGGCGTATTATCGGTTGATGGAGGATCCCCGATTTCAGGATGCTTTGCGTCTTTGTCTGCAAAATTACGGTGTAGAGGATTTCAGGAAGGATATGGAGCGATACCAGACCGTTGAAGAGGTGCAGGTGGAGTTCGACAAGCGGTTTTTGGATGTTTTTCTTTCCCAATCCACTAAAGGGATTTTCCTTTCTGGAATAGAGAATTTAGAGGAGGGAAAAACATATATGTTTATCGGGAACCATCGCGATATCACGTTGGATCCGGCCTTGTTGCAGTACTATTTTTTCATTGAAAAGAAGAAAACTTCTCGTATCGCGATGGGTGACAACTTGTTCACCACTCCATTGTTGGGGGAAATTGCGAAGCTGAACAAGATGATCAAGGTGAAACGGAGTGGAACTATGCGTGAGAAGTTGGTCAATTTCCAGAAGTTGGCTGCCTATATCCAGTATTCGCTTTTTGAGGACAAAGAGTCCGTATGGATTGCCCAGCGCGATGGCCGTACCAAAGACGGCAACGATTTCACCAAGCAGGGTCTGCTGAAGATGATCACCATGGGCAACGATAAGCATCTGTTGGAAACGATCCGCAGGATGAACATAACCCCCTTGACGATTTCCTACGAGTATGAGTCCTGCGACAAAATGAAAGCCCGTGAGCTCGCTTTGAGTGAAAACGGTCCGTACGTGAAAGAGCCGGGCGAGGATTTCAACAGCATAAAGCAGGGCATTTTCGGGCAGAAGGGTAGGGTAGCCCTCACCATTGGCCATCCGCTTGGCGATGAGTTGGATCAGGTGCCGGAAAATCTTAACAACAACGATAAACTTTATTATGTTTGTAAGCTGATAGACAAGCAGATATACAAGAATTATGCGCTGTATCCCAATAATTATATTGCGCATGATTTGATGCATCAGAATCAAGAATATGCCAACCATTATACTCCGGAAGAGAAATCGAAGTTTGAAGCCTATTTGCAAATGCAGTCCCAAACGAGTGATGTGCCGGAGGAAAAGATGCGCGCCAATCTCCTGAAAATTTACGCCACCCCTGTGGATAATTATATGAAGGCAATTTCTGAAGAAAATTAATATTTTTTAACGCTATATGGATGAGATTCAACCCCCGTCGCAACCGAAAATTCTAATCATCAGACTGAGCTCCATCGGTGATATTGTGCTGACCACACCGGTAATCAGAGCTGTAAACGAGCAACTGCCGGAGGCAGAGGTTCATTTCTTGGTCAGAAAAGATTTAGTTTCTGTGGTTGAGAACAATCCTCACATTCACAAGGTGCATATCTATGATCCTGAAAATGTGAGTCAAACCATTGATGAGTTGCGTCAAGAGCAATTCACCGTGGTCATTGATTTGCAGAAAACAATGCGTTCCCGCAAAGTGGTGCGCCGTCTGAAAGTTCCTTCCTATACTTTCCATAAGTATAATCTTTCGAAGTGGATCTGTTACCGTCTTAAGATGAACGGTTTGCCGGAAACACATATCGTTGAAAGGTACTTTGAAGCGGTCAAGGAATTGGATGTTCACAACGACCACAAAGGGTTGGAGTTTTACATTCCTGAAAACCAAGGTTTTGACGAAGACGACCTGCCGATGATGTTCGAGGACGGATTCGTGGCCGTCGTGTTGGCCGCGCAGCATTTCACCAAGCGCATTCCGGTGAGCAAGGTGGTGGAAATTGGCAGCATTTTGCACAAGCCGATCATGCTGTTAGGGGGCAAAGACGTTTTTGAAGAGGGCGAGCAGGTGGTTTCCCAGCTTGGCGAGCGGGCCACCAACGGCTGCGGCAAGTACTCGTTGTACCAGTCGGCGGCCATCCTGCAGCACGCGGACTGTGTGATCACCGGCGACACGGGGTTGATGCACATCGCCGCCGCGCTGCACAAGCCTACGGCGGCCATC
>JAEEKL010000026.1 GCA_016282395.1 Bacteroidales bacterium
ACGATATGGAAGGCTTGGGACAGATCTACGTCGGCTATGACGACACCGTGCGTCCGAGCAACATCTTCGGATGGGCGTCGTTGCGCATGGCCCGCGAGCTGAAACCGGGCTTCGTGGTCTCCATCGAGCCGGGCATCTACTTCATCCCGCACCTCATCGACATCTGGAAGAAGGAGAACAAGTTCGCCGACTTCATCAACTATGATGTGGTGGAGAAGTATCGCGACTTCGGCGGCATCCGCATCGAGGACGACCTGCTGATCACCGAAACCGGTCATCGTGTATTAGGTCCGCACTTGCCGAAGGGCGTCGACGAATTGGCGGCGATTATCGGCAAATAGGATGTGGCTGCGAATAATTATTCTGTTTTTGTTGTTGGAGATGCTTTAATTTCAGTCGGTTTGGTCAGCTGAATCGGTTTACAGCAGTTGAACAAAGTGGCTGGCAACAGTGTGTTTTTGTATCGTTTTACGATAGCGCTTGGTTGATTTTCTTTGAGGACTCCAGCAGTGAATTATACTCTTCTGGGGTGATGTCAATGTAGAAGTAGTAAATCGGATTGACAGGCTGGCCGTTTTTGATGACCTCGTAATGCAGGTGTGTGCCCGAGGACATGCCGGAAGAGCCCACATAGCCAATCAGTTGGCCACGTTTCACTTTCTGTCCGGGTCTCACGGCGGCCTTCGACATGTGGGCGTAGAGCGTCTGGTACGAGTAACCGTGGTTCAGCAACACGCAGATACCGTAGCCGGAGCCGGGATTTTCGCGGGAGACTGTGCCGTCGGCGGTGGCGTAGATGGGCGTGCCTTTCGGAGCGGCGATGTCGATGCCGGTATGGTTTCGTAACGTCTTGAGAACCGGATGGTAACGGCGGCCAAAACCGGATGTGATTGTGTACATGTTCTTCAGTGGACGGATAGCGGGAATTGCCGCAAGCATCTTGGCTTTTGAGGTGGCGATCTTCTCCAACGTGTCCAATGAGCGGGTCTGCACCGCAAGCCGAACGGTCAGCTGGTCGGCTTTTTTGTTGGCGGCCTTCAGCATGGAATAGGCCTCGGAACGTGACAGACTGTCGAAATGCGTGTCCTCTGCCAACAACGGATAGCGTTCGCTTGCAGGCACCGGATCTGTCTCAAAGACATTACGATACACATTGTCATCCCGGTCTTCAATGTCCGCCAAAACATCGGACATGACATCTATGCGCGCATTCAAGCGGTCAACTTCTTCTTTCAGTTCATTGTTTTCCTTTTCCAAAATTTTCACCTTGGGCGAATCTATGAAATAGAAACCAATCCAGACAAAGACCAAAGCAAAGGCCACGCCGCTGGCGAAAACCCACGCAACACGCTTGAAAAGGTGCTTGAAGCTGAGCTTCACCTTCTCATACGTCAACGTTTTTGGGTTAAAATGGTAGAAGGATTTTGGCATTTCTAATTACAACCGATACAGATTTGATCTCCAACCTTGTAGTTGTTGATGTTTCCGCTGTTCCGCTTGATCAGTATTTTCAGCTGAATTCCATACCGTTGGGCGATATAGCGATAGGTGTCGCCTTCTTGTAACGCATGATACGGTACCGATGACTTCGTGCTTTTCATTTCCAGGTAAATCACCTCATCCTCAATGGGTTCCGAGCCATCATAAACATCGTTGTAGAGGCGCAGGTTTTTCTCCGTCATCTGTAAAGAGGCGGCCAGTTTCTGGTAAGTGTCGCCGGGGCGCGCCAGGATAAACTTCGTTTTGTTGTTCTCAAACACAGGACGGCTGGTATAGGGATAGTATGCTGATTTATAGGATATTGAATAAGGATCCAACACGAAAACATTGGCTCCGTCCACCTTTTCCGGCTGAGTTGGTTGCGGTTGGGCGGCGGGTTGTTCGGATTCTTGTACGGGTTGGGATTCCTTGGGTTTTTTCGGTTTTTCGGTTTTTTCCACCAGCACTTGTATGCCGTTCACCTCCATGGTATCCGTTTTCACCGCAGGTTTTTGAGTTTCTGTCTTAGGGGTTTCTGCAGGCTTTTGGGGTTCTGTCTTAGGAGTTTCAACAGGTTTTTGCGGGGTGGGATCTGTTTTAGGCTGCACGGGCTGAACTGTTTCCACGGGTTTCTCTACAGGTTTTGTTGTCGGGGTCGTAGGCTGTGCGGCAGGAATCGGAGTTTCCGTTTGCGCCACAACACCAGTCCGTTCCGGATGCGGCTTCTCCACGGCTCGCAACGCAACAGTATCACCTAATTTCTGCGCCACTTTGCGGTCATAGTGCATCAGATAGTATTTCTCGATGATGGACACTAATGTGTCGGCATATTTCGGGTTGCCGGAGAAGCCCGCTTCAAGAAGCCCGTTGGCCCATGACTTGTAGTCCGTTATGGGAAAATAGAACAATTTCACGTAGCGGCTTCGGGTGGAGAGGAACAGCGAATGGTCGCGGTATGACTCCGCATCGGTGGCATACTTGCGGTAACAGTTCTCCTGTTTCTTGTCGGAAGGACGGTAATAGGTCTCCCCCGTCCACTCCTGCGTATGACACATGATGGCGAAATGGTTGTGGCATTCGCGAACCAAGTCGTTGGTGCCTGCCTGCGAGGCGTAGATGGCCTGTGCCAACGTGATACTGGCCGGCACTCCGTACAACTCCATCTCCTGCATAGCCAGGTTCTTGTACTCGTCAATATAATCGTAAATATGATCCTCCATCGTGTATTGCGCGAAACCGACGGATATCAGGCATAAGCCTGCTAACAAACAATATATTTTTTTCATCGTCTTGTAATTTATCGTTTCAATAATATCTGGTCTCCGGGATAAATAACGGAATTTTCATCCAACATATTGTATTTGAAAATGTAGCGGAGCTGGACACCATAGCGTTGTGAAATGTAACGAAGCGTTTCCCCGGGCTGCACAGTGTGGACACGCATGGCGTTCCCACGAGCCTTGGCCTCCACATACACAATCTCGTTCTCCACAGGTTCGTCATTCGGCCCGACATCGTTGAACTTGCGCAAATTGTCCGACATCACTAAAATGTCTTGGGCAATCTTCTCGTAAGTGTCGCCTTTCTCCGCGATGACAAAATAGGTGTTGTTGTTCTTGAACACTTTCCTGTAAGTGAATGGGCTTTCGTCTGACGGAAACTCACTCCCGATAGCAGTGAACACCTTCTTGCTATGTTTTGCCGGTTCTGACGGTTTTACCGCAGGTTTCGGGTTTTGCGCAACAGGCTTAGGCTCGCTGGCTGTTACAGGAAGTATGCCATTCGCTTGCTGATAGTAAATCGTGTCCAAGCGGGCGATGTTGAACCGCTCGATCAGACTGATGAGCCGGTCGGCGTACTGCGGGTTGGTGGCATAACCGTCCTGCTTCAACGTTCTGGCCCATGACCTGTAGTCCATAATGTCTAACTGAAACAGATTGGCATAGCGTTTCCGGTTGGTCAGGAACAGCGAATGGTCGGTATATGACTCCGCCACCGATGGATACTTACGGAAGCATTCCTGCAACTCGTCGTCATCGATCAGAATGGTGTCGCCGGCCCACTCGTGGCATTTGATGCCGAAGTGGTTGTTGCCCATAACGGCGAGACGGCTTTTGCCGCAGGCGCTCTCGAAGATGCCCTGCGCCACCGTGATGCTCGCCGGAATCTTGTACTCATGCATCTTCTGGATGGCCACCTCCGAATATTGTTCGATGTAATCACGGATGTCCTGCTCGTTGTACTGCGCAAATGCCGCAAAACCAAACATCAAACATTCCAACAAACATATTGTTCTTTTCATACAATTCATACGATATCTTTTTTGCTACCAAGCTCTTGCCCCTACGGGGCTGCTCAAGGAAAACTGCTAACTACTAATTGCTAACTGCTAACTATCCAATACCTCAAGAACCAGCTTCGTATAGAACTCACGAACGTCCAGCCCCAGGCTCTTCACCTGTGCCGGAATGATGCTCATGGCTGTCTGGCCGGGAATGGTGTTGACCTCGAGGAAATAGGGTGTTTTCGCTTCCTCATCGAGGATAAAGTCCACGCGGACGATGCCCTTGCAATCGAGCTGGCGGAAGACCAACTCAGCATATTGTCTGACAAGTTGTTGCATATCGGGGGCGATGTCTGCGGGTGTGATGAGGCTATGTCCCACATCCGTATATTTGGCATTATAATCGTAAAATTCATTGTGAGCCACTATTTCCGTGATAGCTAACATCTTGACATCTCCGTATGCTGCCGTAACACCGCAGGCCAACTCGCGGCCGTGAATCATTTTCTCCACTATAAGCTGGTTGTCATACTTCAGTGCCTCTTCAAAAGCCGGCATCAATTCCTCACGGTTATGCACCTTCGTCACGCCCACGCTGGAACCTGAATTGCAGGATTTCACGAAGCAGGGGTAACCACAGACCTCCTCAATGCGTTCGATATCAATGGGGTCACCGGCATAGAAATGCAGGGAAGGGGCGATGGGAACACCCAACTGCTTAACCGCCAAGTTGCAGTAGAACTTATTGAATGTGAGAGCAGAAGAGAAACAACCGCATCCGATGTAGGGCATCTTCAACATGTCAAAGTACCCTTGCAGTCTCCCATTCTCGCCCGGTGTGCCGTGAATGGCGATGAAGACGGCATCGAATACAATTTTCCGACCGTCAATGGTCAGCGAAAAATCGTTCTTGTCAATCTGGAACTGCCGTCCGTCCGCAGTCTGGTGATGCCAGTCGCTGCCTTTGAAATGAATCAAATAGGGCTCAAACAACGTCTTGTCCAACTGTTGGAAAATGTTGTCGCCCGATTTCAAAGAGACTTCATATTCGCCGGAGTCTCCGCCTGCTACTACTGCAATTTTATACATATTATTTCAATATTTATACAAATTGCAAATATAGTGTTATTGTGAAGTGCTTATAGCAGAATTAAAATTGTTTTTTAACAGCGGATTGTGTGTTATTCCGACAGATTTTGCGCGGTACAAAAATGGTAATATTCCCCTTTTTTCGCCATCAGCTCGTTGTGGGAGCCGAACTCTTCCACACGGCCGTCTTTCAGGAAGAGAATATGGTCAACGAAGCGGATTGTGGAAAGCCGGTGAGCGATAATGATGCCAGTATGTTGTTCAATATAAGGGAGTAACGCTTCCTGAAAGAGAAGTTCGGATTCGTTGTCGAGCGCGGAAGTGGCCTCGTCGAGGATGAAAATCTGCGGGTTTTTGAGGATGGCGCGGGCGATGCTGAGCCGCTGCCGTTGGCCGCCGGAAAGCCGCATTCCCCTGTTACCGATTCTCGTCTGGTATCCATCCTCCAACTCCATGATGAAGTCGTGCGCCTGAGCGATTTTCGCGGCCGCGACCACCTCTTCTTCCGTGGCATTCTTCGCCCCGAAGGTCAAATTCTCATATACCGTGTCATCGAAAAGGAACACGTCCTGGTTGACAATTCCGAACAGTCCTCTCAAATCGGTCAGCGCATACTCCTTGATCGGCACTCCGTCAATCAGAATCTCGCCGAAACGGATATCGTAGAATCTCGAAAGCAGATCCACCAAGGTTGACTTCCCGCTGCCGGACGGTCCCACAATCGCCAAGGTCTCGCCTTTTTTCAACGTAAAGTTGATATTCCGCAGCACCTCGCAGTCCTCCTCTTTTTCAATCTCAGGGTTATAGGAAAAACTGACATTCTTGAACTCAATAGTTTCTTGAAAATCAGTAATATGCTTTGCATTGGGGACATCCTTGATCTCCACCTCGGCATCTATCACTTCATAGATGCGGGCGGCGGCGCCCATCCCCTTGCGTATCTGGTAATAAGTGGTGGCCAACGACTTGGCCGGAGGAATCATGCGTGCGAAGACCACAAAATAGAGCATGAACGCGGACCCTCGGGATGCGAAACTGTCGGGGAACACCACTAACCCGATCATGGAGATGGCTAATACCGCGAAAATACAAAGAAACTCAATCAGCGGCGATCCTAACTCTTTGATCCTGAAAATTTTCTTGTTGAGACGATAGAATCGGAAATTCTTCTTCCGAAACTGCCCCGACATATAATCCTGCGCATTGTAACCCTTGATGATGCGCAACCCATCCACCGCCTCTTCGAAATAGGCTGTTATCTGCCCGATCAACTCCTGTGACCGCAGCGAGTAGTTTCGGATGTTCTTCCCGATAACGGAGAGGATGAGAGCCATCAGCGGAAGAATCAGAAGTGTTACCACGCTGAGTTTCACACTGATGGCGAACAGCGTAATCAGATAGGCAATGATCAGGAACGGGTCGCGGCAAAGGGTCAGCAAGGAGGAGATGACCGTCCACTCCACTTCCAGGACATCGGCTCCCATGCGGCTGACGATGTCGCCGGAACGCTGCTTCGCGTAGTATGACAGCGGCAGGCGGATCAGCTTGCGATAAAATTCATCGCGGATGTTGGAGAGGATGCCGGAGCGGATATGCGAGAGCCAGAACATGCCGGCGTAGCGACACAGATTCGCGAGGAACGAGAGCAGAATCATGGTGCCGGCGATGAACAGCAGCGCGGAGGCTTGCCCGTAACGTTCAATCACCGAGTTCATAAGGTAATAGAACGTGTCGATGAGATATTGCGGGGAAAAGGAGAATTCGGGGCGCGTGGTCACCGCCTCCACTTGGCGGAACAGCACCTGCAGGAACGGCACCAGAAGGGTGAGGGTGAAGATGGAAAAAAACGCATATAGCAACTGCACGAACAGAATGAGCGCAATCTGCAATTTGTAGTTTTTCAGATACTTAAAGATTCTTCCGAGATAATCCATACCTTTCCAAATCGGCGGCAAAGGTACGATATTTTTGTTTCCCAATTTTTTGTACTTTTGCGGCGCAAAAATTTACTATGGCAAATTATCCAGATTCGATAGACAGAATTACGAAAGCGCGGCTCAGACTCTCCGCTTTCGGTTCCATTTTCAGCATCGCACTCACCATGTTCTTCATCGGAGCGTTGGCGTTTTTCGCTTTTTTCTCGATGAGGTATCTCCAAAATCTCTCCCAAAAAATCGAAATGGAAGTGCTTTTCTACTCCGACATCAAGGAGGCCGACATCGACGCCTTAGAGAAACAAATCAAGCTGAAACCGTATATTGAGTCGTCGCGGGTGTCGTCGCGGGAGGAAAACACACGCACCGCGCAGCAAATCATCGGCAGCAATTTCACGGAGGTGATTTCCAACCCCATCAACGCCTCCATCATCGTCAACGTGAAGCCGCAATACGCCAACTCCGACTCCCTCAACAAAATCTCCAAAGAGCTGAAACGCAACCCGATAGTGCAAGATGTTGATTATCCGGATTTTATCGTGAAATCCATCAGCAACAACTTCCGCAAAATCCAATGGGTGATTTTAGCCATCTGCGCTATATTCATGGTTATCTCCATGCTGTTGGTGGCCAATTGCATACGCCTCAATATCTTTGCCAAACGGTTCAATATCAAGAGTATGCTGTTGGTGGGAGCCACACCCCAGTTCGTCCGTCGGCCTTTTGTCACAAAGGGGATGCTCCAAGGCATCTGGGGCGGTCTCATCGCCGTGGCTCTGTTAGCGGCAACGCTGCTTTACAGCAACCGGATGGCTCCCGATTTTGTTGATTTCTCGGCCATGATGTACATCGTCATCATCCTGTCCGCCATATTTGTGTTCAGCATGCTGTTCACAATGCTGATTTCGGCATTTTCCGTGAACAAATACATCCGCATCAATGACGAGCGATTATACATGTAAATTTTAACAAGCAATATTATGAGTAATACGAAAAATGAAAATGCAACTAACGTGAGAGGCAACCGCCCGCCGTTGTTCCGCAAAATGAACTACATTCTGATGGGCGTGGGCGCACTACTTCTGTTCATCGGTTATATTTGCCTGTCGGGTGGGGCCGTCCCGGACGAGGTTTTCGACGGTGAAATCTTCAACACCCGTCGTATTGTAGTGGCTCCGATTCTGATTTTCTTGGGTTTGGTGGTGGAAATCGTGGCCATCATGTGGCATCCGAAAGCATCCGAAACCGACAACCAATAGTTTTTCACCATGAGTTGGTTAGAAGCATTAATCTTAGGTATCATACAGGGGCTGACCGAATTTCTGCCCGTGAGCAGCAGCGGTCATCTCACCATCCTGTCCAACCTGTTCGGGCTGGAAGGTGAATCGAACCTGACGATGATTGTCACCCTACACGTGGCCACTGTCCTCAGCACCCTTTGCATCCTATGGAAGGAGGTCGTCTGGATTTTTAAGGATCTGTTTGCCAAGCAGTCTTGGAAGAGCTATTCCGGGTTGAACGAAGGCACCCGTTTCGCCATCAACATTCTGATTTCCATGATTCCTGTGGGCATTGTGGGATTGTTTTTCAAAGACAAGGTGGAGGAGATTTTCGGTTCAGGCCTGCTGATTGTCGGCATCATGTTGTTGATTACGGCGGCGTTGCTGGCTTTCTCTTACTATGCCAAGCCGCGCCAGCGCGAGGAAATCTCCCCGCTGCACGCCTTCGTCATCGGCATCGGGCAGGCAGTCGCCGTAATGCCCGGTCTTTCGCGTTCGGGAACAACCATCGCCACGGGACTGCTGTTAGGCAACAAAAAAGAAAGAATGGCGCAATTCTCCTTCCTGATGGTTATTCCGCCTGTGTTGGGAGAGGCGCTTCTCGACACCCTCGACATTGCCGAACAAGGATTCAGCACGGCGATGAGCGGCATTTCCGCCGTTTCCTTGGCCGTGGGTTTCATCGCCGCATTCATCACCGGCTGTCTGGCATGCAAATGGATGATTAACATCGTGAAGAAGGGTAAGCTGATCTGGTTCGCCGTTTATTGCGTGATTGTCGGCATTTTGGCCATCATTCTGGGCTTATGCTAAAGAAGATGATTCATGATGTCACCTTCGAGCTGCCACCCGATTTGGACATCAATGCCGAAGGCGATTTATTGCTGATAGACAAACCTTACAAGTGTACTTCGTTTGATGTGGTCGGGCGGGTGCGTCGGCATGTGCAACGCGCTGTAGGCCACAAGGTAAAAGTGGGTCATGCGGGAACTTTGGATCCGTTGGCCACCGGATTGCTGCTCATCTGCGTGGGCAAGATGACCAAACAGGTCGATACATTGCAGGCGCAAGAAAAGACCTACACCGGCACGTTCATGATGGGCGCGACCACGCCGAGTTACGATTTGGAAAAACCAATTGATGCGACATTTCCGTACGAGCATATCACCCGAGAGATGGCTGAGGCGGCCGCACGGTCGTTCACAGGGGATATCCAGCAGGTGCCACCGATGTTCTCCGCCGTGAAGCACCAGGGCGAGCGTTCTTACGAGATTGCCCGCCGGGGCGAAGAGGCCGCGCTTACAGCCAAGAGTATTACGATTTACGAGTTCGAGATTACCCGCTTCGAGCTGCCGGAAATCGATTTCCGCATCCGCTGCTCAAAAGGGACGTACATCCGCGCCATTGCCCGCGACTTCGGCACCGCGCTCAACAGCGGCGCACACCTTACTGCGCTGCGGAGAACCCGCATCGGAGGCTTGTGCGTGGAAGACGCCATCCGGCCGGAAATCCGGGAACGGAACAGATCATGTTCAAATTTCGAATCAATGCGGAACTTGCCGGAATAGGTTGGCAATTTCTGATGGGATGGTCACCGAAAAAAATGTATCTTTGCCGCTTGTTTGTAAAATGAGAAAATCTTTATGAAAAAGACAATTGTTTTTTGTATCGTGTTGAGTGTCATGGTTTTATCATCATGCTCTTCGCCAAAGAAAGTGAAAACGGAAGAGAGTTCCGCTACAGCGGGGACTACGGAACAGACAACCCCAAATAACAATACACAAAAAATGACAAAAGTTTTATTGAAAACCACATTCGGCGACATCACCATTGCCTTGTACGATGACACGCCCGCGCATAGGGACAACTTCCACAAATTGGTGAACGATAAATTCTATGATGGTGTGCTCTTTCACCGCATCATCAAAGGTTTTATGATTCAGGGCGGTGATCCGGATTCCAAGACGGCGAAACCCGGTCAGCGGCTCGGCTCCGGCGACGTGGGCTACACCATCCCCGCCGAGTTCGTGCCGGCGCATTTCCACAAACGCGGTGCCGTTTGCGCGGCCCGTATGGGTGATAACGTGAACCCGCAGAAGGCTTCTTCCGGTTGCCAGTTCTACATTGTCGATGGCACGGTCTATGACAATGACAAGCTCAACATGATTGCTCAGCGCACAGGCAAGACCTTTACGCCCGAGCAGATACAGGCTTACACCACTGTCGGCGGCGCTCCCTTCCTTGATGGCGACTACACTGTATTCGGTGAAGTCATCAGCGGCATGGACGTGGTTGATAAAATCGCCGCCCAGCAGAAAGACGGTGCCGACCGCCCGCTGGAGGATATCAAGATTATCAGCGCGACGATGATTAGATAAGGACATTGTGCCCTTGCGAGACGGAGATCCCGTCACCTCCTATCGTCGGCGACGGAATGGAGGAGATAAAACGATGAAATAAAAGAAAAGATGAAAAATATAGACGAAATAAGAGCGGAAATTGAAAATTTTAAAATTGAGAACGCGGAGAGTTTGGAACAGTTCCGGATTCAGTTTTTAAGCAAGAAGAGCGAGATACAAGGATTGTTCGGCGAACTCAAGAACATGGCGCAGGAGAGCCGTAAGGAGTTCGGCCAGTTAGTGAATGACCTCCGTGACATGGCCCAGAACCACTACAACGAGTTCAAGTCCGCCATTGAGGCCGCTGCTGACAAAAAGTCGAATCTGATTCCTGACATCACCCGTCCGGCGGCGCGGCAGAGCGTCGGTTCTATGCATCCCATCTCCATTATGATGGGTGAGGTGCGACGCATTTTCGAGGATATTGGCTTCTCCGCCGTTGAAGGTCCCGACATAGAGGACGACTGGCATGTGTTCACCGCTCTCAACTTTGCTGAAGAACATCCCGCCCGCGACATGCAGGACACCTTTTTCATTGAGTTGCACCCCGATGTGTTGCTGCGTACTCACACCTCATCGCTGCAGGTGCGCACCATGGAGAAACAGCAACCACCCATCCGCGTGATCTGTCCCGGCCGCGTGTTCCGCAACGAAGCCATTACCTCTCGTGCACACTGCATCTTCCACCAAGTGGAGGGTTTGTATGTGGCTGAAAACGTGTCGTTTGCCGATATGAAACAGACCCTGCTCTATTTCGCACAGCGCATGTTCGGTGACGAAGTACGCATTCGCTTGCGTCCCTCTTATTTCCCGTTCACGGAACCGTCCGCCGAAATGGATGTTTCCTGTAATATTTGCGGCGGTGCGGGCTGCAACCTTTGCAAGCATACTGGCTGGGTGGAAATCCTTGGTTGCGGCATGGTGGATCCCAACGTGTTGGAAAACTGCGGCATTGACAGCACCAAGTACAGCGGTTTCGCTTTCGGTCTCGGCATCGAACGCATGACCATGCTTAAATACCGCACCAACGACATCCGCCTCTATTTCGAGAACGATGTCCGTTTCCTGCAGCAATTCAAGGCGGCGACAAAATAGTTGACAGTTAGCAGTTAGTAGTTCTATCAGAAGATTTTAACTTAAAAGTAACAATATAATGACTAAAACGCAAAAAAGGATTAACAACCTAATCGGTCTGATCATCGGTATAGTGGCATCTGCCGTCTATATCATGACGGCTGAACCTACCGTATCGTGGTGGGATTGCGGTGAGTATATCGCCACCACTTCCAAAATGCTCATTGGACACCCGCCTGGAGCACCAACGTTCCAGATTCTCGGGCGTATCGCCACGCTGTTTGCCGGCGGCGATGTCACCAAGATGGCCTACTGCATCAACTGCATGTCGGCAGTTTGCAGCGGCATGACCATTATGCTGCTCTATTTCAGCATTGTGCGTCTTGCCCGCAAGCTCGTTGCAAAATGGGGCGAACTGAACACCCCACGATTCATTGCAGTGCTCGGAACGGCTCTCGTCGGTGCTTTAACTTACACGTTTTCAGATACATTTTGGTTCTCAGCTGTGGAGGGTGAGGTCTATGCCATGTCCTCTTTCTTCACCGCGCTGGTCTTCTGGTGCATCTTGAAATGGGACGAGGAGTACGAGCATCCGATGGCCAACGTGAACCCCAACCGTTGGATTGTGCTGATAGCCTATTTGGTAGGACTTTCCATCGGCGTTCACTTGCTGAACTTACTGACGTTGCCTGCCATCGGTCTGATCATGTACTACCGTCTTAATCCGAAAGCCACCAGCATGGGCGCTGTGCTCGCGTTTGCCATTATCGCGTTCGGATTCGGCATCTTCTGCTCTCCGATGTGGATGATTCTGATATGGCTTTTCGTGACCACCCCGCTGCTCATCCTCTGCGGCAAAAAGGGTGCGTTGACTTCCAAGGCCGAATGGGGGGTCCTCATCTCGTTGCTTGTTTCGATTGCCTTGTTAGGCTTCATTTTATGGGGTATTGTGCCTCAGGTCGTGAACTTGGCCGGCAAGTTTGACCTCCTCTTCGTCAACTCGTTCCATCTGCCGTTCAACTCCGGCGTGATCTTCTTCTTCCTGCTGATTGCCGCCATCATCGGCTGGGGCATCTGGTACGGTCACAAACGCAACAAACCGGTGATTTCCATCAGCGCCTTTTCCCTGATGATGCTCATTATCGGTTATTCCACGTTCATGACACTGGTCATCCGCTCCAACGCTAATCCGACTATTGACGAAAACAGTCCTGAGGATGCTGTGGCGTTACTGTCTTACCTCAACCGCGAACAGTACGGTTCCAATCCGTTACTTTATGGTCAGAGTTACAACACCCAAGTGGTGGGTTTCAAGGACGGAAGTCCTGTTTACCACCGCGATGAGGCGACCAAACGCTATGTGGTCACCAACGCGCGCAAGGGCGATGACCCCGAATACGACCCCAAAGGCTGCATGTTCTTCCCGCGTATGTGGTCTGCCGAGAAAAAGTCGCAGTACGTTGACTGGCTGAATAACCGCTACAACTCTGACAGTCCTTCCGATAAGGATAACCGCCGTCAACTGGCACGTGGAGGTCTGCCCACTTGGCAACAGAACATCAAATTCTTCCACACCTACCAGTTAGGCTACATGTACTGGCGTTACTTTATGTGGAATTTCTCTGGTCGCCAAAATGACATACAAGGTCACGGCGACTACCAAAACGGTAACTGGATTACTGGTTTCGGCGCCATCGACAATCCTATGGTCGGAAACTTGAAAGATATGCCTGCCGCCATGGAACGTCCCGCGCACAACAAATACTATCTGATCCCGCTGCTGTTAGGGCTTGTGGGGCTGGTTTTCCAAACGAAAAACGACAGCAAACACTCGTTTGTGGTGTTCATGCTTTTCCTCATGACGGGTTTGGCAATCGCTATATATTTGAATATGTATGCCTTCCAGCCACGTGAACGTGACTATGCGTTCGCCGCGTCATTCTATGCATTCGCGATGTGGGTCGGTTTCGGTGTGTTAGGCATCTACCGCCTGTTCGAGAAGCTGCAAAGCAAGAGTGTGCAGGCCATTGGCGCGGTGCTCACCACGTTGGTCTGCGTTGGTGCAGTGCCTTGCGTGATGGCTAAGGAGAACTGGCACGACCACGACCGTTCCGACCGCTACACTGCGTTGGCCGTGGCGAAGAATTACCTCGACTCGTGCGAGCCCAATGCCATCCTGTTCACACTCGGCGACAACGACACTTTCCCGCTCTGGTATGCCCAGGAGGTGGAGGGCTATCGTACGGACGTTCGCGTCTGTAATCTTATGTTGTTGAGTACCAGTTGGTATGTTGACCAGATGAAGCGCAAGGCATACGAATCTGATCCGTTGCCGATTTCTATGACGTGGGACCAGTACAAGGATGGTACCCGCGATGTGTTGTACTTGGAGGCGGCGAACAACCAGTTCATCGATTTAAAGGCCGTGATGGACTATGTTAAATCGGATGCTTTCGACAATCAGCGGAGTCTCTTCCTGTTGAAGCAGGGTACCGGCTACCGCAGCAACGGACGGCCCATCCCCGCCAGCTTCTCCCTGCCGGTGGACAAGGCCAAAGTACTGGCTACAGGAACGGTGTCTGAAAAGGATGCCGACCTCATTGTCGATCGCATGAGATGGAATCTGAAGACCAACGGTGTGAACCCGCTCACGAAAGCGTATATCGTGATGATGGATATTTTGGCCAACAACAACTGGGAGCGCCCGATTTATTACGCTTCTACGGCTGGTAGTGAGGCGTATCTCGGCTTGGAAGACTACTTCCAGCTTGAAGGTTTTGCCTACCGTCTGGTACCTATCCGTAACAGCACCCGTTCGTATGGCGAGACCGGACGTGTCAATTCGGAACGGCTGTATCACAATTTGATGGAGGTGTTTGACGACCACAGCCGTTTGGACGCCGTCAAAAATCCTAATCCTTCCGGTCACACGGCTTATCCTTATGCTTGGGGCGGCTTCAATGATCCGAAGCTGTATCACAGCGAGGACAATACCCGTTTGGTGCCGTTGATGCGCAGACTTTACGCACGTCTTGCCGAACAGCTGATGGCCGAGGGTGACAAGGATAAAGCGCTCAAGGTGCTGGTACATGGCAACGAAGTGCTGCCCGACTGCAACTTCCCATACGTATCCGTCATGTCCTACATTTACGGTTACACCCACGGATGTATCACCTACATGGAGGATTTCTTCAGAATCGGTTCTGATGAGGCTAACAAGAAGGGCATGGAGATGGCCAACAAGATTTGGGACGACCAGGTGGCGTTGTTCAATTGGTACAACGCATGCGACGAAAGGACGCTGGATTACCGCAGTGGCGACATCCATTACGACTTCCTGTTCTTGTATTACATGTTGAAGAATGTCAAATATCCTGATAACAGCCTAGCACAGCGTTACAAGGAGATGAAGATTGACAATGTGGCCATAAATTATGCCAAATCGTTGCAAGGAAACATCTCCGCACAGCTTCGCAAGGCCGATATTGACCAACAGGCCGTCGCAGGGGCATTCCAAGAACTTCACCAGATGCAGGAGATTGCCCAGCTGGTGGGCGACCAACAAACCGCCCGAAAAATTCAGGATATGGCTGCCGCCCAAATCGACATGATGAGCAGCTTCTCCCCGGAGATGAGCAACGCTTTCCGCAATTTCTACAACAGCATGGATGCTCCGGAACCTCCTGTCGAAGAGGAATCCGCCGAAGAAATGGCTGATAACGAATAACTATTCGACTTTTAACACTCTCTGTAGAGACGATGTGTATATCGTCTCTACATTTTTTATATGTCGTTCTGTTTTTGAAAATTGTGTATCTTTGCAAGTTTTTTCAAAAATATGTAAAATGCAGAATATCAGAAACATCGCCATCATTGCACACGTTGACCATGGCAAAACTACGCTCGTGGACAGAATTTTATATCAATCTCACCTGTTCCGCGAGAACCAGCAAGTGCAAGATTTGGTGCTGGATAACAACGATTTGGAAAGGGAACGCGGAATCACAATTTTGTCCAAGAATGTTTCCGTAAGATATAAAGGGGTTAAAATCAAT
>JAEEKL010000192.1 GCA_016282395.1 Bacteroidales bacterium
ATTTGGCGCAAAGACCGTTTACACCGCATTGATTCTCGGTCCGTTGACGGACTTCTGGAACTGGGTTTATCCGTGGCAGAACCTCGCCAGTGCCAACCCCGTCACCGGCACGCCTTCCGTGATGGGCGACCCCTGGTTTGATCTTTGCTGCTTCGTATTGCTGCTTTCCGCATCGCAGGCCCTGATGTTCAGCATCAACGCCTCCACTGGCGGCCTGGACATTCTCGCGAAAATCGTGAACAAGTATCTGCACTTCGACATCGGAACTTCAGTGAGTATCGCCGGTGCCATGATCTGTTGCACCGCCTTCTTCATCAATCCTTTCCGCATGGTCATTATCGGGCTTATCGGCACTTGGATCAACGGGCTCGTTGTCGATTATTTCACCGCTGCTTTAGGCAAACGCAAACGTGTCTGCATCGTGTCGAAGGAATACGAACGGGTTCGTGAGTTCATCGTCAATCATCTTCACCGCGGATGTACACTCTACGAGGTTATTGGCGGCTATAGTGGGGAAAAGAGCATCGAACTCGAAGTTCTGCTCGGCAACGAAGAGTTTAGCGAATTGCTTGCTTGGATGAAGCAAGAGAATATTAACGCCTTCACCACCGCCAGCAATGTGAGTGAGGTATATGGACTTTGGTTCAGCGGCAAAAAGCGCAAGCAACTGGAAGAAGAACTTCACCATCGGTAATAGCAATTCAGAAAAGGCGCCGCAATCGCGACGCCTTTTCTGTTTCAGCCAGCCACTCATTTCGAAGCCGGCTGCTCATTAATATAAAAGGGTCATTTTTTCGCGATATCCTGCTCGCCGAAGTCGAACACCATCGATGCCGGACACAACCCCGCCTCGAATGAGAATTTCTTTTCACCCTTACTGTCAAAGCAATAGACATCGCCGTTGGCCGTGTAGGTGCCCGCATCGGTGATATATACATCGCCGTTCAAGGGGTTCACCTTAATGTTGTATGGGGTCTGCAGCTTCGTGCCGTCGCTGATGAACTGCTCCTTCACCACCTCATCGGTTTCCAAATCCACCACCTTGATCCAAGATGTCATAGTGGAGTAATCGTAAGAATACGTATAGGCCAGATTCTGGTAAATGTCGAAATTATAGACTTCGAGGTTAAGGTTTTTCACCACCTCATCAGTCTGACAGTCAATCTTTTGGAAATTGTAAGGTACATCTCCGTAGTTGCCGTTGGAGACCACATAGACGTAGCGGTCGTTATAGGCTTTCACGCGGGTTGGGTTGAGAACCACGGTGATGTCCTTCGTGACAGTGAAAGAAACAGGGTCGATGACAGAAACGGTGTTGTCGTAGTTCGGGTAATCAAGACCGCCGGAGTTGCAAACATAGAGTTTGCCGTTGCAGGCGCAGATTCCGTCGGGATTGCGGCCGGCTCGCACCATAGCCTCAATCTCCAGACTGGCCGTATCGACACGCACTACATCGCCGTCAAAGCAAGAAATGTACACCTTGCCGTCCAGGAAGGCGAGACGGCGCGGCTCTTTTTGAGGCAAATTGATGGTTTTCAGCGACTTTGCAGTACTGAAATCCATCACTTCCACAATATTGGAGTTGTTAACCACGCAGTACAGTTTGGAGCCATAAAGTTGGAGATCGTTGCCCACATCACCCAATCCGCGATGGTTAACATCCAGGAAGATGTCTTCAGTGAACTCGCCCGTCGTAAAGTCATAATACGACAGAGTACTGTTGTTCAATTGGAAAACTCCCTCGTTAAGGATGTACATCCCTTTGGCGTATGCATCGGGTTGAGGTTCCGGTTCCGGCTCAGGTCCCGGACGATGACAAGAGGCGGCCAACAGGGGTAACAAAACCATCCATAAAAAATTGATTTTCAGTAAATTAAGCAAACGCATAATCTTCGGCATTTTGGTTTGACAAATGCTTCGGTCAATGTTTGGAACGAAGTGCTTGGAAAAGACACTTTTGCATCCGCCTATCTCCCGAAGCGATAACAACGCACAGCGGCAGGTTTTCTGACTCGTTCCCAAAACAACGCCTTCCCGTCTTTCGGCAGTGGCTTGATGTCGTTTCGTTGGCGGAAACTCACAGCAGCGGGTACTGTACAGGATTCGCACCTGTTTCCCTCTCAGGATTTTAGCAACTAAAATCCTTCACCTCTTTGCGACGGCAAAAATAAAAAAATTACAATAATTTCACTCATCTCTCGTTATGGGTCTTCGTTAACAAAATAAAAAAACTATGAAACTGATAAATAACCTGTTGTCTTTGTTTTATCCGCGATTGTGCGCGGCCTGTGGCGATGCGCTTCAGCAAAATGAATCCTGCATTTGCTTGAACTGTATGTTGCATCTTCCTGAAACACAATTTCATAAAGAGCATATTAATCCTCTTCGGCAAGTTTTTGACGGACGGGTGCCGGTGGAGGAGGTGACCGCTTTGATGAGCTATAAGAAATCCAACCGCACGCAGAAAATTCTCCACTGCCTTAAATACAAAGGGCAGAAAGAGATTGGTGCTGTTTTGGGTGAATACCTTGGAGGACAGTTGATTACCGAGGAGCGTTATCGTGGCATTCAATACATCCTGCCTATTCCGCTGCATCCGAAGAAACTGCGGAAAAGAGGCTACAATCAGAGCGAATGGATTGCAATGGGTCTCTCCAAAGGCATGGGAATTCCTTACTTGACGGACGTGTTAGTGCGCACGCAGTTCACGGACACGCAGACGAAAAAGAGCCGTTTTGCTCGCTGGCAGAACGTCAAAGAGGTTTTTTCAGTGCAAAATCCTGAAAAGATTGCCTATACGCATGTGTTGGTTTGCGACGATGTTCTTACCACGGGTGCGACCACCGAGGCAGCCATTCACAAGCTTCTGGAGGTCGAAGGTGTCCATGTCAGCGTCGCCACCCTCGCCGCCACCACACTATGATTTGGGACTCTGAACCAAGGACTTGAAACTTTGAAATCGTCGTTTATTCCCCCAGTCCCCAGTCCTCAGTTCTCAGTCCTCAGTCCTAAACTAATATCCTTCTAACCTTCTAACCTCCTAACCATTCAACCTCCTAACCATTCAACCTCCTAACCATTCAACTTTCTAACCAATAACCTTCAATAACCCATAACCCATAACCATTAAAAATGTATTTTTGCCGTATGAAAAAGAAACTGACATTTATCCTTATTATCTGCGCAATAATCTGTATTTCAACATCATGCGCGAGAAAGATTAACGGTGCCACCCCGCACCGCCGTGACCGCAATTGCGGATGCGAGAACATTTATCAGTCCAAAACGGAATGCGATTTGGCGGTGAATTATGATGAGGCGATGAATTACGATGAATAAACGATGAAGCAATGAAAAAGATTGTGTTATTGATAATTATGGCCATGATTTTGGCCAGCTGTGCGGACCGCAATGTTTCGGTTAGTATTTCTGGTGACATACAAAATGGCGGAAATAAGATGCTCCGGCTTGCGCTTATTACGGCGGAGGGAATGGACATAATTGATTCCGCAAATATGCGCGATGGACACTTTGAGTTCAAGATTTCCTCTGAAGATGAACGGATTAAGGAGCGTGAAAATGCCCCGATGATGTTCCAGTTGTTCCTTTCGGAGGAGAACAGTCTGGCGACCATGGCTAAAAAAGGCGAACGGCTGAAAATCACCGCCGATGCGGAAGACATGACTCGTACTTACCACATTTCTGGAGGTGAAGAGGCTATGCTTATGCATCAATTGGACAGTTCGTTGACAGCTTTTGTCATCCCGACGGAGAAAATGTACGAAACTTATCAGAAAAACAGCGAAAACGATTCTGTTCGAGCGGAAATTGAAGCACAATACGTCAAAATGTTGCAGGATCATAAAAATTATCTGCGCGGGTTCATACAAAACCACCCAGACAATATGGCTTCCTACATTGCTTTTTTCCAAAGCTACAATCGCAGGAATTTCTTTGACATCTATCAGGATTTGGGTATGTTGAAGCAGATAAATAACAATCTTTCAAGGGTTTATCCTGAAAGTGAATATGTGAAGGCTATGAAGAACATGGCTAATATGATAGAATCGCGAATGTCCGCATCTGAAGATGAAAATTCAAATATGACCAAGTAACAATCCGTTAAACTTTTTGCCCGAAGCGGAGTTTAGTGGCCCAGTGATTCTTAAAAAACCAGCAAGATGAAAAAAACATTGAAAAAAATAGGATTGGTAATGCTCTGCATCAGCCTTTCCTGCGGTGCTTTCGCCCAATCGGAAGACATGGACAAGCTGTTCGGCAAATACGACAACAAGCGCCATTTCGAGAAATTCGAATACGGTTCCCAAAAACCGGTATGGCTGAACCTCATCGCGCACAACGCCTCCTTCGTGAAGATTCTCTCCTGCGATGCCAAACCCCATACCCGCAAATACAAAAAGTTCAATCAGGACATCCGCAAATCTATGGAAAATTTCAACATCGTTTTTGAACTCAACGAGTCAGATTATTTGCTAAAAGTCTGTGCCTCGGAAAAGGACGGCAAGGGATGTTCCAACTTTGTGGTTGTCACTCGATTGGGGGATAAAGAGCGGGTGATTTGGCTGTATGGGAAGACCAATTTGAAAAAATTCATCGATTACGTTAGGGATGCGTTGATGTAGAGGCGCACCCTAAAACAGATGTAGAGACGCGCCATGGCACGTCTCTACAGGAGATTCAGCGAACATTATTACGATTTGTTGTAGAGACGCAATCATTGCGTCTCTACATTTATTACATTCTCTTACCGTTCAAGAAAATCTGTTCCACCTTGTTGCTTCCGAAGGCGTAGTTCATGTAGTAGAGCGTGTCCATCGGCTTGGTGATGAAGAAGTTGGCGATTTTGCCTTTCGTGATGGTACCTAACTCGCGCCAGACGTCCATGGCG
>JAEEKL010000193.1 GCA_016282395.1 Bacteroidales bacterium
ACAAATATGTAAGCTTTTTGATAAAAGAGATGGCACTGCGTTGCCGCGAGGCCAATGGTGAACCGATTAAAACCGTCTATTTCGGCGGCGGCACCCCTTCTGTCTTGCAAATTTCTCAATTACAGCAAATTATAGATTCTGAAAAGAAGTATTTTTCTTTTGAAGAGAATACGGAGATGACTATCGAAGCCAACCCCGAACAGCTGACAGCCGATTACTGTCGTAATCTTAAAGCATTGGGATTCAATAGAATAAGTGTCGGTGTTCAGTCTTTTCACGATGAAATACTACAGTTTTTGGGAAGAAAACATTCTGCGAAGGAAGCCTTGCAGGCTGTGGAGAATGCGCACAATGCCGGTTTCGAGAACATCTCCATTGACTTAATCTACGGTGTGAACGAGCGTGACAATGCGTTGTGGAAGAAGGAGTTGGATACAACGTTCCATTTACCGATAAAGCATTTCTCCGCCTATGCCTTGACGGTTGAAGAGAATTCACTACTCTACCGCCGCATCCATCAGCACAAAACCGTGGAACCCGATGAGGATTTGGCATCCATACAATATAATATATTGTCGGAAGTCGTGGAGAACTCGCCGTTCGCGCAGTACGAGGTCTCCAATTTCGCCATAAAGGGTTGGGAATCAAAGCACAACTCCGCCTATTGGCATCGCGTGCCCTATATAGGAATAGGGGCTTCGGCACACTCCTACGACGGACAGCACCGGCAGTGGAACGCCCCGAACCTCAGCAGTTATTTCACCCAAATCGAGGAAGGAAAAACCTATCAGGAGCGCGAAACGCTCACCGACATCGACCAACACAACGAGTTCGTACTCTTGGGCTTACGTACGCGAAACGGCATAAACCTGCGCGAGATGGAAGCTCTTTTCGGTCACGAACGAACCGTTGCTTTCTTGAAATACTTCGAATCGGAGGTGGAAAGCGAATGCTACCGTTTGGATGAGCATCACATTCGACTCACTCCGCAAGGGTTTTGGCATGCTGACGGCATTGCCAGCGGCGCATTCCTCACAAACGAATAAGGAATCAGAACAATGTCGGTTCCCAACTTTGGAGACCTTCGGTCTTGGCGTTGGATTTTGCCTCCATATTCAGCAGTTTGATTTTGCGGGAGACATCCCACCGGTAGCCCCCGAGAGTGCCGTTGGTGCAGACCACGCGGTGGCAGGGCACGATGCACATCACCGGATTGGCGCCCACGGCCTGTCCCACCGGTCGGGCCGACTTGGGCCGGTGAATCCGTTCCGCGATGTGCCGGTAGGTGGTCACCATGCCATCGGGGATCGTGAGCAAATCCCGCCACACCTCAAGTTGGAACGGCGTGCCGTAAAGGTGCAGGCATAGACTCGGCACCTTGTCATCATGGCGACGGAGCAGCAAAAGGGCCTTTTTGTGCAAAACCACGGTGCGGTTGCGGAATCGCGCCTTAGGGAAATGCCGCTTCAGCGTTGCCTCGGGTTCCCACTTCATGGCGGCGGGCATGATGAAACAGATTCCCTTGGGTGTCGAAGCAATCAAAACGCGCCCTATGGGAACGGACTGGATGCTGTAGCTGATGACGAGGGGCTTTTCTTTGCCCAAGAATTCCTCCCGCGACATCGGCTCAATCCAAATGCGGCAGTGTTTTTTGTCGTTCATTTTGAGTGAATTAGACGGCAAAGATACAAAAATATACATAGTGTTCCGCATTACCACCGATCAAGAAAACAACCATACGAATTTCGTGAAAAGGCAGTGTTCATAAAAATAATCGCTTGTATCAATCAGTATTAAAAATAATACTATCTTTGCCGCGAAATCTATTTCTATGAAAACAAAAAAAGTAAAAGAAGTCATCAAGATGCTCGAGAAGGACGGATAGTACCTCGCCTACACGAAAGGGGACCATCGGCAATACAAACACCCGACAAAAAAGGGGAAAGTTACGGTAAACAAAAAGCTGTCAGACGATTTAGATGACTTTTATTTAAATAGTATTTTCAAACAAACAGGTTGGAAATAAACATTGAATAAGAACAATTATGGAAAAGATAGTAATACCAGTGGATTGGTGCGGTAAAAATTACGCCGCATATATTTGTGACGAAAGAATTTGCGGTGTAGTACTGGCCACCGGAAAAACTTTCGAAGATTTGCAAAAAGATGCAGAAGAAGGCATTCGTACTCATATTGAGGGTTGTCTTTTGGACAACGACCCCATCCCAGAATCCATTCAAAAAGGTGAATACATACTTGAATATGAGAAAAGAATAAGCGCAATACTGCATGAGGCGCAGCAATACACCACATTGTCAGCCCTCAGCAGGATAACCGGCATCAAGCACGCGCAACTGTCACACTACGCCAATGCCGTTTCCCAGCCACGGCCAGCCCAACAGACACGCATCCTCGAAGGCATCCATAAGATAGGGGAATCCTGCCTGGCCTTATAACTATCATTGCTAAAATTTGACAATTAAGATAATCAACATGAAAAAAATCACCCTTTTGACCATCATCCTCGCGGCCGTTATGATGTTCGGCTGCCAGAAACCCAAAGCCGTCGTCGTCATCCCCGAACCCGTGGAAATCACCCCGAAAAGCGGACAATTCACCATCGACAACCAGACGATGCTCTGCTTCGACAACCTCGGGGCCGAAGCTTCCGAAACCTCGAAAATGATCCGCGACCTCTACGAGAGCTACTTCAAGTTGCGTCCCAACCTCGGCGACGCAGAGAGTGCGAAAAAGCACTCCATCCTATTCAGTATCAGCAAAAAAGAAATCAAGAACATCGGCGACGAGGGGTACGTGCTCACGGTGAAGCCCAACCGCATCGTGGCGGAAGCCAACACTACCGCAGGCCTCTTCTATGCTATGCAGACGCTGATGCAGATGGCCGGCACCGACAAGTTGGCCGACAGCAAAACCTTTGCGGTACCCTGCGGCACCATCACCGACTACCCGCGCTTCAGCTACCGCGGTGCCCATCTCGACGTGTCGCGGCACTTCTTCGACACCGCCTTCGTGAAGAAGTACATCGACATGCTGGCCTTCTTCAAGATCAACAAGTTCCACTGGCATCTCACCGACGACCACGGCTGGCGCATCCAGATTGACCGCTACCCCGAGCTCACTCGCGTGGGCGCGTGGCGTCCCGAACGCACCTCCTGGGACACACTGCACCCGGTAATGCCCGACGAGCCCATGACCTACGGCGGTTTCTACACCAAGGAGCAGATCCGCGACATCGTGCGCTACGCCGCTGCCCGCCACATTGACATCATCCCCGAAATCGAGATTCCCGGCCACTGCAGCGCCATCCTCGCCGCCTACCCACAGTACGCATGCGACGACTATCCCTACACCGTGGCCGTGGGTCCCTACTGGCCACCCAAAGCCATCATGTGCGCCGGCAACGACGGCGTGCTCACCTTCTACAAAAACGTGCTCACCGAAGTGGCTGAGCTCTTCCCCTACCCACTCATCCACATCGGCGGCGACGAGGCCTTCAACGACAACTGGCAGGTCTGTCCGAAATGCCAGCAACGTATTCAAGACAAGGGACTTAGAAACGAGTTTGAGCT
>JAEEKL010000194.1 GCA_016282395.1 Bacteroidales bacterium
AGCATAACTGCTCTTGTAGCAGAGCTGCGGTTTTTTACCCGAGGTCATCGTAACATCCTCCTGCACAAGTACCCAGCATGTGGGTTCAACGCCTGTGGAGGCAGTGGTGGAAGTCGTGTAACTCTCGAAATCATCTGACCAGACAAAACCGTTTTCTTCACTCAACTCAATAGAGAAACAAGAAGTCTCTTCTGTGGTGAACTCCACAGGTTCGCTCCAGCTTTCTTCACCGCTATCGCAGACAGGACGCACCGTGACAACGTACGACGTTGCCTCAACAAGACCTGTGAGCGTGCATGTGGGTTGGGAAACTTCAATATTCGATGAATTAGCCTCTTGAGCCTCAGGATAATAGGAAACCACCCAAGAAGTGGCATAGCCGTTTTCTGTCCAAGTCAGCACCGCGCTGTTAGTGCCCACATTGGAAACCGTGACATTCGTGGGTGCAGGACAAGGTAAAGAAAGCGTGGTGAAGCTGATTGGCTCGCTCCAGACGGTCTCGTTGCCACAAATGGCGGCCACTTTCACCGTGTATCCTGTTTCAGGTGCAAGTCCTGTTAAGGAGTAGGAATTCGTGCTAACACTGACCTCGGTGAACTGCGATGCATTCGAGGTCTTATAGGCCACGTTCCAAGAATCGGCCTCACCATTCCAAGTCAGGTAGGCACTCTGGTGGTCTAATTCAACAACGGCAAGGTCTGTGGGAGCAAAACACGGTTCGGGTCTGTCAACAGACAAGCGAATCTGGTTCTTTGCCGATTCAACAGTGCCCGAATAGGAGGAAGGTGACGCAGCATCATAGTTCGTGCCATCGCTGTAAATACGGAGGGCTTGGTTAGAAGCGTTGAATGTAAGGAATGAGGTGTTGCTCTTATAGCTGCCCGTATTGTCGTCCACGATGATAGCGACATTGCTTGTTCCGTCGTAGCTGAACGGTGTGTTGAGCGTGATGGTAGTCCAAGCGTTGTCAGTGAAACTCACCGTACCGCTGAACACTTTGTTAGCGTTAGACACAGTGATCCAGTCGGAGCCGCTTGCGAAGCTGCTCTTGGTGGTGCTCACCATATAAATGTCGAGGTTACGGTTACATTCAACAGTGTTGTCCTTGTAGAAAGCGACGCTCTGGATGTTGCCTGCATTACCTAACTCGGCGGGAGTGTAAATCTGTTGCGTGAGGGAATAGTTGTAGTAGTTGTTCGTAGGCAGGACATTGCTGTTGGCAGCACCGAAACCGATAACAGTCATCTCGGAAGGCAGGAAAGAGAGCACGCTGCTCCAGGCACTTACGTTCTCTGCATCGCAAATGGCTTTCACGCGGGCAAAGTACGGGGTTTCGGCGGTGAGACCCGTGAGCACTTTCGCGGGAGTGCCGCTCACACTCACCTCTGTATATGTTCCAGTAGTGAAATCGCTGTTCGTACCATATTGCAGCACCCAATTGTTTGCCGCGCCATTCTCCGTCCAGCTCAGCGTGGCGGAATTGGCGGTCACATCTGTGGCTGCCAAATGCTTGGGTCTGTAACAACTACTTCCGGAATCAGGAACGATATCCAGCAAAATCTGGTTCTTCACATTCAACAAAGTACCGGAAACACTCGGTGCACTGGCATTATAGGCCGAATTATCGTTGTAAACATAAAGAGCCTGACCAGTAGCTCCATACACTAAACAATCCATGTGCGGAGAAGAGGACCAAGAGCCTGTTTTGTCCACTACCGTCACAAGCAAATTGGAGCTTCCGTCGTAGATGAACGGGGTGCTGAACGTGGCTTTTGTCCATTCACCGGTAGCGAAAGTAAGTTCTCCCGAGAAGACCAAGCTCGAACCGCTTAACTCCTCCCAATCGGATGCGCTTGAGAAGGACTCTTTGTCTGTTTGCTGCAAATAGATGGAATAATTACGGGTCTTTTCATCACTTGTATTTTTGAAAGCGATGCTCTTGATTGTTCCGGCCGTGATTTCATCCGAAGTGTAAATCTGCTGGGAAAAACTATAATTGTAATAGCTGTAGCTGGGCAGGAAATTGCTGGTTTCAGTCGTGTTGTCACCAATAACGTATGTCTGCATAGCGGAGGGCATGAACGCGCAAGTCTCACTCCATTGGCTTTGGCCGTAGATGCCGCCACAGGAAGCCTTCACGCGGGCGTAGTAAGTGGTCTCGGCCGTAAGTCCGGTGAGGGCTTTCGTGGGATTGCCCGTCACGGTCACCTGCGTGTAGGTGCCGGAGGTGAAATTGCTGTTCTGACCATATTGCAACACCCATGTGCTGGCGGAACCGTTCTCCGTCCAGCTGAGCGTAGCCGTGGTCGCGGTGTAAGCGGTGCAAGTCACATCCGTAGGAACAGGACAAGCGACCGGCGTGGTGAACGTGACCGTTCTCCAGCTGCTCGTCTCGCTGCCGCACACGGTCTGCACTCTCGCCTTGTACTCCATATCGTCCTGAAGATTCGTAAGGTTGTAAGAGGTCGCGCTAATACCCGTGGCTACAGTCGTCCAGTTGGCATTACCGGCTTTTGTTTCGATGTTATAGACACTACCTGCCTCACCATTCCAAGACAAAGCAGCGGTGAAAGGAGTGATATTGGACACGGCAAATCCACTCGGGGAAATACAGATACCTTCCTCAACGACCTCCACTTCCTGGAAATAGGGAATGTAGTTCTGTGCAAGAGCCACTAACTCGTAAGTTCCGGGCTCAAGGTCGCTGGGGAGAGACAGTGTGGCCACACCGGAAGCATTCGCGAACGTAGCGCATACAAATTCGGTGACATTCTTCTTCAACGCAACGTAGGCGTAAGGAACGACCTGAACCTGATACTGGTCTTCACCTAAAACGATGTCATCGGCCACCACCGTCATCGTATTGGGCATTCCCAAGAACACACGGATGGACGGGTCTCCGAAGCAGTGGTAAATCTCCCAGTAATAAAGTTTTCTCGATGAGGATGAAGCTTGCACCGCTTGGTTGCCGCCATACATAATACCACCGATGGTGGACACCCACGTGCTCTGGGCTTCGTTGTGTGTATGGAAAAGTTTGTCATACATACCCAAATTTGAAGCTTGGTAGGACATATTGGCGGTGATGCTGCTGCGCACACCCACAGCCCAATAAACGTCCTCGTTCCAATAGGTCACTTGGGAAGCGCCGATATAACCCATGGCACCCTTGTTTTGGGCTCTTAACGTAACTTCTGCAAAACAGGGGCTACTTGCGTCAAAAGTACCTGTCTGACAGCAGTTTCCAATCCAAAGGCCGTATTTGCCCGTGTTCGACATAGAGGAGATGTGCGAAGAGGAAAATGACGGGCTGTACCAACCACTCGGGCTGCCGTGTGCGGTGTAGTTGACCCAACCGGCACCGGCATTCACCTCGTCACGGATGGTGGAAGCCTGTGAAGAGCAGTCGTAGCTGTGCTTGTAAACGGTCGTGTAATTATGGGTCGTACTGTTGGTATTGATATAGTTGTTATAGACGTAGTTAATCTGGCCGTCGGCATGGGTCGGAGACCATGAATCATCGGTACCGGCAATCAGCACCGCTTTGCCCAAGTAAGAGGGATCCGGCATGGTGTATTGCTCATACATCATGATTTTATCCAACTGGTTCTTCAGTTCGCTGACATTAGTGGCTGACAAACGTCCATAGTAGCAGTCCGGGATATTGTCGCTGCCTGAAAGGGTGGCATAGTATAGGTCTGTTGAATGGGAGTCGCCCGTTGTTCCGGCGAAGGAAGGCATCTGATCAACGTCGCCGATAAACAACAAGAACGTGGGGGCGGGTTCTGCAGCAGTGGCATTGTTGTACTTGTCCTGGATGTAGCTCTTGATGGACGTGGTGGTAGTGCCCACACTCGCATCGCTGGTGTAGGCGATTTCCACTTTATAGCCCAAACGGCGTTTCCAGTTCGCGAAAGCTTCCAAATCGGCATTGCCGGAGAACATGGAGTTGGCAACAATCAAATACTTAATCGGAGAGGTGGAAAATTCCGCCTTGAAGGGATTGGCCTGCTCATTGAGAAGCAGTTTCTGGTCTGCGGAGAACATCGGGGAGACATACTTCTGCAACTGTTGGGTCATGGCCATGTTGGCATTCACGAATGTAAATTCCACGTCAATCAGGGAATAGACTCTGATCTTCTGCGTGACAGGGTTGTACTGCACGGGGGAGACATACATGGTGGCCAAGGCCTTGTCGCGTTGAACACCGGTATTCTCCACACTCACCAACGGAAGTGAATAGAATTCGTCGGTGGTGTAAACCGCATTGTCGTAGGAAAACGGCGGTCTGGCAGCACTCTTCGACACGCTCGGCTGGTTAGGGTACAGCGGGTGGGTGACTCCAAGCGCGGCGGCGTCATACTCCGTATATTGCGCGTTAGTCACCGTGGCCACCACAGACTCGCAAACGGGAATCTGCAGGAATTTGACCAGCACCGGCAATTGCGGCGCACCAGGGTTGTTGGAAGGACCGTAACCCTCCAGTGAAACCATTGAGAAAATACCTTCGGGGACTGTGACATCCTCCACAGAGACATTTTCTGTAGCGATGGATAGCGCCACCTTCTGGAATGTGTTTTGCTTGACCGTTATGTTCTGCGCGAACAGGAACGGACACAAGCTCAAGAACATCAGAAAAGCAAATAATTTCTTCATAATGACAACAGATTGATTATAACTATATTAAAGATTTGACGATAAAAATCAAGCGGCAAATGTACGATTTTTTTTTTTACAATGAGAAAATAAAAAACGACGAGACGAAAATCATCGTCTCATCGCCTCATCGTAAAATAACGCAAAAAGGGCGAGGATTCCTCCCCGCCCTTATTTGGCTATAAGCTATTAGCTATTAGCTATTGGCCTCAATAACCAATAACCAATAACCAATAACCATTACTTCTTCACCACCTTGCGCATGGTCACGCCTTGCGGCACGGTGATACGAAGGGTATAGACACCATTGGCGAGACCGTTGATGTCGATGTCGCGGACATTGTTATAAGCAGCCACGAGCTGACCCATCTGGTTGTAGCATTCCACTTTCTGCACATCCATTGCGCCGATGTGGAGTTCGCCGACCGTCGGGTTCGGATAGACGGCGATGCTCTCCAGATACTGATCGGCACCCATAGCATCGATGACACTCTCGGAAGAAACGTTGTTCTTCGCCTGGTCGGTCAAAACGAGTTGCACATCGTCAATGTAGTTGTAGGAATATTCCAGGTCGGTTCTGCCGTTTTTCAACGTGTTGCGGAACGCGATACGA
>JAEEKL010000195.1 GCA_016282395.1 Bacteroidales bacterium
AGCATAACTGCTCTTGTAGCAGAGCTGCGGTTTTTTACCCGAGGTCATCGTAACATCCTCCTGCACAAGTACCCAGCATGTGGGTTCAACGCCTGTGGAGGCAGTGGTGGAAGTCGTGTAACTCTCGAAATCATCTGACCAAATGAAATTGTTGTCCGCATTCAACGCAATCGCAGAACATCCATCTGTGGTAAAACTGATGGTTTCGGTCCATTCACTGAAAAGTTCGTCGCCGCAATCAGCCTGAATCCGAACGACATAAGTCGCATTCGGTTCAAGGCCGGTGAGGATGTATGGACTGGATGTCGTTTCGTACATTTCATCGTTGACATTGAGATGATACGATTCTGCATCGCCATTCCAAAGCACTCTGGCGGTGGTGCCGCTATAGTAGTTGATGGTTAATTCTGTAGGCAGGGGGCAGAAAGGAATGTAGTCGATGCTCACATTGTCGATATGCAGATTGTTGTCTCCGTTGCCGGAGACGGTGGATTCGCCATAGAAAGCGATGGCTATATTCTGGCCGGCATAGCTGCTCAAGTCAATGATGACTTTCTCTCCCGTGGCGGAGCAGGCGATGTGGTTATATACATATTCGGAGCCGGCATTGTCCCACTGGCGAAGAACATTCCAGGTCGAACCGTTATCGGTGGTAATCAACACCACGAACTTGTCATCTTGCTGGAGGGTGTCCACCACAGGCAGGAGAGTGCCGGAATATTTGGTCAGGGCGAGGTCGAAGCTGAGCTGCACGTTGTTCTCCATGGACAGGCTCGGGGTAACCAGCCACTTGTTCCAGGAGGATCCGTAGATGTTTGTGCGGGCATGGTTGTCGAACACGCCGTTGTTGGCACCGAAGGTCCATCCTGATGTGGCGGAGGCGAGGGAAGCGGTACCGGCCATCACGTTGCTCATCAGGCCGGTATAGAGCGACCAGCCGGCAGGAATGGACGTGTTGTTGAACGGTTCAACCAAGGGGATGGCAAACACAGTGTTGAAGTTTGCCACGCTGCTCCATGGGCTTGCGCTGTCGCAGAGAGCACGCACCTTGAACGAATAGGTGGTTGAAGGGGCGAGACCGGACAATGTAAAAGGCACCGTATGGACGTTTATGAGGTTTTGCTCATCGTTGTCGAGGCATAGTTGCCAAGCGGAGGCATCACCTTCGAACCAGCTCAGGGTGGCCGTGGTGGTAGTGGAAGCGGTGCAGGTTAGATTGGTGGGAGCCGGACACGCCTCGGTGGTGGTGAAAGTCTTGGAAACACTCCAGTTGCTCTCTCCTCCATCGCAGATGGCAAGCACCTTTACGGAGTATTGGGTTTCAGCATTGAGATCGGTGAGGACATACGGATTCTCATCAACTTGGATGGTATTGTTCTGGCTGTTATTGAGGCAAATAATCCATTCACTGGCATCAGACTCCCAGCTGATGGTGGCAGAGTGGGCGGAGATGTCGCTTACGGTGACAGCCGTGGGCTTCTCGCAGGAAGTGATATGCTCGATAGTCACATTGTCGATGTGCAGGTAATTGTCGCCGCCGGAAACAGTGGATTCGCCGTAGAAGGCGATGGCGATATTCTGTCCGGCATAACTGCTCAGGTTAATTTTGATTTTCTCTCCGTTGGCGGAGCAGGGAATGTTATTGTAAACATATTCGGAGCCGGCATTGTCCCACTGGCGGAGAACAGTCCAGTTAGCACCGTTGTTGGTGGTGATTAGCACCACGAATCGGTCGTCCTGCTGCAGGGAGTCCACAACTGGTAGGAGGGTTCCGGAATATTTGGTCAGGGCGAGGTCGAAGCTGAGCTCCACGTTGTTTTCCATTCGCAGCATCGGGGTGACTAACCATTTGTTCCAGGAAGAACCATAGATGTTTGTGCGGGCATGGCTGTCGAACACCCCGTTTCCGGTGCCGAATACCCATCCCGATGTGGTTGTTGCCAAGGTGGCGGTGCCGTCCATCACATTGTTCAGCAGGCCGGTATAGCGTTCCCACCCGGTAGGAAGGCCTGTCTCGTCGAACGGTTCAACAAAGGGAATTTCCGCGAGGGTGGTGAAACTGCCGGAGAGCCACTTACTCGTGTCATTGTCGCAAATAGCGTGTACTCTGAACTGGTAGGCCGTATTCGGCGAGAGGTCGGACAAACTGCAATTATATCCGCAATTTCCCGAAGGTGATGTCCAACTTGCCTCGGAGGCTTTCTTGTATTCGTATCCGAACGTGCCGCTCCCGCCGCTCCAGGACACAGATGCAGCCGTTGAGGAGATATTCGAGAATGTCAGGTTATTAGGCTTCTCACAAATCACCACATTCGCCGGGGTGATGTTGATTTTAATTTGGTTCTTTTGGTTGTCAACAGTTCCGCTGTAGCCGCCGGGGTTGGCCGGGTCGTAATTGGTGTTGTCACTGCAAACCCGAAGTGCCATATTTGCGGCATCAAAGACCCTGCAGGCCATGCCGCTTGAATAGGATCCGGTGTTGTCGTCCATGATGAGAGCGAGGTTGCTCACACCGTCATACGCGAAATTGTCAATGTTGAGGACTGTCCAAACACTGTCTGCCATGATGATTTCACCGCTGAACACTTTGTCATCTTCGGTAACTGGAATCCAATCAGTGGCATTGTCAAAGGTCGCTTTGTCGGTGAGGACGAGGTACATGTCGTAGTTGCGGGTCTTTTCCGTACCGCTGTTGTAGAAGGCGATGCTGCTGATATAGCCGGATGTCCCGATTTCTGCCGGGGTGTAGATCTGCTGGGTCAGTGCATATTTGTAATAGGAGTTGCTGGGAAGATAGTTGTTTGTGGCCGTGCCAGTGCCGACAATAACATTGTCAGTGCCGTTCAAGGTGACCTCCAAAGAGTAGCTGCCGGCAGTCAGTGTTAGCGTCCCGGTAACATCACCGGATTGTGTGGGGACGTATTTCACATACAGTTTTCCTCCAGAAGCCGGAAGTGTCAGGCTGGAGTAGAAAAGGACGCCGTTTTTGCTGACTTTGAATCCACTGCTGGCAGAAACGCTGATGCTTCCGCTCAAGCCATGTCCGCACACCGTAATCGTTTGGATGGTGCTCTGTTCGCCGACACGTGCGGAAAATGACAATTCCGTGTCCGAGCATCTCATAAATGTTCCGGCAGACTTGATGCCTATGACTGCCGCTTGGGAGGAAGAGAAATCATGCGTTGACGGGTTTAGCGTGGAGAGCTCGAAATAGCCGTCACTGGAGCCGCTCCATCCCCAGTTGAAATGGAAGAGTCCGTTTTCATCGTAACCGTCGCACACGAAAGCGTGTCCACCGCTACCATGCCCCGAGTAATAAACGGGGCGCATGTTGTCCAACTCCTGCTTGATGAGATTTGCCCAGTTGGTTTCCGAATAGCTGGACTTATAGACGAAAGATCCGTTGTCCGTATAGGCGAAATAGTTGTACAGGGCAGCGGGCACGTCGCTTGAGTAGGCTCCGCTTCCGTCAGGCCCGTAGTCCATGTCCACGGCTACGCCGCAATGGTAGATTAGCTTGGCCACTTCTTCCTTTTGGGAGGCACTGGTGCTATAGTTTACCGCATCTGGCATGTTGTCGTAATTGTAGATGCCTGTGGTGAAATCCACTGACAGGGTGCCGTAGTCACAGGTGTAGCTGTGGCTGTTGAAACCCTGGTTCGGCCATTCCCAGTAGCGCATGACCTGTGCCATGGCCGTGGCCACACAGCCGGCATAAACACGGTTGCACGGGCCGCTGGAATCCATCGGACACAACTGGTTGTAGTAGCAGTTCTGGTTCCAGGTCGTCTGCAACAAAGGCGCAACGGAAGTGCCACTCCGGTCGGTTGTGGCCTGACCGGCTTTCAGACGGGTCCATGTTGTCCTTGTTTCCATATCGGATTGGTAGTTGTTGTCCACCACCGCCTTGATCTGATTTTTGTAGTTGTCCAACCAGCTGACCACATTGATCGGCATATCTTCAACCACGAAATTGTTGGTGTAGGAATAGCCCAAAATCGGTTTCACGCGCTCGTCAGCCGACACAATCACAAATCCTGTGGGTTGCAGGGCGAACACATAGTAGCAGTCTGTGCCATCGGCGGCGGTGCCTGTGTAAACTAACTGCATATCCTGTTGGCGTAACGAACCGCCTCGGGTTCCATTGCTGGATGACCGCAGGAACACATATCCCACCTCTTGTGCCTCTGTCGCCGACACGTGTGTGGTTCTTTCCGTGGAAGAGTCAAGATTGTTGCGCCGCGTGTCGTTTTGCGCATACAAACCTAACACTAATGCGCAAAACCATAGTATCAGTAAAAGTTTTTTCATAATTTCAGCCCTTTGTTCGTGCCGGGCGCAACCTCTATTTGTGATTGTTATTTGCGGATTTCTTGCGACAAAGCCCCGTTCTTCCAAATGCCATACACGATTTCCTTTCCTGACGGGTCGTACATCGTTCCGTAGCCATTGGGCAGGTTGTTGGAGAAATCGCCCTTGTAGGTTCTCCCATCCGGCATGGTCAGCGTGCCTTTTCCTTCACGCACGCCGTCTTTCATGTCACCATGATAGCCCCAGTCATCGTTGAATTGGAAAATGTAGGTGGGGGCGAGTCTTCTGTTCGGGTCATTTATTCCGAATTGCTTTACTTGCCTGAATTTCTCGGGATATTTCTGCACACAGGGGTACAGCGTGAGATACGCGTGGCGGAACCAGGTGTCGATGATGAGGTAGTCGATGCTGTCGCGACACAACATGTTGTATATGGAGTCAGGCTCGGCATAGAACGGGAAGCCGTTCGAGGGGTGGTAATGCGAGAACATGTAGAATAGTTCCGGCTTGCGGCTGATGACCCTCGCGTCTTTAGGCAGACTGTCGCCGCAGAAGGTGACCGCTTGCAGGAAATTCGACGCATTCATGTCCGGTATGGACATCCAGGATTTCATCCGTGCCGTTTTCTTGTATTGGGCCTGTGCTTCCGCGTATGCCGGCGACAGCCACCCGAACGTGGCTATCAACACAACCAGACTTTGGATTAACAATGGAGATTGTTTCAGCTTCAGCACCTTATATACCCCTGCCACAATCGCCGCCAAGCCGCTCAGCGTCAGGAATATGAAAAACGGAATTATGGGAGTGATGTAGCGCGTGCCCCCGTACTGTTCCGGATATAGCAGCAGCACGCCGACCGTCAGCCCCACGTAGAAGAGCATCAGCAGCCGACCGACGTTCAGATACAGACATCCGGCAATCATCAGTGCCATGAGCAGCAATCCCAAGCACCACTCTTTCCCCGTGATTCCTTTATCACCGTACACAGGTTCTTTCATATAGGTGGCTTCCGGAATCCAGCGGGTGATGAAGTTGGAGGTGTTGCTGGTGATTCGGATTTTCCAGTCCGCAAACCCTTCCATTTTTTCGTTGTTCGTTTTTTTCATGAAGTTCGACGCATAGTCGTCCGTCTTCAGGTTCAGGTTACGGTTGCGGGCATCCCACGACAGTTTGGCCACACCGACAGCCAGCACGGTCATCAGACAGAGCAGGGCGGCAGTCAGAAGCCTGTGTTTGCAGGTTATGATTTCAGTTTCTTCCTGGTTCTTCGCCGCCTTTCTCCAACGGATCAGTTCGCTTAATGCGAGGAGACCGGTCCACGCAATCAGGGCCAATATCAGGGAGAGTCCCATGGTGCGGACAAGGTAGAGGTAGGCCACGACCAATCCGTAGAATGCAATGGCAATCCAGCCCACCCAGCGCCGTTTCGTCCCGATAATCTCCTTTACAATCAGCAGGGCGAGGAGGATGGCCAGTAAGGAGAGGAAGATGAACAGGGTTTCGCTCATCATGATGGTGGCGTAGCGCAATAGTTCCTTGTGGACGGACATCAGGATGGCCGAGCAGAAGGCCAAGATGGAATTTCGGGTAGTTAATAGAACCACGAAAAACAGCATCATCACGCTCAGGTACATCAGAAATCCGTTGGCTTTCTTAACCGCCTGGATGTTGTCAGGGGAGGCTTTCAGGATTTTGGAGATGAACCATGGGTAACCCGGCGGGAAGTGCGCGTGCGGGCTTTGCTCCAACGAAATGATGTTCGTGTATCCGTCGCCGTGGCTCAATGCCTGTCCTAACGAATAATAGTAAATGTTGTCGCCGTTCAAGTCAATTTTCCGGTCATAAATGTTGGAATAGTTGTGGTTATACACGAACGAGACGATGACTAACATCACGCCAATCACCCATTTGTTATGGAGAAATTGGTCAACCAGCTGCCAGAAATCTTTTTTCTGAACCGTGGGTTTGCTGTTTTTTTGGGTTTTCTTACTTTTTGACTTCATGATACTCCTCCTCAGTGTTAACCGCCCAGATATTCTCCTTGGACGGGATGTTGTTTACGATATTGTTCACCGCTTCCATGGCGGTCAGCATGGAGTGGTCCATGTTGTTGTAGCGGTGTTGCCCGTTGCGCCCGATGCAGTAAAGGTTCTCGATGCCGTCGAGAAACGCTTTCACCTTGTCCAACTGGTAGTAGGTGCCGAAATATGACGGGTAAGCCTTTTTGATCTTCACCTGCGTGGCGTCAATCACGTCCTCGCGGTCGATGATGTCGATTTTCACCATCTCGTCAATGGCCATCTTGATGAAGTCCTCCTTGTTCATGTTCCATAGTTCGTCGCCTTCCGAACAGAAATATTCCAGTCCGATGAACATGGAGTTCTTGTAGTCAGCGACCATATAGGGCGACCAGTTGTTGAAGACCTGCATGCGCCCGACTTTCACGTCTCGCTCTTGGATATAGACCCACGTGTCGGGCACGCGCTTGTTGTAGGTGGCGATTTTCGTCTCGTTCTCGATTTTCATCTTCTTGACTAACAAACCCACGGTGATGAAGTCGCGGTAGGGTAGGGCGGAGGCTATTTGTGCCACCTCTTGCGGGACTTCAATGCCGCGCAACGCCGCAATCAGGTCTTTGATGGGCATGGACGAGAGCAGGAAATCGCAGGGTTGGTTTTCGGTCTTGCCGTCCTTGCAGACATCCACCGAGACCACGCGGCCGTTCTCCACGTAAATGGCGGTCACTTCGCTGTTGCGCACCACCTCGCCGCTCTTGGCCTGCACATCTTGCGCCACGGTCTCCCACAGTTGGCCGGGACCGTATTTCGGATAGACGAACTGTTCGATCAAAGAGGTTTCCACTTCCTTTTGCGAGATGTCTTTTGAGGATCTGAACTTTTTGGTAATCATGTCTTTAAGCACTGCGGCCACGGAAAGACCTTTCACGCGCTGGGAACCCCAGTCGGCACCGAGTTTCGACGGGTGGACACCCCAGACTTTCTCGGTGTAGTCCTCAAAGAACATGCTGTACAGCGGCTTTCCGAAACGGTTGATGTAGAAATTTTCGAGAGAATCCTCTTTTTTCTTGAAGAGGGAGGCGTGAACGTAGCCACAGCCCGCCTTGATGGTGCGCCAGAGACCCATGTTGGCGAATGTTTTGAATTTCAATGATATGGGATAGTCAAAGAACTTGCGCAGGAAGAAGATACGCGACACGCGCTCGCGGACAAGCATCACGCGGTCTTCCTTTTCCGGGTCGGGGCCTTGTGTTGCAAACGGCTTCTCCTTGTGCAGCATGACATCGTCAAAGGAGGGGGATCCTTGCAACGGCATCACTTCGTTCCACCAGTCCATGACGGCGGTGCTTTTCGAGAAGAAGCGGTGTCCGCCAATGTCCATGCGGTTTCCCTTGTAATTCACCGTTTTGGAGATGCCGCCCACGTTCTCTTCCGATTCATAGACTACGGGGTGGATGTCCGATTTCTTTAACAATTCGTATGCGGCGGTTAGGCCTGCCGGACCGGCGCCAATGATTACAGCTTTTTTCATTTTATAACGATTTTATGATTTTGCTTTGAAAAGGACTATTTTCCGGGCGAAGAAATTCCAGAAGAACACGATAACCGTGGAGATGATTTTGGAAATCATGTAGTGGATGCCCATTTTGTCGGTGCAGACGTACATGATGAGGGCGTTGAGGCCCAGCCCGATGACACCGATGATGGCGAACACGGTGAACTCCGCCCAGCGGTTGCCGAGCGTGCGGTTGTTGAACACCCAGACCACGCTGAGCAGGTAGTTGGTGATTAATCCCAAAATGAATGAGATGGTGGCGGAGAGCAGGTAATGCATCCCGAAGACTTCCGTGAGAAGCACTAATACGCCATAATCCACCAAAAAGGCCGCCCCGCCCACAAAACCGTAGCGGAACAGCTGAATCAGGGTGTTTTCCGTTTCCTCCTTAAAGAGCTTGTTGAACAAATTCCTCATATTTCTTCTAACTAATTCGCTTTTAGATAAAATTTACATTGTCTGAAATAAAATGGCAAAGATACAATAATTTTGGATTGCAAAAAAAAAGACGATGAAAAACATCGTCTTTTTCGTGATTCCGCTGCGACTCGAACGCAGAACCTGCTGCTTAGAAGGCAGCTGCTCTATCCAGTTGAGCTACGGAACCGTTGGCTTGCGCCAAGTCGGGATAGCCTGATTCGAACAGGCGACCTCCTGCTCCCAAAGCAGGCGCGATAACCGGACTACGCTATATCCCGTTTTTTCCGGCTGCAAAGATACACTTTTTTCTGATTTTCTTTTTCTCTCTAATTAGATTTTTTGTTGTTGAAAATCAAAAACTTACAGATTTTGTTAAAAATCAATTCTTAGCTTTTTGTCTATTTCAGCCTGAAAAAATACGCGCAGATACGTGTGATACGCGGAGATTACCCCCGTTTTATTTCAAAAATCTCGTGCGCGATGCCATGTTCGCCCAAGATAGCCCTCACCCGCGTCTCGTCGGTGTCAGAGATGAAAACCTGCCCGAAATGCTCTTGCCCCACCATGTTCAGCAACTCGGTGATGCGATTCCTGTCCAACTTGTCGAAAATGTCATCCAATAGCAGGATCGGCTTGCGCTTGTTGTAGGCGAAGGCGTAGTCGAACTGCGAAAGCCGCAACGCCAACGAGAATGACTTCTGCTGCCCCTGCGACCCGAAATGCTTCACCGGCTGTCCGTCAATCGTGAAGTCGTAGTCGTCCTTATGCACCCCAAACGTGGTGAAGCCGCATTTGGTGTCCGCCACGAGATTTTTCTCTAACCCCTCGCGGAACGTCATTTCTGACAACCCCGACTCATATCGGACTTCCACCGTCTCGTTTCCCCGTGACAGCTGCCGGTAATGCTCCAAAAACATCGGGCGGATGTCCTCTATGAACTGTTTCCGCCGCTGGTAGAGCAGATTACCGTCTTCAACAATCTGTAAATCAATCACCTGAAGAAGCGAATAATCCCCATGACCTGTTTCCTGCTGCTGACGAAGCACAGCGTTGCGCTGTTGCAGCAATTTTTTGTAATGGATCAGATGCTGGAGGTAAATTTTGTCGAACTGCGAGATGATTTTGTCGAAGAAGCGGCGGCGCACCTCGTTGCCGTCGTTGATGATGTCGCTGTCGTAAGGCGAAACCATCACTACAGGAAACAGTCCGACGTGGTCGCTCAGCCGATCATATTCCTTCTTGTTGGCTTTCAACGATTTGGTTCCGTTCTTATAGACACAGCTCACCTGCGTGGTATTTCCGGACTCCTCATCCGCAAAATCGCCGTGCAACGCGAAAAACTCCGTCCCCAACCGCACTGAACTCACATCCTTCGCCGAAAAGCAGCTCTTCCCAAACGACAGATAATGGATGGCGTCCAGCAGGTTGGTCTTGCCACTGCCGTTCGCCCCCACGATGCCGTTCACGTTGTCGTTGAACGTGAACGAGGCCTCGGTGTAGCTTTTGAAATTGGTGAGTTGGAGTGTCTTTAAGTACATTTTGCGATTTGCGATTTACGGTTTATGATTTGCGATCATGGAAAAACGTAGAGACGCGCCATGGCACGTCTCTACAATCACTAACTGCTAACTGCTAACTATTTCAGCCCTAAGACATCAAGTCCTTGGTTGAAGCGGATGTCTCTCGGGATGCCAGACTTGTTGATGCGGTCGAGGTCGGCCTGCAAATCAGACTTGATGGTGCCGTTTTCTTTGCTGTACTGTTGGGCGAACTCAAAGTCGCCTTCAGCCTGGGTCTTGAGAATCAGTGCGATCCAGCCTTCCATAGCCTTGCGGGCCTTGTCATAGTTGATATGGTAGGTGCCGTTGCCGTTGCGCGTGAAGGCACCGTTCTCGAAGAGGTAGTTGTAGCACATCATGTTGGCGATGCCGTGGGCCTCCGTCGCGCCGAAACGCACGCTGCGCAACAGACCGACAATGTAGGTCGTGATGGCGTCTTCCGCAGAGATGTCAGTGATTTCACCCTTATCGATGAGGTTGAGGACGAGATTCAAACCCACGATGTCAGCTTTGGCCTCTTCCCAGCTAGAGTTTTCGGTCTGCATGGCGTTATCTACTGAACCCTTGCCGTTGATGGTCTGTTTCACACCCAAACCGTGCGCCACCTCATGGAACGTCACATTCCAGAAGAAAGCGTCGAAAGTGATGTGGTTTTGTTCGGACGGCTCGATGATGATTTCCCCAATGGGTTTCATGATTTTGTCAAACTTGGCCTGCATGGCGTTGCGGAGCTGGAAGCGGCGGGAGCCCTTCTTGGCCTGCACGTTGTCGTCATTGGGCAGGTTGATGGCGATGGTCTTGCCAGCAGCATTGCAGTCGCCACCGTAGAACACCACATCGTAGAGGTTCATGTCACAGGTGGTACCAGGCACGTACATCTTGTATGCGGGGTCACAGGGCAGTTCGCGCTGCAGCTGCGGAAGCATCTTCACAAACTTGTCGAGCTTGGTGCTGGCATCCACATCCTTCACCAACACGAAAGCCTCCCAGGAAGTCTTCACGGAGTTCAAACCATCATCGTAGTTCTCAATGGGACCGAAGACAAAGTCAAGGTTAGAGCCCTTCAGATCCATCCAAGCCATATCGCTGGGATAATAGTCGTTGGTTTGCAAGGATTTCTTGCGCTCAACGAGATATTTCTTCATTGACGGGTTGTCAGTGATTTCGATAGCCTGGTCGAGGAGTTCGCACACGCGGTCAAGTTTCTCCTTGTAAGCCTCATAGTAGCCGACGGTCTTCAGTTGGCCGTTCTCGTCGCGGGTAAGGATGGTATAATGGGAGGACTTGAGCGGGTCTTCAAAAGCGTCGAATTCCGCTTTCGTGATGTCCTGCGGATAGTAGTTGGCCATCACGGGGCGTTCGCCGTAGCCAGGAACGAAAGGTTTCTCGGCATCGAGACGGTCCCACGGGCCGTAGTTGATCATCGCGTAGTCTTTCATCCACGGGTCAGAGATGGTGTCGAGGATGGACTTGTCGCCGAAGGTCTGCTCCCAAAAGAGGTCATCCATGATCTGCCCGATTTCGAAGAAGATCGGCAGCAGCTTTTTCTCGCTGTCGGTCAATTTGGAGAGGTCGGCGGTGAGGTCGAAATAGGCGTATTCCTCCACTTTTTGTTGGAGTGCGCTCTTTTGTTCCTCATTCGGGGTTTCCGTTTTCTTGTTTTTGCAAGACACCAGCATGGCTGTGCAAGCTAAAATCAACATAACTGTGGCTAATTTTTTCATATTCAAAAATTTAAGAATTGTTTCTAAAAAATGCGAGGGCTTATCAGTCGCGCACACAGCGGACGGACATGCCGATTTTCTTAGTGAGTGTACCCCAATTCCAATCTGTTACGGTGCTATTGGTGTTTTTAATTATAACCCAATTAGCGAAGACACTATTGAATTCTGATGAAGTCCAAAGCCCGAAAATTTGGCCGAAATTGTTGAAGGTAACCGCGCTATTGACGGCATCATTGCCAAAAACACCTGCAGGACGAGCTGAAAAACCAGTAGCATTGTTACTGCTCAAGTCGTTACCTACAGCACAGAAATTCGTACTGGAGTCCCACCCTACGCTATCAGCTAACGCCTTGGCGATAAAGATACTAGGAACGATGCCGTTGCACGAATATTCGTTTTGATTGCCCACGTAGTCGGCGAGCTGTATCCATTCGTTACCGCTCGGCACATGCCAGCCGTAAGGGCAGATACCTTGCACACCGCTCGGATTGGCTGTGGATGGTTCTGCTCCATTCATCACAGCATTCCAGTTGTACAAGTAACCGTATGCGGCAACATTTGCAGGGTCATTATTCGGAGTATAACGCCATGGACCGGCATAATCCACGGCACTAGTATGATTATCATCTAAAGTGTGTGTATCACCTGAAGGGATATTCGCAATAGTCCGCAAATTCTCTTTCATCCAGCACTGCGTGCCGATCATCACCGTGTTATAGACGTTGCCATCGATATCTGTCACCGTGGGCGTGCCGGGGCAGGGCTGGCCGTCTGTATTGCCTTGAGATGCGGCGAACGTCAGTACAATCGTTTGCGAGGCGTTCTGCGCCTGTGTCACGTGCTGGCTCTCCACCGTCTCGCCGTTGATGGTGGCAAAACCGACGTATTCCATCTCGTCGCCGAGGTCGAACGGGTTGTCGGTCTCGCTACGCGTGCGGGATTTCGGTAGGGACGAAACATCATTCGCCCCTACGACACCTACATATTCAATTCGGTTGCCGTTCCCCGTGCCGTTGCACACCATCTTCACGGACGATGATTTCCCGTTTTGGCGGGCGGTCATCACGTAGGTGCCGGAGGTTGAGAGCGTGACGCGGAATTGGTGGGTGCCGATTTCCGGACGCACGCGGTTTGTCCTTACAATTCTCCCGTTCACATCCGCAATTACCAATGTTACCATGCCTGGCTCGGTCACCGTCAAGTTCACGGCGGTGGTGCCGTTGAACGGGTTCGGGTTGTTCTGGGATAATCCAAAACCGCCATTGGTGACGGTTTCGTCAATGCCCGTACCATTCTGTAGTGTCAGTACCGTGTCATCGGGAGTGGTCAGCGTTTCCTGCCAGCCCTTGGTGAGGTTGTTGATGACCACACTGTCAAGGGCCACCGTTTGGTTGTTGGCGTCACGTCCGGTGAAGGTCAGCGTCACCGTCTGCGCAGAACCTGTCGCAAACAGCAGCACGATTGAAATCAAAGTAAAAAGGTTTTTCATAATAATGGATTTAATCTGCAAAAATACACTTTTTCTAAATTGATAATGGATAATGGATAATTGATAATTATTTCCCCCTCTTTCGGTATTATTTCTTCATCGGTCTTCATCGTATCATCACCAAAAAAAGGGGAAGCCCCGACGGACATCCCCAAAAAGTTTTAAGTCGTACGTCTTACGTCAAACTCAGTTGCGCACGCAGCGGACGGAAATGGCATATTCTCTCAGGTTACCATTACACAACGCACTCCTCTGAGAACCCATGAATCCGAATTGATATGCACGGCTCGCATCGTAGGCGGTCGAGCTCCAAAAGTAGGTTTGTCCGCCAAATGCAAAACAGTGTTCGGTGTAATTTTCTCGATAGTGGACGCCAGCGGGAAGACCCGAAAAGCCCGTGGCATTGTTCGCGGCTTGATCAGTTCCTGGCGTACAGCAATAATTTGTTCCCATTGTTGTGTCATTTTCTATCCAGCCCGTGGCTGCGGCCAAAGACTTGGCAATGCAGTAATTATTCTCGCAAAGGTTGCAAAAACAGACATACTCACTTTGGCTTTTCACATAATCGGTAAGCTGTGTCCACTCCGCATAACTCGGCACATGCCAGCCGTTGGGGCAGATGCCCTGCACACCACTGGGATTGGTTGTAGAGGGATTTGCTCCGTGCAATACTGCTTTCCAACTATATAAGTAACCGTAGGCGGCAACATTGTTCTCAACATTGTTAGGGGCATAGCGATAAGGATCATGGTAGTTCGTTGTATCATACACGGGGATGACCGTGTTGTCGGGGTAGTGCGTTGTCCGCAAATTCTCCTTCATCCAGCACTGCGTGCCAATCATCACCGTGTTATAGACATTGCCGTCGATGTCCGTAAGGGTGGGTGTGCCGGGGCAGGGCATGCCATCGGTATTGCCTTGAGATACGGCGAACGTCAGCACAATCGTTTCCGAGGCGTTCTGCGCCTGTGTCACGTGCTGGCTCTCCACCGTCACGCCGTTGATGGTGGCAAAACCGAAGTATTCCATCTCATCGCCGAGGTCAAACGGGTTGTCGGTGAGGTTGCGGGCGTGCGATTTGGTCTGTAGAGACGTGCCATGGCGCGTCTCTACAGCGGCACCGATATATTCAATTTTGTTGCCGTTCCCCGTACCGTTGCACACCATCTTCACGGACGACGATTTCCCGTTTTGGCGGGCGGTCATCACGTAGGTGCCAGGGGCGGATAGGGTGACGCGGAATTGGTGGGTGCCGATTTCCGGACGCACGCGGTTTGTCCTTACAATTCTCCCGTTCACATCCGTAATGTCCAATGTCACTATGCCTGGTTCGGTCACCATTAGGTTCACTTTGGTGGTGCCATCAAATGGGTTCGGTTTGTTCTGGGACAACAGTAAAGACGATGTGCACATCGTCTCTACATCCCCGATGCCCGTACCGTTCTGTAGTGTCAGTACCGTGTCGTCGGGGGTGGTCAGCGTTTCCTGCCAACCCTTGGTGAGGTTGTTGATTACCACGCTGTCAAGGGCTACCGGCTGGTTGTTGGCATCAAGTCCGGTGAAAGTCAGCGTCACCGTCTGCGCAGAACCTGTCGCAAACAGCAGCACGATTGAAATCAGAGTAAAAAGTTTTTTCATAATAATGAGTTTAAGCTGCAAAAATACACTTTTTTTAATTGATGATTGATAATTTTTTCCCCGCTTTCGGTATTATTTCTTCATCGTTCATTCATCGTCAAAAGAAAAAAAAATAAGCGGCGCTCGTTACACACCGCTTATTCCATAAGATAATTATTACTAATGTGATATATAGAAAGGTTTATGCGTAGAGTTCTTCGAAGATCTTGCGAAGCTCGGGGCTTTCGCGCAGCTCTTGAAGGGTGAACTCAGCATGTCCCTTTGTATATCCGTTACCCATGATCATGTTCACGTCGCTTCCGATACCTTCGGCACCGAGAGAAGCTTTCGTGAAGCTGGTGGCCATGGAGAAGAAATAGACGATACCATCGTCCTTGGTGCAGAGCACGGCGGTCATCTCCTGATCCGGAACGTTGACGCAGTTGATTGTGACATCTGCCATTTTGCCGTCGGTGAGTTTCTCGATGAGCTCATAGACCTGCACGGGGGTCATGCCGGCAGCGCTTTCCACGATGTCGCAGAAACCGAGGTCTTTGAT
>JAEEKL010000196.1 GCA_016282395.1 Bacteroidales bacterium
ATTATTGCCATGGGCACACCTATTTGGGATGGAGTCATCAAGGCCGGGGACACCGCGACTTTCAGCATAAAAAGAACAAATCCAAGCAGAGCTTACTTGTTAAGTATTGACAGAGCGTCAGTTACGCACATCCCGCAAGATCTTGACGATTTGTCCGATGTTGATGTAAGCACATCTGCTGTGACGGGCGGTCAGACATTAATCTATGATTTTACGAATCAAGTATGGAAGAACGGCAATGTCAAGTACGTTAATTATTATGTCGGTTATGTCCTGTCATTACAGAACCAAGGTTATGAGATAACAACTGAGGCTTCAGTCCAAGACATCGGAAACAACATGATAAACGGAATACCGGTGAGAATAATGTTCAGATATAAATCCGATAATCAAACATGCTATCTGTACCCTTGTGGCTTGGCAAGCAATATCATAAATTTCTACGGTTTTGTGATTGTCGAAGGCAATTCTTATCTTGTAAGACTTTACGGGTCAACAGCAAGCGGACAGGACACTTGGAAATTGTATTTGCACACCATCAGCTTCGACCAAGTATTTCCGACATCATGATAAAAATATACGTTGAAGGGCAGGAACTCGTCATAAGCCGAGGCACAACGATGACCGTGGAGCTGAACAACACGCTGTTCGCAAACCCGGACGTGGAGGGCGACGTGTCGTTCACCTTCTCTATTCCGTTAGAAGGCAACGAGCGGTTGCTTGGCTTCCCAAATATGCCGCAGTGCGGTGGTGCGAGGAAGATGCCATGCACTGTGTATTGCAACGGCAGCCTCAGCTGGAACGGAAACCTTGTGGTGCAGAAAGCCTCTTCCAACACCCTGTCGGCGGCACTCGTTATCAACCCCTACCCTGACGGGTTCGGAAAACGCAGCCTCAATGATAACGAGGATGACATAATAGAGATATCCTCCAGCCTCCAAGCCCACGACACAGCGTGGAAGCAGTTCCTCGCCGCATCAGTCAACAACCAAGATGTGAAGTTCGCGCCATTTTACAACGATGACGGTTACGGAAGCGACAATGACAGCTGGGGCTTTTGGAGGGGGCATGAACGCCGCAAAGTGGTCAATGAACTGTTTTTCGATGATAACGGAAATCTGATTGCAAGCGATACAACACCGTTCAGCAAGGCGCACAACGGCGTGTTCGAGCTTGCAAAAGATGACAGCACGGCAGCGGAGAGCGGCGAAAACGGAAGGATGGAATACACGGAGACGAACCAGCTTGCCTTTACGCCGCAAATACGAGTGGCGAAGGTGTTCGAGATCTGGTGCCGCAACGCGGGATACTCCTTTACAAACCATCTGGGTGATGATCTGAACAAAACATTCATGCAATCGCAAAAGTCGCTCGACGGGACCAAGGCGCAATACGACATCGGAGAAAAATTGCTGGACTGCGTGACAGACGGCATGATGTACGAGAGCACGACAATTCCAGATAGAGTCGCTTGGTTCTACAAACTCAACGCATTTGAGGGGAATGAATTTATACTCGAAGACGGGGGAACAATCCAGCCGCTTTCGGAAGGCTGGTACGAATTGACACTCACATGCCTCTGGACACAAAGACAGTTGCACGAACAATTGAAACTTGACTCTTTCGATGAAACGACTTTCGGATGGATAATTGAAAAGTTCAACAGCAATATAAGGGAGTTCGGGTATAAGGTAGCAATATACAAAGATTTCGAAAATTTCGGCTCAATTCACGAAAACAGCGACAACATCCTCATGTACGAGACACTGTACTCATACAAAGATATAGGCAATAAACGTACACACAACCCGGAGCTGCAGCTCAAAATCCATTACACAAGCCTAATGATAGAGCAGGGAATAAGGGTTGTAGCATTCCGCAGGGAAAAAGACGGTATCTACGGTTACAAGCTAAAAACGAAAAACATCCCGATGAAAATAAGCCTGCGCAAGATATCAGCCGACGAGCACCAGCACGGCTTCAACATCTTCCGCCGCCAGTTCCGCATCACGGAGACGCTTCCGGATATCACTAACTCCGCGTTCATTAAGACGATGATAGAGACTTTTGGTATGTGCTATTTCATCAGCGGAAAAGAAAAAAAAGTTGAAATCGTACCATACACGATGCTGCGCAATTCAGGAAGCATAGACCTGACGGAATGGGAACTGACACGGGAGACCGAAGTGCAGACACCGGAAGAGACGCTTCAGACTTTCCGGCTCACGCCACTCAAGGACGATGGCTACAACGAAAACCTGCGTATCGCGGACACGGTAACAAACGAACTGCCTGACCCATACGAGAATCACGAACATCTAACGCTCCTCGTCAAGACCAACACACTCTACCTGGCGACACTACAGGAACATGCGGAAAAGAATTGGGTGGAAGCATGGGAGGAATACTGCGGAAACCCAGACAGGCTGGAGACGGGAAGCGGTGACGAGAATAACCGCGAACCAAATGTGCGCATACCACACCAGCGGTTCGCGGAGACAAGTTCCGAAGAAGCGGCCATGGCAAATATATATGCTACGGCAAAAATGATATACGAAATTTACATAAAAAGAGGGTATGAGAAAGCAATCGCGACACAGATGGCGGAGGACTATCTGACGGTCATGAGGGAGGCGACGATACAGCACACACCAGAATACGACAGCGCAACGCGCGAGAAACCGCAGCTCATGGTAGCGGACTTCACAATAAGCAGTGACCTGTATAACACAGGGGAAAAGCCTTCGGATATCATACTCACACAGTACCGGGGGCTGCGCAAAAGGGAGTACTTCAAGTATGAGGGAGGATACGTCTGGAACGAGGTGATGCTGCCCGTGTGGAACGGAGAGTTCTCACTTACGGCCAAAGGCGAGAACAGCCTCGGTGAGAAGTACGTGAAGCCGGTGTTGGAGCTGGCAAACCACAAGACAATCACATACAAGCTGCGTCTGCCGGCTAACATGATGCAGCCGGTCGAGAACCTGCTCCGTCCGTCGGAACTGCCGCCGGAAAGGCAGACGCGCTTCATCGTGATCCGCAACGTGAAGACCGTACCCAAGAAAATCACCTTCCAGATTGACAACGACCGCGACGACACCGTGCTGTGCCAAATTGAGGCGGTGAAGGTGTATTAGAACTTCAGGGTGTTATACTCCAATATTTTCTTCGCGTTCGACTTGTGGGTGTACCGCTCGGTCATCTCCAATGAGTGATGATCCGCCAACTCCTTCACAAACTTTGCCGGAACCCCGGCCTCCAGCATCTCGGTAATTCCAGTGTCCTTGAGACTGTAGAATTGGTATGAGGAGGGCAACTTCAAAGCGTCTCGCATCTCCTTCCAACGTTCTGCGATCCGTGTCGGAGCCATAGCCTTCGGCCCGGGTGCATACGTTTTAGGGTTGCCAAATATATAATATTGTAAAGGATAGTTCTGTAGAGTACGGAAATAAATCATCAGGTCATCCGGTATCCCCAAAATACGGTCGCAGTGGTTTTTCGCCAAGTCCGACGGTATCTTCAGCATTCCTGATGCAAAGTCAATATAACCGATACGCAGACCGCAAATTTCTTTTGGACGTATAAAAAGACGGTAACACAGCATCATCGCCCAGACGTAGCGCGGAATCCGGCTTTCAAACCATTCGCGAATCATGGCGCGGTCCTCCTTAGGTATCACGGTTCTGGTCTTCATATCAACTTTCCTTCTTGGCAAACCTTCGGCTGGGTTCTCGGCGGCGAACCCCTTTGATTTGACAAAATCGAATAGAGTGTAGAGAAACATGCAATAGTTGTTGTAGCTCCGGTTTGTCAGATTCTTATGAGAGTCGGACCATGAAAGATAATCCAGCAGCGTTTTTTGCGTGATGGTCACGCAATAGGCGTTGTCGATTTTGTGGAGTTGAAGCCACTCAAGAAACATCTCTGAAAATGAACGATAAGACTTCATGGATGAAACCCTGAGTATCTTCGCTCTGGAAGAGAGAAAACGGCAAATGGCATCACGGATCGTGACCGTGCTGTTAGGCAGCTCCTCAAAGAAAGGGTTCCATCCGTCGTAGAGCCTCTCGTTGACGGCGGCGCAGAGCAACCTTGCATATTTGAGCCTTTCAGTCTTCCCCTGCACATGGTTACATCGTATGCGCTTGCGCGTCATCTTCCCCGTGAATGGGTTAATGACATAGTAGGAGACATAGGTTTCCTTTTTGTGAATCACTTCCGCAGGTCGGAAGTCTACGAAGATTCTGGGCATTTTTTTTTCTCCTTTCTGATTTTTGTCCGGAAAGGAGGTAAATGATACAATTTGGCGCGTATTTGGCGCAGTTGGTTTTAAAAATTCAGCGCAATTTCCTGACTTACAGCAAATTGCGCCCGTTTTAGTAGCGGGGGCAGGACTCGAACCTGCGACCTCCGGGTTATGAGCCCGACGAGCTACCACTGCTCTACCCCGCAATGTTTACGGCTGCAAAAATACACTTTTTTTGCATTCTCGCGATATTCTTCGGAAAAAAATTTTCCGTATTGTTTTTTTTGTATCTTTGCCGCCTCAATTGAAAGAGGCTCTTCAATTGATTATTAAACAATTAACCTCATTGTTTCATCTTAAAAAGCCCCTGTCTTTGGCGAATAAAAGACAAAATTTTATGTCAGAAGAATTATTGAATGCTCCTGAACAAACCCAAGAAATCGAACAAAATGTGGAAAACGTTGCCGAAAACGCTGCCCCCGCAGTAGAGGAAAACGCTCCCGTTGCTGAAGAAGAACTCCCCGCCACCGAGGAAAAGAAGGCCGCCCCGCGCAGACAGCACAATTTCGAAAATGCTTACGCCGACGCAATGGCGAACTTCGACTGGGACAAGGTTTCCGACCAGAACGACCGCTACTCCAAAGAGGAACACGCCCGTCTAGAAGATGCCTACTCCAAATCCTTCAAATCCATCGAACAAGGTGATGTCATCACCGGCAAAGTGGTCTCCATCAACGACCGCGAGGTGGTGCTCAACATCGGTTTCAAATCCGACGGTGTCATCAACGCCTCCGAACTGCGCTACAACCGCGACCTCAAAATCGGCGACGAAGTTGAAGTTTATGTGGAAAGCCAGGAAGATGCCAATGGCCAGATGCAACTTTCCCACAAACGCGCCCTCATCCTCAAGTCTTGGCAGCGCGTCAACGAAGCATTCGACAATCAGGAAGTTATCACCGGCTATGTGAAAGGCAAGACCAAAGGCGGTCTCATCGTCGATGTATTCGGCATCGAAGCCTTCCTGCCCGGCTCCCAGATAGATGTTAAGCAGATCCGCGACTTTGACGTCTATGTCGGCAAGACCATGGAGTTCAAGGTGGTGAAGATCAATCACGACTACAAGAACGTCGTTGTTTCTCACAAAGCCCTTATCGAGGCTGAAATCGAAGCCCAGAAGGCTGAAATCATCAGCAAACTCGAAGTCGGCCAAATTCTGGAAGGTACTGTCAAGAACATCGTCTCCTACGGTGCATTCGTCGATCTCGGCGGTCTGGACGGTCTCATCCACATCACCGACCTCTCTTGGGGCCGTATCAACCATCCTTCCGAGGTTGTTGAGCTTGACCAAAAGGTCAACGTCGTCATCCTCAATTTTGAAGAAGGAAAGAAACGTATCGCCCTGGGTCTCAAGCAGCTCACCCCGCAACCGTGGGAGAAACTCGATCCCGATTTGAAGGTTGGCGACAAGGTGAAAGGCAAAGTGGTTGTCATCACCGACTACGGTGCTTTCGTGGAGATCATCCCCGGCGTGGAAGGCCTTATCCATGTCTCCGAGATGTCCTGGTCACAGCACCTGCGCACCGCCCACGACTTTCTCAAAGTCGGCGACGAGGTGGAAGCTGTGGTGCTCACCCTCGACCGCGAAGGTCAGAAGATGTCCCTCGGCATCAAGCAACTCATCCCCGATCCGTGGGCAAACATTCTGGAAAAATACCCTGTCGGCTCCCGCCACACCGCCACTGTGCGTAACTTCACCACATTCGGCATTTTCGTGGAACTTGAAGAGGGCGTTGACGGCCTGATTCACATTTCCGACCTTTCATGGAATAAGAAAATCAAACATCCTGCTGAATTCACGAAAGTGGGTGAATCCATCGAAGTGGTCGTCCTCGAAGTGGATACCGAGAACCGCCGCCTGAGCCTGGGTCACAAACAACTCGAAGAGAATCCTTGGGATGTGTATGAGACCATCTTCACGATCGGTTCTGTACACGAGGGTACCATCACCGGCATGAACGAAAAGGGTGCCACCGTGATGCTCCCACACAACATCGAAGGATTCGCTTTCAACCGTCATTTGATGAAAGAGGACAAATCAACCGCCAAGGAAGGCGAAACCCTCCCGTTCATGGTTGTTGACTTCTCCAAGGATGCCAAGAAAATCCATCTTTCCCACACCAAAACCTGGCAACCCGACAGAGATACTGAGGAGCGCGTGAAAAATGACGAGGAAAGACAGAAAGAGCGCGATATTCAGAAAGTGAATGAGAGCAATGTGGAGAAAGCCACGCTTGGCGACCTGAATGTCCTGCAATCCCTCAAAGAAGACCTTGAGAAAGAAGGTAAATAATATTGTGTTTTTGATTTGAAAAACGGTCGCATTTTGGTGCGACCGTTTTTTTTACCCTATTAGTGAACGAAAAGGAGTGGTTTAGATTTCCTCCAACTCGCCAAAATGCCGTTCAATCGGAATGCCGTTGTCCGGCTTGAGATAATGTTGGTTGGCTTCTATGACATGCAACACGAAATCCATAGCAGCCAACACGCTGTCCTCCAAGGTTTCCCCTTTCAGATACTGACCGATAGTCACAGCAGAGAACACATCGCCAGTGCCGGAAAACTGTGCCGCCACCTGCCGGTACGGCAGCACTTTCGTCCGGCTGGTACTCTTGTCGAAAAGCATCGTGCAGGTCTGCCCGTCCATCAGCATACTGGAAATAATCACCGAATTATTGCCCAATGCCTGCAGGCTGCGAATCAGATCCTCCGCCTCTTCTGAAGTAAGGGTATCCCTATCCAAATATTTGCCTGCCAAAAATTTCGCTTCTGTAACATTCGGCACAATCACATCCGCCACTCGGCAGACGCTCCGCATATACTCAACTGTCTCTGATGTCGCGCCGTTGTAGAGCTTGCCGTCGTCAGCCATGATGGGGTCCACGAAGATGAATGTTCCCCGCGACTTCAGCCGCCGGCAATAGTCCGTCACCAGCTGCGCCTGCTCTTTCGAGACCAAGTAGCCCGTACAGACCGCATCCACGGTGAAGCCCTGCTCCTCCCAAATATCGATGCTCTGGCGCATATAGTCAGTGGTGTCCTGCACCGCAAACTTGCCGTAGCTAAAATTGTTGGAGACCAACGAGGACGGAAGTCGGAAAATCTCGTATTTCAAGTGGGAAAGAATGGGGGTCATTACAGACATTCCCAAGTTGCCGTAGCCCACTATATCTCCAATCAACAAAATGCTGCTCATTTTACTTACTATTCACAAATCACTATTCACTATTCACGATTGCCTCAAAAATCAATCTTCGAGACAATCGTCCAGCTCGCGAGTTAAACTTTCCTTGTCCATGTTTTGGCCGATGAAGACAATTTTGACCATGCGGTCGCCGTATTCAGGATCCCAATCGCGCATGAAAGAGGGGTCCTCCTGCATCAGCTGTACCAAATCCTCCTGCGGGGCTGTGGCGTACCAAAGGCCGGCTTCCGTGAGTTTCTGCTGCACGCCAGCCTGTTCATACAAGTACGACATGTCCCTATATTCCTTGAAATAACAGACTCCCTTGGCCCGAATGATGCTTTTCGGACGCTTCTTCGACAAAAACTTATTGAACTCGCTAATCTTGAACGCTTTTCTACGATAATAGACAAAGGTCGAGATACCATATTCCTCCACTTCCCCACCCTCGTGGTCATGATGGTGATGGTGGTGATGATGGTCGTGTTCTTCATCGTCGTCATCGTGGTGGTGATGTTCATGCTCATCATGCACATGTTCATCGTCGCCATCATGATGATGGTGGTCGGCGCGGGCCTCGCGTTCCTCCTCCTCGGTGGTTTCGCGCTCAAGTTCGCGCACCCAGCCCGTGGACACCGCTACATGCTCGTAATCAAAGGCTTTCGTATCCACAATACGATCCAAATCCACTTGGGTGTAATCGGTTTCGATGATTTCAGCGCCGGGATTCAGATGGCGGATAATCTCCTTGACCCTTTCCACCTCATCCTCGGTGACTTCCGACACCTTATTCAGCAACACAATGTTGCAGAACTCAATCTGCTGAATGAGGAGGTTTTCAATATCTTCCTCGTCAATATCCTCCCGTTCGAGGTCGCCGCCGCAGGAGAACTCGCTCTGCATCCGCAGCGCATCAACCACTGTCACGATGCAATCTAGGCGCGGGGTGCCAGCCTCCGTATATTTCGGGTTCATCCGGGGGATGGTGGAGATGGTACGGGCAATGGGTTCCGGCTCGCAAATGCCGCTTGCTTCGATAACGATGTAGTCGAACTGCCGCGTTTTGACTAAATCTGTCAGCTGATCGACCAGATTCATCTTCAGCGTGCAGCAGATACAGCCGTTCTGAAGAGCCACCAGACTGTCATCCTTTTCAGCTACGACACCACCCTTCTGTATCAGCGAAGCATCCACATTCACCTCGCCTATATCGTTGACTATCACCGCAAATTTGATACCCTTGCGGTTCGTCAGAATATGGTTCACCAATGTTGTTTTCCCGCTTCCCAAATAGCCCGTCAGCAGTAACACCGGCACATCTTTCTTTGTCATAACGCTCATTTTTTCGAGATGTAAAAACATTTAGAGACACAATGCATTGCGTCTCTAAATCAGGGTTTAGCGCAGTTTTTTCAGCAGTTCCACCGTAAGGTCAGCGATGGGGAGGCGGTACTGCTCCATAGTGTCGCGCTCGCGGACGGTAACCGTGTTGTCCTCCTTCGTCTGATTGTCGATGGTGACGCAGAACGGCGTGCCGATGGCGTCCTGACGACGGTAGCGGCGTCCGATGGCATCCTTGTCCTCGTACTGCACCATGAAGTCCTTCTTCAGCATGTCAAAGACCTCTTGGCCGATTTCCGGCAGGCCGTCTTTCTTGACCAACGGCAACACAGCCACCTTGTAAGGTGCGAGCTTCGCAGGCAAACGCAGCACCGTGCGCGTGGAGCCGTCCTCCAAGGTCTCTTCCGTGAAGGCGTGGCTGAACACGGCAAGAAACATTCGATCGACACCAATGGAAGTTTCGATAACGTACGGCACGTAGTTTTCGTTGATTTCGGGGTCGAAATAGCGCAACTTCTTGCCGGAATATTGTTCATGTTGCGACAGGTCAAAATTAGTGCGCGAATGGATGCCTTCCAATTCCTTGAAGCCGAACGGGAACTTGAACTCGATGTCGGTGGCGGCGTTGGCGTAGTGCGCTAATTTCTCGTGGTCGTGGAAACGGTAGTTCTCGGCAGGAATGCCTAAATCCTTATGCCACTGCAGGCGGGTCTGTTTCCAATATTCGAACCATTTAAGTTCCTCGCCGGGTTTCACAAAGAACTGCATTTCCATCTGCTCGAACTCGCGCATACGGAAGATGAACTGGCGGGCAACGATCTCGTTTCTAAAAGCCTTGCCGATTTGTGCGATGCCGAACGGCAGCTTCATACGGCCAGTTTTGTAGATGTTGAGGAAGTTCACGAAGATGCCCTGGGCGGTTTCCGGACGGAGATAGATCGTGTCGGCGCCGTCAGAGACAGACCCCAATTTGGTGGCGAACATCAGGTTGAACTGGCGAACGTCAGTCCAATTGCGCGTACCGGAGATAGGACACACGATGCCCAACTCTTCGATGAGCGCTTTCAAGCCGGCAAGGTCGTTGTTGTTCATCAGCTCCGCAAAACGCTTGCGAATGTCATCAACCTGCGTCTGATACTGCACCACGCGGGTGTTGGTCTGGCGATAAAGCACCTCATCGAAGTTGTTGAAACGCTTCTTCGCCTTCTCTATCTCCTTGTCAATCTTATCCTCAATCTTTTGGATATGATCCTCAATCAGTACATCCGCACGGTAACGTTTCTTGGAATCCTTGTTGTCAATGAGCGGATCATTAAACGCATCCACATGGCCTGAAGCCTTCCAGATAGTGGGGTGCATGAAAATAGCACTGTCCAGACCAACGATATTCTCATGATATTGAACCATCGCCTTCCACCAATACTGCTTGATGTTGTTCTTCAATTCCACGCCGTTCTGACCGTAGTCATATACTGCGCTCAACCCGTCATATATTTCACTGGACGGGAAAATAAAGCCATACTCCTTGGCATGGGCTATAATCTGTTTGAAAAGATCTTCGTTCATTTTTAATGGTTATTGGTTATTGACATTGAAGCCGAAATTACTATTTTCCCTTGACCTTACTCAAATATAAACGATATCTGCAAGTTCTTGGCTCTCAACGAGGTAACACTGGTCGCATAGGCATTGTCTTCCTGTACGAGCATGTTTCTGAGTCCGAAGGACATCTTGAGTTCGGTGGAGAATTTGAAGTAGGTGCAGTAGAAATCGAAGCCGACCCCCACCTGTGCCTGAACGTCATGCGGATTAAGTTTTAGCACCACATTGCCGTTCTCCGGGGCTTTCTTCTTTTTGGCGGAGATCATATCGAAACTGTACTGTCCGCCAGCAAGAACGTATGCGCGGATATTGTTCAACATGCGCGAAGACTTGAATTTGACCAGCAGGGGCAAATCCAAATAGACGGATTCGGCGCGTTTGTCCCTGACGAGTTCGTTACCAGACGGAAATCGGATGGTGTAGTTGATGTAACGGTCTGCGAAAGAGAGGCCGGGGATAAAACGCAAATCGAAATACTTGCCCAGACGGAGATTGGTGACGATGCCAAGGCTGAATCCGCTGAGCGAACGGGTGTTAACCATCATCAGCGTATCGTAGTTAGACAAGTCCGGTTTGGTGGAGATAGTATAATCGAACTGGTTATAGCCCAGCGAGAAACCGAAATGGAACCTCTTTTTATCGTATTTCAAGAGGTTAGGCACCCCAAACTGAGCGAAAGAGCTGACTGACAGGCCAACCAGAAATATGGTGAGAATTGTTTTTCGCGTTTGATTCATAAATCCACAGTCAAAACACAACAAACGAGATTATGCGAGTTTTAGTGTATTACACAAAAATCGACTGCGACATCTCTTATGAATTTTTCGCGATTTCTGATTTGAGTTGGGCACCGTTAATCGGCACCACGCCCACATATTCGCAGACAAGACCGCCAGCCAGGTTGGAGGCGAGGCAAGTCTCCTCCACCGTGTGCCCCTTCAGCAGGAAGAGGGTGGATACGGAAATCACTGTGTCACCTGCGCCTGAGACATCGCTCACGCGACGCTGGAATGCCGGCTGGTGATAGAACTTGTCATTCTGTCTGTCATAAAAAGCAATACCTTTGGCTGACATGGTCACCATCACCTTGTCAATGTTCTGTCTTTCGGCAAACTCTTTCGCCAAATCGTGGATTTCCTCTAACGTCAGCTCCGCGCCCTCCTCCACATGCAAGCCTTTCGACAGCTCCTTCATGTTGGGTTTGAAGAGGTTGACGTTCATGTAGTTGTTGAAGTTCTTCTCTTTGGGATCCACCGCAACATAGATGTTCTTCTTGTGTGCAAAGTTAATGATTTCAGATATCAAATCCTTTGAAAAAAGGCCTTTGTCATAATCTTCGAAGATGACGGCGTCAATTTCATTATGGTCGATGATTTGCTCCACTGTGGTCAAAAACTGCCTTTTTTCACGTTCCTTGAGCTGTTGCACCTTCTCGTCATCGACGCGAACGATATGACAGTTGTTGCCAATGATGCGGTACTTGATGGTAGTGCGACGGCCGTACATCGGGACGATGGCGTCGGAGGTCAGGTCGCAGTCCTCCATAAGGTTGTAGAAGACCTTGGCTTTCGAGTCGCTGCCGATGACGGAGCAAAGAATCGGGTCGGCACCCAGGGACTTGAGGTTGAGCGCGACATTGGCGGCGCCCCCCAGGCGGTAGCTACGGCTTTGCACGTTTACGATCGGAACCGGCGCTTCCGGACTGATTCTCGACACTTTCCCCGTTAGGTAACAGTCGATCATTACATCGCCTATTACCAATATTTTAGCATTCTTGAACTCTTCAAAAATCTGTTCTACCTGTTCTACTTTCATTGCAAAAAAATTAGTCGGCAAAGATACACTTTTTTCGGGTTAATGGATAATGGATAATTGAGAATGGATAATTGCGGGAAAAGTGAATAATAACGCCGTCTTGGACGTTTTTTCTATATCCGTTTCATTTATCACGAAGACAACGGACCGAAAAGCCATAGTCCTTTGTTATTTCATTTCTTCTATGCATCCTCTCAGACCAGCCAGACAATCTACAATCCCACGCCCAATGCGAATCATAAGGAGTGGAAGACCAAAAAAAAGCGTAGCTACCCGCACCCTCAAAAACGTTGTCCCATAAACCAGCGGGAACCGCAGAAAACCCTGTGGCATCATTTTCTGTTGGGTTATACCCTGGAGATCCTTTCCAATAAGCAAAAGTACTATCAATAATCCAACCACTGGTTGATGCGATGGAATATGCCATTGCATAAGGATATCCATCATAACAATACTCAGGCTTACTTCCCAAATAATCCTCCAATTCCGTCCATTCGGCATTACTCGGCACATGCCAGCCTTTAGGACATAAGCCTCTTTCGTCAATTACCGCCGACCAATTATAGTATAACCCATAGTTTTTATTATCATAACCAGGGACTTCTGCAGTGGTAGGTTCGTAAACGAATGGTTTATCGGAACTGGCTTCACCTACAGGAATCGGACTTCTATCCCGAAAATGTTTCGTGCGAAGATTGGTTTTCATCCACACCTGATCCCCGATACGAACGGCATCATAATGATTTCCGTCCACATCGCGCACTGCATTAAGAATGACGTTTTGTTTTTCGTTCTCTCGATTACAGGCGAATAACAGCACAGCAAAGAGAAAGATTTTTACTGTAAAAAGGATGATCTTTTTCATAATTGCAATTTATTGTGTATCAAAAAGATAACATATCAACAAGTTTATCACCTCCAACATGAAAACCGTTTCAGGTTTCAGTAGTTTGATTTGGCAAAAATAACATTTTTTAAGTTGCAATCGTAATGTCAGATTGTCAAAAAAGCTCATATAGCCTTTTATTCCAATCCGAAAAAATCCTATTTTCGCAGCCCATTTTAGAACAATCTGAATATGAAAAAAGCATATACCCTCATAATGGGTCTCATCATCGTGATATTGGCGGCGACCGTTAGCGTTTCCGCCCAGAAAACACAGGTATATTACTATAAAATCGACGATAACATCTCCAAGCCTGCGCTGCGGCTGACTGAGAAGGCCGTGAAGGAGGCGGAAGCCGGGAAATACGACTACTTGTTCTTAGAGCTGAACACCTTCGGCGGGGAACTCGATGCCGCCGACAAAATCCGGACGTTGCTGCTCAACACCAAGGTGCCGAGCATCGTCTTCATCAACAACAACGCGGCATCGGCGGGCGCGCTGATCTCCATCGCGTGCGACAGCATCTACATGATGCCAGGCGCCTCCATCGGGGCGGCCTCCGTGGTGGACCAGACCGGTCAGGTGCTGCCCGACAAGTACCAGTCGTACATGCGCTCGCTTATGCGCACCACCGCCGAGCACAACGGCCGCAATCCCAACATCGCGCAGGCCATGGTGGACCCCGATGTCTCGATTCCCGGCATCAGCGACTCCGGCAAAGTGCTGACTTTCACCTCCGAAGAGGCTGCGGACAACGGTTTCTGCGAGGGAGTGGTGAGCAGTCGTGAGGAGGCGCTGACTCAAGCCGGTGTCGAACAACCCGAGATTCACGAGCAGGAGCTCTCCCCTATCGAGAAAATCATCAATTTCCTGGTCAACCCTGCCGTGAGCGGAATCCTTATCATGTGCATCGTGGGCGGAATCTGGTTCGAGTTGCAGGCGCCCGGGTTGGGGCTTCCCAGCATCATCGCCCTCACCGCCGCCCTGCTCTTCTTCGCCCCGCACTACCTTGAAGGTCTCGCCGCCCACTGGGAAATCCTCCTCTTCCTCGCCGGCATCGTCCTGCTGATGCTGGAGTTCTTCGTCATCCCTGGCTTCGGGGTCGCGGGCATCTCCGGCATTGTGCTCGTCATCGCCTCGCTCATCCTCACCCTGGTGTTCAATGTCGGCTTCAAATTCACCTTCAACCCCGAGTTCAACGCCCCTGCTCATATCAGCAAGATGACAATCCTGGTGTTGGTCAGCACTCTGGCCGGATTCTTCCTGTCGTTATGGCTCGGCAAGAAGCTCATCCTCGCCGAGACGCGCTTCGGTTCCTTGGCGTTGCGCACCGGCCTGGATACAAAGCAAGGCTTCACCTCTCAGGATATGCGCAACGAGCAATACATTGGTAAAGAGGGGGTTGCACAGACCATCCTCCGTCCCTCCGGCAAAATCAACATCGACGGCGAAGTGCTGGACGCCACCATCGAACACGGCTTCGCAAACCCCGGCGACAAGGTGAAGGTCACCAAGTTCGAGAATGCGCAGCTGTTTGTGAAAAAAATAATAGGTGCCACAATTCAAAAAAATTATAATTTTGCACTATCAATTAACAGTGCTTTAATAAACAATGAGAAAAACAATCACTACGGTTGTAGTCCTATTGTTGACAGCAATGGCCCTGCCCACGGCTTTCTGTCAGAATGACAATTCCTCCTCCCCGGACCGCCGTCACAGCGTGAGAATCGGCTGGGGAGACATGCTGTTCGAAACAATGGCCTTTGGTCCAAGCCTGAACGGCACGTGGGACAATCCGGTATCCCTGCCGGACAATTACCTGCACGATGAGATTTACGACATGGGGTACACCGGGCATATCTTTGCCGAATACCAGTACCGGATCTCCAAAGTGACAAGCTTGGGCATACAGGCAGACTTGGAAGGCATCTTCTGGAAAGAGGGTATTTTCGACAGGTACCACAACCTGATAGTACCGGCCACAAATGTCAGGAACTGGGATCTCGACCTGCTGTTCACGGTGCGCTTCACCTATTTCAACCGGGATTGGGTGCGGCTCTACTCTGGTTTGGGGGTCGGGGCACTCTTCGCCTTCGACAATTTGGGCGGCTTCGGTGCGGCTCCGGCTTTCAACATCAACTGGATCGGCGTCGAGGTGGGCAAAGGTCCGTGGGGCGGATCGTTTGAGTTGGGCGCCCTCAACGCCCTCTCCAACACACGCACCATATACCAGGTGTTTTCTCGCATCTTTTCGTTAGGTTTTTATTATAAATGGTGAAACAATGAAAAAGTGGATATATATCAGCCTTGTGGCAGTGCTTTTGTCAACCTGCCAGAAACCGGAAATCAAAATCGTGAATTTCGACACTTTCCATGTGACGGACGTGAAATATAGCGACGTGATTGTAAACGGGAAGATGAACCCCGAAATCCGCACCATGGAGTTGGGGGATGAAAACGACGCGAAAACCGCCAGCATCGCCATGGTGAGTCTGGTGGAGAATCTGATCGCAACGATGCAGAGCAACAAGGTGATACAGATTGTAGGCACCTATACCGGCCACGACATCAACGATGACCCCATCACGTTGTCGGGCAAGATAATCATTCCTGCCAAAGGCAAAATCAAGAACATGATTGTGGTGAGCCACTGGACAATCGGCTCCAACCGCGAATGTCCGTCCGAAAGCTTCCAACTGGAAGGCATTCTGGCATCGAAAGGCTATGCCGTGGTGATGGCGGACTATATAGGATACGGTGTCACAGCGAATCGCATCCACCCCTACATGCATCTTAGCAGCACCGCCACAAGCGTGGTGGACATGGCTCTTGCGGTGAAACCCTACCTGAAGGCAATCGACCGTGAGCCCGAAAGCGAAGAGGTGATTTTGGTCGGCTACTCCCAGGGCGGCTCCACCACCATGGGGGTGATGAATATCATCCAGAATCGGTACAGCGCGGAATTGCCCATCAAGGAGGTGTACGCCGGCGGCGGTCCTTACGACTTGGCGGCCACCTTCGACATCGCCATGCTGGAAGACAAAACAGGCATCCCCTGCGCCATCCCGATGATTGTGCAGGGACTAAACGAAGGCGATGAACTGGGGTTGAATCTTCACGAATTCTTCAAGCCGTTGCTGTTAGAGCATCTTGACGAATGGGTGAACTCGAAGAAATACACCGTGGGGGAAATCAACGCCATGCTGAACGCCCACAATGTGAGCGATTTGATGACGGAGGTGGGACGCGACAAGCACAACCCGCAGACCGCGAAACTCTATCGCGCTTTGATGTGGAACTCCATACTCTTCTTCAAGCCTCGCGCTCCTCTCTACATCTTCCATAGCATAGACGACAACACGGTGCCCTTTATCAACGCCACCAAGGCTGAAGAGTATTACAAGGGGCAAAACGTCACCTACGACTTCGACCATTATGGTCCTCACCAAGCCGGAGCGGTGAAATTCATTCTAAAAGTGTATCGACAAATATAATCAAATAAAAGTCAAGTCATGAAACGGCAATTAACCCTTATTGTCCTGTGTTTGTTCCTGCTTGCAGGATGCCAGAAAGAGGAGCTCCTCCCCACTGAAATAAAAGTGAAGGCAGAATCGGTTACTGGTTCCCGCGCACGCTTCACGGTGGCGCCGGCGAATTCGCACGCCTATTATTCATACGTCCTTGTGAGCAGCAATGAAGAAAACTACGACAAACCGACAACTTCCATCTGCTATGACGAAATCAAACGGATGGAAGAAAGCATGCAATATTTTGAGAACGGCTCGTTCACAGACATCTTCTGCTACCAGGGAAACCGGCAACTCACCATGAAAACGCTCGCCAGCGACAAGGATTTCAAGTTCATCGTGTTCCAAATCAATCCCCAAACCCACAAACTCATCGGCGAACCCATCGTTTGCGAATTCCACACCCAACCGGTGCAGCAACGCGACCTGCACTTTCAAGTGTATTTCGAGGGCGACGAGTTGCACATCACCCCTTCCGACGACAACCTCACCTATTTTTGGGATTACGACGAATCGGAGATGATATACGACGTTCACCGCAGTGCTTCCAATTATCTATATACGCTTGCGGGAATGTATCAGGAATACGGATTCATGGAGTATTACTACTACCAAGGCCCGTGCACCTGGCGCCTTTCGCTTGAGGACAATATCTCGGACGGAACTGAATACACGCTCGTTATCGCCGGTTGCGAAGAAGGCGAATTCACCACGGTACCCACCATTGTGAAATTCCGATATCACCCAGACCATATAGACGTGCTGGAAGTAATTGAGGGAAACGAGTGACCAAACCGACACCTTCCGCCCATTCTGGCACAATATTTGCAATATCCACGCCTGTCAATCGAAAATATTAAAATCAAAAAAATATGCAGACAGGTAAAATTAATGTACAAACCGAGAATATCTTTCCCGTCATCAAGAAATTTTTGTACTCTGATCACGAGATTTTCCTTAGAGAACTGATTTCCAACGCAGTGGATGCCACGCAGAAGCTCAAAACGCTCGTCAGCTTGGGCAAGGCCGACTGTGAGTTAGGTGACTTGACCATTGACGTGAAGGTCAACAAGGATGACAAAACCATCCATGTCACCGACCGCGGCATCGGCATGACCGCCGAGGAGGTCGATCGCTACATCAACCAGATTGCCTTCTCCGGTGCGGAGGACTTCCTGGCCAAATACAAAGGCAACGACGCGGCCAACATCATCGGTCACTTCGGACTTGGTTTCTACTCCTCCTTCATGGTCGCCAACCGCGTGGATATCCTCACCAAATCGTATCAGAAAGACGCTCAGGCGGTTAAGTGGAGCTGCGAC
>JAEEKL010000197.1 GCA_016282395.1 Bacteroidales bacterium
ACGAGATTTTAGAGGGGTTGGAACCCGGGGAAAAGGTAATCACGTCATCGTATGACGGGTATGGGGAGGCGGAGGTGTTGGCAATTAAGAATTAAGAATTAAGAATTAAAAATTATGAATTATGAACGATGGGGATAGTATATGCTTTTTTAGAATAGAATTCGAAAATACACAAAAGTGTTGTCTATAGGCAACACTTTTGTGTATAAACTGTTGGTTATGGACAACGCTTTGGTTTTCGTAAATATGAGATTACGCCAACCTTGTGGCAGAATCCTGGCGTAATCTCGATTTTTTTGTAAGATTGCGCCAAGGAACTTGTTTTGCAAAGGGGCGATGGCAAGTCCCAAAAATAGTATCTTTGCCATTATGAAAGTTTCAATGATGACCTTTGAAAAAATGATGATACCTGTAAAGAAACCTTACACCTGCTGTAAGAAATCTTTACAGCGGCCCTTCTGTTAGATATTTAGAGAATTGACAACCAATGGTTTATGTTTTTGGCACGGAAAATGATGTATGAGAATGATGAAGAACGATGTATGGATGTTTATAAAAAAAATAAATCCTTAAGCAGCCTCGGAGAGGCAAGACGCGCGAAGCGCTAATAACCCCATACAAGCGAAGCGCAGTGTGGGGCTTAAAACAAAAAAATATGAAGAGCTACCTTAAATTCCTCAGTCGCAACAAACTCTACACCGCCGTGGAGGCGGTGGGGCTGGTCGTGAGTCTCGCGTTCGTCATCCTGATCGGCAACTACGTGTGGCAGCAGTACGCCGTGGCGCACAGCAATCCGTATGGTGACCGCGTCTATGCCGTGGGAAACCAGGAGTACCTTTCACTCTCCTGGTGGGACAAGTCCGTATTCGAGACCGAACTGCCTGAAGTGGAGGCCGTTGCCCGCATCTCTATGCCCGATGCCGACGGCTTCGTCTTCGTCAATGACGAGCCGGTTAGTGCCCTCGTCAACGAAGCCGATCCCGAAATCTTCGAACTTTTTCCTAGTCTCACCCTCATAGACGGCAGCATGGACGCGTTCCGCCGAAAAGGGAACTGCCTTATCTCCGAATCGCTCGCCAAACGTCTATTCAACGGCAATGCCATTGGCAAATCGATTACAATCACATACTGTCAGTATGATGAGAAAATCGAAAGGGTGATTTGCGGTATCTTCAAGGATTCCCCAAATTCCATGATTCCTTACACCGATGTGTTGCTAAATCCAACATTTACCGAATGGTACAACCAGGCGCCTTTCTCTTCCATCGGAGCCTACGTCACCTTGATAAAAGTATGTGAAGGTGTTGACCGTGAGCAACTTGCAAAGAAGGTTGAGGAAGTAGGACTACCACATTATCATAACGGTTTCGTGAACGCCATGCCGATTTATTCCCTGCCGGAAGTCTTTTTCTTGGGAAACCAGTGGGTGTTTAAGCGGGGTAACAAATCCATGCTGCAGATATTGGCGGTGGTGGTCTTGCTTCTGTTGCTTTCTGCGGTGTTCAACTACATCAACCTCAATATGGCCCTTTCGGGAAAACGTGCCAAGGAGATGGCCACGCGGCGGCTTAACGGTGCCACGCAAGGCCAGATTGTGCTAAAGTATATCCTTGAATCCGTGTTGTTTGCAGCGGTCTGTTTTGTGTTGGCATTCTTGTTGGCTTACGCTTTACTTCCGATGATGAACGGTTTGCTGAAAAGCGTTTCAGCTGGCGAATTGGGTATTGACGGACCAACTGACGGGTTTGTTCCAATCCGATTGGAATGGTCGGCGGGCACCGTGGCGGCATCTTTTGTGGCTGTCGTGCTATTGGGCGTGTTGGCGGGACTTGCCCCTGCCGCTGTGGCCTCGCGATTCGCGCCCATCGACATCGTGCGCGGCACCTACCGGCTGCGCAGCAAAATGTTGTTTAGCAAGGTCTTCATCGTGTTTCAGAACGTTGTCACTATCGTCTTGATTGCCACGTCGTTGCTTATGGAGGTGCAGATGCGGCACATGGTGAACCGCCCCATGAACATGCGTTCCGAGGGACTCTACAACTTGCAGTTTTGGGCGAAAGACTACGGTGATGTGGCACCGCTCATCGACCGTTTGGTGAAAATTCCCAATGTGAAAGCGGTGGGCTACGGGCGCGGTTTCGCCGGGCAGCTGAATATGGGCACCAACGTCATCACACCCGAAGGAGAGTCTGTGGAGATGCAAATTGTCCTTTGTGATGAAACGTATTTCAAAATGCTTGGTTTACAAGTTGTTGAAGAATACAATCAGCCGCTTTGCAACTCGGTATGGATGTCGAGAGCACTGGCCGAGAAACTGGCTGTCAGTGATACCATGTCCGTGAATTACGCCAAACATTTGCACATCAACGGATCAAATCCAGAAGTGATTGGCGGCGTTTACGAGGATATCCCGACGCGCCCGGCTTCGTCTTCCGACCTCAACCAATATTCGGCGGTTATCATCGCAAAGGATGAGGATTTGGAGTGGGGAAACGGCATAATGATTGATGTGTCAGGCGATTACAAGGAGACCGAGAAAGCCATCTTGAAAGCTTACACGGAGTTTTCCAAAGCGCGGAACGGTATCTACGTTGCTCCAGCGCAGAATGGTTACACGCAAGACCTCAACCGCCTTCTGCTCCAGCCCGTCAAAACCGCAATGCGTCTGTTGGAACTGTTCATGGTTCTTTCCGTGCTGATCTCCCTGCTCGGCCTCATCGCCATGAGCACTTACTACAGCGGGCAAAACACCAAGAGCATCGCGGTGCGCAAGGTCTTCGGCAGCGACGTGCGGCGCGAGTTGCGGCGAACGGTGAAAGGCTACATGATGCTCGTCGGAATCGCGGCTATCATCGGAGTTCCAATTGCTATCTGGCTTAGCGGCAAATACCTGGAACGTTTCGCCTACCGCATTGAGCATTACGGCTGGATCATTGTCGTGGCGGTTGTGGTCACCATGCTGCTGGCCTTCCTCTCGGTGTTGTGGCAAACGCTCCGTGCCGCGAGGACGAACCCTGCGGAGGCCCTGAAAAAGGAATAAAGAGGTGTAGAGAGGCAAAATTTTGCGTATCTATAGAGGGTAGATCCATCGCCAAAACAAATCATAAATTGTAAAAATGGCGATTTATAAACCCTATATTTCGCCATTTTTAATCATTTTTATTTG
>JAEEKL010000198.1 GCA_016282395.1 Bacteroidales bacterium
AAATAATATGGAATCAGACTCAATCTGTTCCAAAAGCCCTTTTTGGATTCGATACTTTGTATGCAAGCCCATTCTTTGCCGATTCCATCTCCAATAAGACAACTTGTCTCAACAATGACCAATTTGGGTTTGCAATACTTAAGGACTTCCACCAAGTTATAATATAAATCAACAGAACCGGCACCCGGGGTATTCAGAATAAAGCAATATGAACCAGTATTTTCAGAAAGAATATACGGTTCAACCCCTGCCGAAGCGTGAGAATTTCCGAGCACCAAAATATCAACGTTTTTGGATTTCTTTCCAGCAAATTTATAAAAAGCACGCCATTTCCGGCCACTATGGTTATTGGACTGGTCTCCGACGAAATACTCTTTTTGGTCGGTGATAAAGACCACCATGAAAACCGCGAGGAAAAGGGCACTCAGTTTCAGGAAAAATTTCGCCCACGGGAACTTTTTGATTACAACCGGCTTCGGCGCAGGTTGGTTGTATTTCTTATGAGTCGTTGATTTATAATTGTTTTTAGACATAATTCTTAGAACTGAAAATAAATAAATGAATGTTCATTGCCACCGCCATATTGTCCGAAATAGACTATGGAAAGTACAAATGCTATATAAAAACACCATCTGAAAATCATCGGAACTTTCTGGAAAAAGAAGTTGGGGAGAGCTTGTTCATTGCGCTCCCAGATTAATTCTTTCAAAAACAAGATGCCAATTGTAATGGCAACCAGCCATAATTCACGAGAATTCAAGCCGAAATTCGTGATGTCTCCTGCATTACCAAATCCGAGATTAGAGAAACAGTCGATTGCCACATCAAAGCCTTTTGCTCGGAAGAAAATCAGCGACAGCATCCAACCCGTGAAAATAATGACAGCCTTGAAGGAACGCGTCCAAAAGTTTTCTGTCTGTATCTTCTTCAAAAATGGGTCCAACAGAATCATAAACAAGGCATTAGCGACACCCCATATCACAAAATTCCAACTTGCGCCATGCCACAATCCACTGACGGCGAACACGATAATCAAGTTCAACATCTTGCGTGCCTTGCCTTTGCGGTTGCCACCCAGCGGAATGTACAAATAATCCATAAACCAAGATGACAAGGATATGTGCCAACGTTTCCAGAAATTACTGAACGACGTGCTGAAATAGGGGCGGCGGAAGTTTGTCATCAAATTAAAACCGAACAACTTGCCACATCCGATGGCAATATCAGAATAGGCGGAAAAGTCCAAATACAACTGGAAAGCGAAGAAAATGGCACCCAGCAGCATAGGAAATCCTGTAGCCCCATGGTCAAAAGTGGCTTCAACAAAAACAGCCAGACGATCCGCTATCATTAATTTTTTAAAATAGCCCCACGCTATCAGCAACATGGCCGAACGGAAAATATCATAATCCGGCTTTTTGATGGTCGCAAATTGCGGTAACAGATTTTTAGCCCGTTCTATAGGCCCTGCCACCAACTGCGGGAAAAAGCTCACAAATGCAAAAAATTGGAGCCAATCACGCGTCGGTTCCACCTCCTTCCGATACACATCAATCCCATAACTCAAGGCTTGGAATGTGTAGAAAGAGATACCCACAGGCAGAACGATATTGAGGGTGGCCGTTGACTGAACAGAAACACCTAATGCCGTGAGAATACTTACAAAAGAATCTACAAAAAAGTTAAAATATTTGAATACGGCTAAAATACCCAAATTCAAAATCAAATTAGAAACCAGCCAAAATTTAGGACCTAATTTCCAACCTTTGGAATCATCTGAAGAGATGCTGACCAGCCAGCCACTTCCCCATGAACAAAAACTGGTGATGGCAATCAATATTAAGAAACGCCAATCCCACCAGCCATAAAAAATATAACTGACGACCAATAGGAATGCGTTTCGCAATTTCACATTCTTTTTATTGAAAATCGCCCAATATAAAATAAAGGTAAGGGGTAAAAAAACAGCAAATGCAAAAGAATTAAAAAGCATAAAGTTATATTATTTTCTTAATATGACAAAATCTTTAAATCTTGTATAATCAACTATTATACAAACAATTACCAATACATTTTGTTAGTGATTTTCTATTTATTTCTTGATAAAGTGACAGACACCAAATCATTTAGAAGTATAAAAATAACACATCTTTTCCATAAATACCAATCACGAGTGCAAAAATAATCAATTATATGACACCCATGGTATCTTCTTTGAAAAAAAGAATTCAACTTTTAGTGATTGTAAACATCCCCTTTTTAGAACAGTTCTAAATTAGACTTGCAAAAAAGTACTTGAATGATCAATATCGTTCAATTTGTATTCTCTTGGGGACATGTCTCCAAGAGAATCGTGCGGCTGGTTCTCATTGTGGTCTCGGTTCCATTCACCCGTGATTTTTCTCATATCATCCAGTGTCCTAAACACCTTCACGACCTTAGCTATCGTTTGATAAACTTGGAGATGGAAGAGTGTTGCCCGGTAGTGAGAATATGGATAAAATAAAGTCCATTGGTCAGACTGTTGACATTGAGGGTATTCAGCTGTTCAGCTTGTCCATTGAAACTCATAAGCTGACGGCCGCTCAAGTCGTATATCACGATTTGCTGCACAGGTTCGGAGCATTGAACATGGAGCATACCCGTGGTAGGGTTGGGGAATACAGTGGTACGTATCTCCTCGCGGGTCTCAATACCTACATTGTCGTCCGTGTCTTCCACACACAAGGTACCCATGCCAGGGAGAACGATATTGTCCACCCAAGCGCAGTCACTGCCATCGATGACACCAGAATCCTTCTGGTAGCTGAATTTGAAGGTGTGCGTGCCGGGGGCGACTGGAAAGGAGGCCTGCGACCAACCGGTGTGCCCCGTTTGGCTGTCCATCTCGGTGTCGTCGATATAGAATTTGAAGAAGTCATAGCCGTCTTCAGAAGAGACTTTGCGGAAATAGGAGATGCTTGTAGCGGCGGAACAGTTGATCGTGATGAAGAATTCAGAGTGGTCGTTGTCGGCCAGGTTCTGTTTGGAACGGATGCAATAGTTGCCGGCGTAAGGCTGCTCATTGGTGACAAACCAGGGATTGTGGTTGGTCTGCCACAAATAGGAGGTTAGGTCACCTGTCTCAAAGGTCTCCGTAACACTACCGACTGTCAAGTAGATAGTGTCCACAATGATGTCCTGGCCTACCACGCATTTCAAGTAGAGCGGTACAATGGTCAGGTCTGGGATGGAGGCACCTATCAAAACTTGATACTGGGCGGTTGCAGTGGCCCCAGCAGGCAGCTCTGTAATGTTCTGGGCCGGGGTGTTCACAGTCACCAAGCTGTAATGGCTGGTGAGGTGCAAGACAGCATTAGTCAGGGGGCTGTGACCGATGTTGGAGTAGGTCACCGTCACGTTGGCCGTGTCGCCAGGAGCGAAGGAGGTGCTGTTGTTCGTGTTGTCAAGGGCCACATTCTCAATGGAAAATATCGGAGTCGTCACCATTATGGTGACATACTTGGTGGTGGTTTCATTGCCGAAGGTTGTGGTGATGACAAAGGGAATCACATCGCCATCCCGGGCGTCGGCAGGCAGCACGATGCTGAATGCGTTGTTGTGCGTGCTGGTGGCACCAGCAGCGATGCTGTTGTCGCTCACGCTATTTTGGAGAATAACCACGCCAGGATAGTTGCTGCTGAGCGTAGTAGTGACATTGGTAGCCGTGGACACACCGTAATTGGTCAGGTCCACATTCATATAAACGGTGGAACCCGGTTGAGGGACACTCTGCTCCGACAAGGAGGAAGAGGAAACAGCC
>JAEEKL010000199.1 GCA_016282395.1 Bacteroidales bacterium
AATTGATACACCCAGTTATTGGTCCAACATTGGGGAAAGATCAACTCGCGGCCGCTATTCCAACTGTCAACTGGAATGACAGTCCTTTCGAAATGATACTTGCAGAAGATGAGTCTGAAAAGTTAGAGCAACTGTGGAATCGGCATGTTGAGCTTCATGCGGCTGATTTTCGGAACCCGAAGAAAGTACGCTATATTCGGGAAGAATATGAAAAGCTGGGCATAGGCGAACGTGCAAGGACAAAAATCAAAGGCGTGGAGAAATTGAGTGCATTCATGGACGATGGAACATGTTTTCATGACGCTGTGGTGCAAAAAATGGAATACGACAGGGACAAAAATGAGTTGTATTTGTTGCTCGATACATATTGCATACCCTATAACAGAGAGATTAAAAGTACCTTTTTGATTCCTTTTCATTTCAGGGATGTTGTTGAATTAAAAATAGATATGGAACCCTATAATGACTATGTCTGGCATACCCGGATTTATCAGGTCAACAATTTCATCACTGTCCATTTCGAGTCCGCCCATATAGAGGTGAGCAGCAGTGAACTGGAAATAGGGGAGATAGTGGAGGTGAAAGTGTGAGTTTTTGTAACACTAAATGTAATTATATATGAACACGGAAGGAGGTAGCAAAATGTTAGAACTCAGATGATGCTTAAGAATCTGAAGTCTTCAAAGATTGAAAAAATTTTATTCAATATGAAATTGTTTGATTAAATGACAAAGCCACCGGTCTCCGTATTCGTTCATCCATGATTTCAATGTGTCTCCGTCAAAATTTTGTTTCCCGATTCCGTCTGAGACTTCCCACCTTGAACCGGCAAACACTTGCGCCTCATAATTGTCTCCGTTCTTGTTATAGACAAGTCTCACACAGTTCTCATGATACTCCAAGACAAAACAAACATCAGCGGTTTTCTCAAACATTTCTCCTTCGACATACCTGACAATATCCATATCGTATGCCCACAGCAATGCAGATTCAACATGGACGTCGTATTCAACATGAAGGTTCTCGTAAGGGTCGTGAAGAGGGCACATAATTCAAAATAATTAAGATTATTACTACACCGCAAAAATACAAAAAACACTGTTCCGCTTTTTGGCGCAGTCGGGTGGTGATTTTGCCATAAAAAAACTTTTTTTTAATTACCTAAACTATCTTTGTTTTTTTTATGCTATTTTTGCAGTCTTAAAAGTTCACCAATTAGTGGACCACCAAATAGCGAACTCGATAACAGGTTTTCTAATAAACTATTATAAGCATGAAAAAGGAAGTGAATCCATCATTTTTATATGGTGTCTCTGTTGAGGGGGATAACTTCACCGACCGTACACAGGAAACGAGGCGGCTGAAATTGAACTTCGAAAACGGATTGAATGTGATTCTGATTTCCCCCCGCCGTATGGGAAAAACATCATTGGTGAAACACGTGATGCAAGTAGTGGACAAGGACATTGTACATCCTGTGTATATGGATATCTACGATTGCCGTTCCGAGTACGATTTCTACAATAAATTTGCCGAGACCATCCTGAAGCAGACATCCTCGAAAATTGAGATTCTGATGGAAAATGTACGCCGATTCCTCGCGCGTGTGTCACCAAAAATTTCAATGAGTCCGGATTCCATCACTGATTACTCCATCACTCTCGGCATCACCCCCAAGGAGTATTCACCCGAAGAAGTGCTTTCCTTGCCAGAACAGATAGCAAAACAAATGGGCAAACACATCGTGGTTTGTATTGACGAGTTCCAGCAACTGGCGGAATGGCCCGACAGTCTGCAAGTGCAAAAGCGGATGAGAGGTGTATGGCAACACCAGCAACATGTGTCGTATTGTTTGTTCGGTAGTCGCCAACACATGATGAACCAGCTTTTCCAAGATAAACGAATGCCGTTCTACCAGTTTGGAGAACCCAATTATCTGCAAGACATTTCCACAGACGATTGGATTCCGTTCATCCAGTCGAAATTCGAGAAAAAAGGACTGCATATCAACAGCAACTTTGTACAACAGATATGCGACACGGTGGAGAACCAGTCGTCGTATGTACAGCAACTGTCTTGGAATGTAATGCTCAACACTGAGAATGAGGTTGCTGAAGAGACCATTGAAATGGGAATTAGCGACCTTCTGATGCAATGCACGCCACTCTTTATGGAACAAACGGGCAGTCTTACCTCCTATCAGATGAATCTGTTGCGGGCCATAGTGGACGGACAGCACACCCATTGGTCTTCACAGGAGGTACTGACAAAATATAATCTCGGAACCAAGTCGAATGTTGCCAAGATGCAAAAAGTGCTAATGGAACGCGACTTCATCGTTTCCACCGAACAGGGTCTGTTCCTTTCGGATCCTGTGATGGGTTTGTGGTTCAAGAAAAAAGCATAACATTCCCTCATTTTCCTATTTTTGCCGCAAATATCGAATATGAAAGCATCCGCACTTTTCAAACAATACGTCTGGCTGGTGGGCACCATCAGCCGCGCCGGACGCATCACCCTGCGCGAAATCAACGAACGATGGCTCCGCACCGAGATGAGCGAGGGCATCCCCTTCAGCCGCACCACCTTCCGCCGGCACCGCGCCGAGGTGGAGGAAATGTTCGACATCATCATCGAATGCGACAATGAGAACCGCTACTACATCGATGACACCGAAATGCTCCGCGAGGACAGCGTGCAGCGATGGATGCTGGGCTCGCTCACCGTCAGCAACATCGTCAGCGAAGCCCGTGGACTGCACGATCGCATCCTGCTTGAAAGCATCCCGAGCGAAAGCGACCACCTGCAGACCGTGGTCGATGCGATGCGCGAAAATCGTTGTTTATTTGTCTGTTACAAGCGATACGGCAAGACCGAATCGAGTCAGTGGACGATAGAACCCTACTGCATCAAACTTTTCCGCCGCCGCTGGTACCTGCTCGGACGCCTGGAAGACGGCGGCTTCCTCACCCTCTCGTTCGACCGAGTCCAGGAGATGGCGATGACCGACAGAACGTTCGTTTTGGACAAGGATTTTGACGCGCAGAGCTACTTCTCGAACTATTACGGCATTATGCAGGGCGGGAACGAGCCGAAGCAGCGGATTGTGCTGCGCGCCTTCGGAAACGAGCGTTACGCCTTACGCGACCTGCCGCTGCACCACTCGCAAAAGGAGTTGGCTGTCTGCGATGACTATGTCGATTACGAGGTGAAACTGCACCCCACCAGCGACTTCCTGGCGCAAATTCTCTCCCGAGGCCGTTGGCTGAAAGTGTTGGAGCCGGAAGACATTGCATTGAAAATCAGACGGATGCACTTGGAAGCAGCGGAGGAATAATTTTTTTGAAAAAACATCTTTCATTGGTCCGCTTTTTGGCGTAGTGGGATTGTATTTTTGTCGCGTAATTTAAAACGACAAGATTATGAAAGCACAAAGCAAATTCTACATGGACTGCCATCTGGCGGGTCGCAAGTATCACGACGCAGACCTGGTGTGGGATCGTCTGCGCATTGGAATGCCGCTGCGCCTGGAGCGTGAGGCCGACAACCGCTACGACCCCGAGGCCGTGCAGGTCATCTTCAACAACGACGGCGAAGACTTCCTCCTCGGCTACATCCCCCGCGGCGACAACCGCAGTCTCGCCCCCTTCTTCGACATGGGCCACGACAACCTCTTTGAGTGTCGCATCAACCGTATCAACCCGGAAGCCCATCCGGAGGAGCAGGTGCAACTGACGGTGAGGATACGGAAAAAGGAAGAAACGGATGCCGAAATTGAAAAAGCTAACAATCGTTCAACACAAATAAATCGAAGAAAATGAGTGAATCGACCATAAAAGTAGTCGGCACAGGAAGCATACATGTGGTGCCCGATGTGACACGGCTGGAAGTTAGTATTGACCGTGTGTTAAAAAACTATGACGAGGCCTACGCCTGCGCCAAGGAGAACAGCTCCTGGATGGTTAAGATATTGGAATACAACCATCTATCGGGCAAATTGGCGAAAACGATCCGAATGGATATCTCTGAACACAGAGAGAGCATCTACGAAGAAGGAAATTATGTGGGTTCGAAGAAAGAGGGATATAATCTCGTCCAAAGGATCAAGGTTGACCTCGGGATGGATAATGTATTGGTGAACAATGTTGTGCGTGGAGTTGGAAAATTCATTGCGAATGCGCAAATCAATATTGGCTACACGCAGAAGGATCCGCGCCCGACGCAACTGAAGATGTTGGAGCGTGCGGTAACCGACGCCCGCGACAAAGCGGAAATTATGGCCAAGGCGGCAGGACGCGAATTAGGGGAGGTGAAAGAGATCGAATACGGCGAGATGGAGGTGCATATTTATTCGCAGGCTCGTGAGATTCGCTGCGCTGATGAAGCTAAAGCCAGCACGGTTGACAGTCTCGACATCACCCCCGACGACCTGGTGGTCAGCGACAATGTAAATGTGGTGTGGTGGCTGAAATAAAGACGCGGCGGAGCAAGCTTCGAATAATCGCGGGTTTTCGTGTTTTGAAAAAAATGTATTTTTGCGAATTAAATTGTAACGATATGGCCACAACAATTAGCGTCAACAAGCAGAATGTTCAAGATTTACTAAAGACAGGTAGAACAAAACCTTTTGTGATTCCCGAATATCAGCGTCCCTACGCATGGACAGATGAGCAAATAGAAACTCTTTTTGAAGACATTTGGGAGTTCGCGACCACAATTGGTGGCTTGAAAAGGAACGGTTCGTACTTTTTAGGAAGTATTGTGTCGTTTGAAAATGAACAAGGAGAGCAGGAAATCATTGATGGTCAGCAACGCATCACATCACTGTTTCTATTGTTGAGAGCTATATACACCAAACTTGTTCAGGGCGATGATTCAAATACGGAGGCCGCTCAAAATTTTATCAAGCAAATAGAACCTGCTATTTGGAGGACAGACAACCTTACGGGAAAAGTAGACTTTTCCGACATTCTTCTTACATCTAAAGTGGTAGATAATGATGGTAATATGATTTTGCGCGAAATTCTTAGAACCGGCATTGCCGAAGTCAAGGCAGATGACAACTACTCAAAGAACTACTTGCTTTTCCAGAAGCTTTACGATAACCACTGTGCGGAATCTCCACTGCAGATATATGATTTTATCTATGCTATTCTCAATCAGGCCATTTTGCTCCCTATTGGTGCAGATAGCCAAGATACAGCATTGACGATTTTTTCTACACTCAATAATAGAGGTTTACAACTGACCGATGCCGATATCTTCAAGGCCAAAATATACAATCATTTTAAGGAAAAGGATGAAAAAGATGATTTTATAGCTAAATGGAAACGGTTGGAGAGGGAAGCGACAGAAGCAAATGAGAGCATTCAGCGACTTTTCTACTACTATATGTTCTATTTGCGTGCTTGCGATGGCAATATTGATTCAACTGTTCAAGGTGTTCGGAAATATTTTTTGGCAGGGAAGGCCGAAAGACTTTATGAGGAAACTTTGATGGAGAGATTGAACAAGATTCTGAATTTATGGAAAGTAATTAACACAAATCACGATATTCCTGAGGAAGTTTGGGACAACAATGTTGAAATTCGAAAAGCATTGGACACATTAGTTTCATATCCGAATGAATTTTGGAAATATCCCGTCATCACTTATTATCTTTCACATTGGGAGGATCCCAATTTTGAAAATGAATTTCTCTTGTTCCTCAATAAGCTTATTGGAGAATTGCTGTCACGCTTTATCCTTTACCCTACCATCAATTTCGTGAAAGGTGATATTCTGAAACTGAATGTGGAAATCATAAAAGATTCTCATCCGAAGTTTGCTTTTAGACCGATAGACACTTCCGTCATAGGTGAACGAATTAAAAGTCCGCACCGCAACATCGTCAGAATGCTTTTGAAAATTTTCGCATATAACCATCAGCAAGAATTGCTTCCGCCTGAATGGCAAATTGAACACATTTTACCCCGTAAATGGCAATCATCGTTTTTCCCGGGTATAGAGGATTCTCTTGTCAACGACATGGTTGAGCACATTGGTAATAAAACACCATTTGAGAAAGTTCTGAATATTGTGGCTAGTAATGGCTATTTCGCTAAAAAGCAAGCAGAGTACAAAAAATCTTCAGTCGAAGTGACCAGGGTGTTGGTTACAAGTATCTCTGATGATTGGACGATCGGTAATATTCAACATCGTGATGGTGTCATCTCTGAAGAGATAATAAGCCTGTTGTCAGAGTGGAATGACAACTATAGCAAATCTGTAACGATGTCAACACCTATGCCTACTCCTGAGGAACAGGAAATGATTCGCAAATTAAAGGAAAAAGGGTTGATATAATTGTATAAATCTGCTTTGGATTTCCAACCGGAGTACAATTCGTGCCCCTTTTCGCCGCAAACAATGTAAAGATTAAACATTAAAACGAACTCAAATGTCCCCCAACTATTCAACCCCAACGTTCATCCTGTCCATATTGACGGCAAAATAGGTTTTATAAACCGAAACGGTGATATGGTAGTGAAACCCATATACGATTCGGTCAGCTATTACTTTTTTGCGGGTTTCTGGTATGTGGAGAAAGACGGTTTGCATGGGTGTGTTGATGCCGATGGCCATGAAACGATCAAGCCGCAATATGAGGATATGGATTGTTTTTATG
>JAEEKL010000200.1 GCA_016282395.1 Bacteroidales bacterium
CTCATTGTCAGCCCTGAAGCGGTTGAACCCGAACCAATCCTCCTGTGAAAACCCGAATATTGTCATAGTGGTGAAAAGAATGATGAACGTTGTTTTTCTCATAGTGGGAAATTTTCGGCAAAGATAGGGAAAATTTGGGGATAATGTTCACGGCCGAAGATATGGCTTCACACTATTGTTCTAACAACCAATCTAATACGTTTTGCTGCTTAATGCCATTGTGAAAAGTCACAGGCATGGTGTCCAAAGTAAGGATTGTTTTCGGATAATTATCCTTAATGGCTTGTAATGGCTTCAGTTCCCTTTGGAGCGTGGTGTTGTCAAGCACCGTTGCCGCCACTTGGTAATAAGCGACTTCCTGCATGTTTACCGTAACAAAATCGACTTCCAAAGCATCTGTCTTTCCCACATACACATGAGGATTGCGCCTCAGCAGCTCTAAATACACCACGTTTTCAAGCACTCGCCCATAATCTGTGTTTTTAGAACCGAGAAGTGTATTGCGCAGCGCCACATCCACCAGATAGTATTTCTCCATTGTTTTTAACAGCTGGCGTCCCTTGATGTTGTATCGCTTAGCAGGATAAAGGATGAAACTTTGGCACAATGCAGACAGATATTTCTCAATGGTTTTCACATCCGCTTTCCGCCCCGAGGAGGTAAGCGTGTCGGCAATTTTTTTCACCGACAAGGTGTTCCCTATGTTGTCGGCAAGGAAAGCCATCACATTCTCAAGCATCACGGCATCACTTATCCTGTTGCGTTGCACCACATCTTTCAGTACGATGGTGCTGTATATGCCTCTGAGATAATCATCTGTCAGCTGCTCGTCGCGTTCGAATGCCATCGCATACGGGAAAGAAGAGAAGGCGATGTAATCGGCGTATTTCCTTTCCAAATTGTTCGTGTCACCAGTCGCGGAGACATATTCTTTGAACGAAAGCGGCAAAATCTGAATCTCCACATAACGTCCGGAAAGCAGCGTGGCGATCTCACTTGACAGCAAGTAAGCATTTGATCCCGTGATGTAGAGATCTAAGTTGTCCTTTACGAACAGGGCATCCACCACATCGGCATAATTCTCAACGTGTTGGATCTCATCAAGAAAGACATAATAGGGGGCGTCTTTTGAAAGGCGTTGACAGATGTATTTATACAGCGTCTTGGCATCTCTCAACTCCACAAAATCGTAATCCTCAAAATTGATGTTGATAATCTGCTCTTTTTGCACTCCAGACCGCAACAATTCCTGTTGGAACAGAGCCATCAGGGTACTTTTCCCACAGCGTCGCACACCCGTGATAACCTTGATGATTTTCTTGTCTCTCAAGGATTTAAGTCTCTCAATATACCGTTCGCGTTGTATGGTTTCCATCTGTTTGCTTTTCTATTTATCGCACCGCAAAAATACGATTTTTTTGGAATAGAATCCAAAAAACACAAATATTTCATTCTTTTTGGGAATGCTTTCCGATTCTTGTATTTATTTGCTGCGAAGGTGTGTGCTTGCTCTCTGAGTAATTCTTTTGTCTAGAAACGCGGTGTTCCATTGATTTGTTCTCTGACGAGACGGAGTTCCCATTTGGCCGGCAAATGACCGGATGTTCCGACATTCATGGATCGGATAAGACGGCGACGGGAATGAACAGCCTCACCGAGCGTGCCAGAGGTACGCTATTAACCCCACATAAGGCCGACAGGCCGCAGTGTGGGGTTCGCGGACGGTTCGCGGGACTGTGTGTCGGAGACACGCCACAAAGTCGCCATGCTGTAGCGTGTCTCCGACACGCCGCGGGACGATCGCCTCCGCCACCCCACACTGCGCTCCACTCCGTTACGCTTGTATGGGGTTATTAGGATTCCGTGCCTCCGGCACGAGTCCGAAAACCGATACTGTCCTTCTATTGTCTTCTATTGGTAAATCGGAGGAGAAAGACGATGGTATGAACATGACACGAGTGAAGCAGAGGAGATTGATCAATCCAACGCTTCAGGCTCGTCGTCCTCTTCACCTGCATCGACAGATGCATCGAAAGCCATGAAAAGCTCAAGAAAGGCGGTTTCGCGGTAGAAATAGTTGGGATCGTCGGTGAGTTTGTCTTCCATGAAATGAAAGCCCCTATGATCGCTTTTTCCACGCGCCTAAAAATTCGCAATCCAAGCCTTCTTCTTTCAAGTTCGGGGTGGAAAACCGAGCTTGAATTTGGTCGTCGGATTCATCTCGAAGGAATACATCTATAACCCTAAGCCCTGGTGGTAATTTTGCACCAATCTTTCTTCGTCGCCCTCTGAAGTTTATTGAAATGTATCCTTTGTCTTCTTTTGTACTCCTATATATAAGGAGATCCGTTTTAAAACCTCGAAAATCTGTATCTACTTCACAAACGTCATACCCATATTTACTTAAAAAAATACGGTCTTTCAGCAATGGTTGGATAGAGAGTTCTTGATTATCGAATGCATTTTTAAGAATGTTTCTTGCTTTATCAAATCTTGGATTTCTCGTATACCCCGAACCAAATCCATCCGATGTCTCTCTCTCTTCCCTTTTGACAATCCACTTTCTATCTTTTTTTTCTTGTGTTAAAAACTTTCGAAGAACATTTTCATCTAATTCCAACCAATTCAGGTCGATTTCGATGCAAAGCAGATTGTTTTCTATAATTGTGTCATATTTTTTATTAGCAACTTTATGTGTAACAAGGAATTCAACAATAAGTCGTCTGCCGTCAGTCATCCTTCCTTCCAAATCAGGACGAATATTGAATTTGTCATCCCATCTCTCAACTTCTATATTGTCAAGCTTAACAAATCCAGATGGTTTATCACTATCTTCTGTGTTCGGCAGCATAGCACCTCCTTGTTCACAAACAACCTTTTTTGCAAGAAGATGCAACGCAGATTCGTATGCGCCTTCACAATTGTGTCCATGAGCATGGGCAAAGTGGTGTTCTCTGATTATACCTCCATTTTTTGCATCAAGAGGGGATTTGCAATGAGGACAATGGCATTCACATGCAGCACCAAGCTTCACTTCGTCAACATGGACGAGAAGATTGTCCTTATTCAACGCGTATGTTAAGAGTGCTCCCATAGTTGTTTACCTCTTTCACAAAGCCAAAATCTACTACGAAAGTTTATGTGTAAACTTGCACCGCGGATAATTA
>JAEEKL010000201.1 GCA_016282395.1 Bacteroidales bacterium
CCAACGCCCCTGTCTGCCCGAAATGCGGCAAACCGATGATAAAGCGGATGGCAAAGAAAGGCATAAATTCGGGAAAGGAGTTCTGGAGCTGTTCCGGATACCCGGCGTGCAGAGGGACCAGAAACGTAGAGTAAGGGGTAATGTCGATGTGTCACGTTATCACGTGATAACGTTTATCTTACGTGATAACGTAATCTTCAAATTGACATCTCCGCCACAATCTCTCCTTTCGTCGCCTTCTCCGTCCGTAACCGCCGTCACGCGCCTCCCTGTCCCACACCGCCCCCAACCGCCGCGCCTCCGGCACCCGCATCGGGCTGATGGACAGCACGGTGCCGGTGGAGGCGATGGAGAGCGGGGTGACTCATCCCCATTAGGGGATGCCTGTCTGTAGCGGATGCCCACGCGCGGGTTCAAATCCCCGGAGGGGATTCATATTCAACGGATTGCCAAAACATTGTCGTGCCCGATATGCAACCCCTCACGGGGTTGTGGGGAATGCCGCATCGCCAACGGCTACAGAGAGGGAACCCCTAACGGGGTTCGGGGCGCGGTCGGGAACGTCCTCGCGCTACAGAGATGGAAGCCCTGACGGGCTTGGGAGGGATACGGAAACGAGCCCATCACCACCCTGCCGAAATCGACGAGGACATTCGTAAGGCTGAGGATGTCCTCCGTCACGACCTCTCCTCCCGTCGCCTGCTCCGTCCGTAACCGCCGTCACGCATCTCCCTTGTCCTACACCGCCTGCACCCGCATCGGGCTGATGGGCAGCACGGTGCCGGTGGAGGCGATGGTGAATTCCGATACGTAATAATCTTCACCCCACAAGGTGTTATCTTAATACACAAAACCAAACATCCATATCGGTATGGAGTTCCCTATTGCGTATTCAACATTATCCTTCACAAGATAAGCATTGTCCAAATCTTTGATTTGGTGTCCTTTTTTGTTCTTCCCGCCAACCTCAAATGTCATCCCATCAATCTCAAAGTCAGAAACTTTTGAGGCTGTCACATTGAACGATTCTCGCATCCACGTCAAGAACATCGTCTCTCTAACAGTACCGGAGTCCGGCTTAATGTCGGATATCGCATACGCAATATTGCTGTTGTTAAGGTATAGCTTCTCAACTTTTCTGAGCAAGGAGTCACCTGTGACATTTTCTTTCAAAGCATTGAACAATCTTGATTTTTCAAGATATTCTATATAATCGGGCAACTGGTTGCGGCCTATCTCAAGCTCTTGTGCCAGTTTGCTATAGTTGGGTTTGAACGGCACACTATTGGATAGAACATACATCAATTTTTTCAATTTGACGGCTGATGCAACAGGCATATCAGCATAACTTGGAATATCGTGCTCAACCGTCTCGTTTATCGCCTGTTTGAGCCTTAAATAATTTCAATATTGCACTTTCTGAAGTGAAAAAAATAAAAAAAACGCTCTTTTGAAAGTGCAACTTTTAGAATCGTTTGGGGTTAGTTGTAAGACTTGATCACCTGCTCTGCATCGGGCTGGTAGATAATACCGTGTCGGTAGAGACGATGGTGAGCGGGATGACTTATCCCCGTTAGAGGATACCTATATATAGAAACTTTGAAATATTTGAAGAAAAAACTATCGAGATATTAAAAATATATGTATTTTTGCCTTGCAAAAAAACAATTATATGGCGAAAGATTATCCTATAGAAGAACCTGAAACTCCGATGGTTAATGAACCAGTCGCAGAATATGGAGTTGCTGCCCAAACAACTCGTCGGATAATCTCTGACGAGGAGATAGCACAGTGTATTCCGCTCGAAGAGTCTCGTCGTCGGCTGACTGAAAAGATTTACAAGTTCTATCATCCTGAGGCATGAGAATTGTTGTTGAAGAACGTGTACATCAAGCCATAGAATCGTTCTATGATGCTGCCATATTGAAGCATTGGCATACATTAAGTTTTGATATCGTGGAAAGCAAGAAAAACCGTCTTTATGACGGATTGGAATCGCTTGCTAACTATGCGACCATATTCCCCAAGGCCAGACTAAAAAAAGAATGGATTAAAAATGGATGGCAGGAATTTATTTGCGAGGATTTCCATTTTGCTTATGAGATTACGGTTGATGCTCATGGGGAAACGGTAATCGTCGTTCATGATGCCGTCCATAGCTTTCTTTACTATTAGTAACCGCCACGCCGCCGACACCCGCATCGGCCTGATGGACAGCACCGTGCCGATAGAGGCGATTGCCGGTCAGTGAGGCTGCTCAGGGAATGTTTTCATCGTCCATTCATCGTCTTTCATCGCCTCATCGCTTCTCCGCTACCCCGTTCTTCGCCCAAATAATCACCCCAATCAAGATCAGCGCCATGGGCGGGAGGATCATCAGTCCGTTGTTGAGGTAGCCGGCGGCGTACCAGCTGTCGGGGACGACCTGGTGGTTCCACAACGTGCCGGAGCCGAGCAACTCGCGGAAGAAGGCCACTACGACAAGCACTAACCCGTAGCCGAGACCGTTCATCACGCCGTCCATGAATGACGGGAACGGTTTGTGCGACAGCGCGAAGGCCTCCAACCGGCCCATGATGATGCAGTTGGTGATGATGAGTCCCACGAAGACCGACAGCATCTTGCTCACGTCGTAGAGATACGACTGCAGCAACAGATCCACGAGGATGACGAAGAAGGAGACCACCAGCAGCTGCACGATGATGCGGATGCGTGGCGGTATCGTGTTGCGCATCAAAGAGATGATGAAGTTGGAGCAGGCACAGACCACCGTCACGGAGAGCGCCATGACCACGGCGGGCTTGAGTTGCGCGGTCACTGCCAACGCAGAGCAGACGCCCAACGTCTGCACTAAAATCGGGTTGTCTTTGCTGAGAGGTCCGAGGTACTTTTTCATGGCATTAATGGTGATTGGTGATTTGTGAAGAGTGAATGGAGGATTGCATCATCTCATCCACTCCTTTGGAGGTCAGTGTGGCGCCGGAGATGGCATCCACGCGGTTCTCTTTGGCGATTTCGCTAGCGGTTCCAGCTTTCAGAACCCTCACGGACACAAAGTTGCCATCCTTATCGTAGAGTTTCTTGCCTTCGAAGGCTTTCAGGAACGCCTTTTCTGTGATCTTCGCGCCCAAGCCGGGGGTTTCCGATTTGTGGTCGAAAGCGACACCTTTGAGCGTTTGTCCGTCCTCCGACACCACCGCGTAGCCCCATATCGGACCCCAAAGCCCTTTGCCATCGAGACGGATTGCTGTGCCCTTCGAACCGTCGGCGCAGATGACACGGTACTGCTGACCGTCATCGGTCAACGGCTCGGCAAGGTTTGCGAACGTCGCCACGGCTTTCGAACGGTCGATGTCGTGCCCTGCCGCCCGCAGGATCTGCTGATACGTCTCGGCCTGCCGATTGCGGTCGCGTCGCGGCTTCAACCCCGTGGAAACCAGAGTAAGCACCACCGCTATCACCACAACTAAAGCCGTGATGTAGAGGAAGATGTAGGTGTTGCTGAAGTTTTTCATTTAGTGAATAGTGAATGGTGATTAGTGATTAGTGAATAGTGAATAGTGATTAGTGATTAGTGATTAGTGATTAGTGATCAGAGCCCAAAGTCATAAGTCATAAGTCTCAAGTCATAAGTCCAACGTCTTACGTCTTACGTTTCCGTTTGATGTGGTTTTGTACGACGCACCAGTCGATGAGGGGGGCGAAGATGTTCATGAGTAGGATGGCGAGCATCATGCCTTCGGGGTAGCCTTTGTTGAGGGTGCGGATGAGGATGGCAAGGATGCCGATGAGCAGTCCGTATATGTACTTGCCGTTGCGGGTGTGAGCGGCGGTGACGGGGTCGGTGGCCATGAAGACCGCGCCGAACATGAATCCGCCCATCAGCAATTGGTCATGGGCGGCGATAGGACAAAGTCCTGTCAGCTGGCAGACCACCGCTGTCGCGTAGCCGCCGACGAACACGGAGAGCATGATCCGCCAGTCGGCCACCTGCGTGAAAATCAGGATGGCTGCGCCGATGAGGATGGCGATCTTGCAAGTCTCCCCGATACAGCCGGGAATCGTGCCGAAGAAGAGTTCCCATGTGGAAGGCATCGCCTCGGGGTGACCGTTCATGACGAGGGCGAGGGGAGTGGCGCCGGTTATCGCGTCAGCGCCCGAAATCCACACTTTGTCACCGGAGATCACCGACGGGTAGGCGAAGAAGACGAAGGCACGGGCCAGCAACGCAGGGTTCAGGAAGTTGTAGCCGGTTCCGCCGAAGACCTCCTTGCCGAAGATCACGGCGAAGATAGTGGCCACCGCCACGATCCAGAGCGGCACGTCGGGCGGCATGATCATCGGGATAAGGAAGCCCGTGACGAAGAAGCCCTCCGCTACCTCCTCCTTGCGAATCTGCGCGAAGAGAACTTCCACACCGAGCCCGCTGACATAGGTCACGATGACCAACGGCAGCCATTTCAGGAAGCCGTACCAAAGACAAGGCCACAGTGCAGTCTGTCCCCCGATAGCGAGGAAATGCTGATAGCCTACGTTCCACCAGCCGAACAGTAGCGCGGGACAGAGCGCAATCATCACGGTGATCATGATGCGCTTCATATCGACCGCGTCGCGCATGTGGCAACGGCCGTCCGTGACCGTCGCGGGCGTGCGCAGGAACGTGTCCATGGCGTCGAGCAGGGCGTTGAACTTTCTCATATTAATTCTGCGTTCTCAATTCAAAAATAGCGTCTTCCACGATCTTTTGGCACTCTTTCTTTGATGGGCAAACCAGCTCGCACAGGGCGAAATCCTCGCTATCGACTTCGTAGATGCCGAGCGCCTCCATCTGTTCTAAATCTTTGATTTCGCAGGCTTTGAGCAGTTGCAGCGGCATCAGGTCGAAGGGGAAGACTTTGTCATAGACGTCCGTCATCATGAAGGCGCGGCGGCCTCCCTGCAACGATGTGTTGACGGCATACGTGCGCTTGGGGGTGAGCCAAGCCAGGAAAGTATGCGATAGACTCCACTTCTTCAACCCGGGCAGCAACCAGCCAATGAACTCCCGTTTGCCGCCTTCCGCAATGACAGATATTTGATGGTCATGGAAGCTAAGGGTTGGATTATCTGTTAACTTTCTGCCATTCAATATACTACCGCTGATTATGCGCACGTCCTTCTGCGTGAGGCTGTCGCTGAGAAAGGCGGAAAGATCGGCTCCGTGTATGGTCTGGAAATAGCCGGTTGCCTTAACTTCCGGACCCGTGAGCGCCGCCGTTTTCCCGAACTGCAGCTTGTGCTCCGCAAAGAATTGGCCGATGCGGGCAACCTCTTGTGGATCAATAAACCACACGGTCTCCCCTTTGCCGATGGGATCGATATGGTGGATATGGGTGCCGACATTGCCAGCCGGATGCGGGCCGCTGAAGTAGTGCTTCTGCACGTTCTCGACAGTTTCAAACAGTTCGTTCTCTGCGTCTTTCCGCATACAGAGATGGATCGGGGCGTTTTCAGCGGCCAAACGCAACATTTTAAGTCCGTGTCGGAAATGTTCCTCTTTGTCGCGCATCAGTACATTAAAGTCGGGAGCTAACGGGTTGCTGTCGAAACAGGGGATGAAAACCAATTTCGGGCTGATGTCGGGATTTGGGATGACCGAGTATGGGCGTTGCCGCAGACATGGCCATAAGCCGTATTGTAACAGTAGTTTACGAGCCGATTCGCCATCAGTGGGGTCGTCAAAATCCACCAAAGTCTCCAAAGCGGTCTCGCAATCACGAGCGATGGTGATCTCCTCGATGACGCGTTTTTCGCCCCTCACAATCTCTTTCACCGTACCCGCCACGGGCGAGACCGTCACGACCCGTTCCTCTTTTTTGTCTGCGAACAGCGGGGTGCCGATTCGTACGCGGTCGCCGGGTTGCACAAGCAGCTTCGGGGTAAGCCATCGGAAATCGTCCGGGCGGATGTGGAACAATTCAGGCAGCGCGAAATCCAACATCGTGTCGGTCGCGCCACCGTCAATCTTCAAATCCAGCCCTTTGGTAATCTTGACG
>JAEEKL010000027.1 GCA_016282395.1 Bacteroidales bacterium
CGCCTCAAATAAACTGTATGCCATTGTATGCTGCCTCATTTATTGGGTAAACAACATACTTTCTAATAACACTTTCAAGACAGATATGATTAATCTTTTGGAAAAATATCCGATTGTTGACCCCGCCGCCATGGGGTTCCCACACGGATGGGAGGAAGAACCGCTGTGGTTGAACCATTGACGGCAAAAGGCGATGAGGCGATGTCACGATGAATTGTTCTTCCATGTCCTTGCGGGTCGGAGGTTCCGTTTGGCCGGTCAAAGTCTCACTTTTTCGTTAAAACGGTAGCTTTCGGCAATGCGTGTTGTTTTCGGTATGGGAGGGTGGCCAAACGGAATGGTGCAATTGCTGGTCGGTGCGGTTTCCTAATTCGCGGCGCGGAGAAATGTGTCGGGCGAGGGGATCGGATGGTTCGCCGCGAAATTGGCAATTGGTTGGAACGGGTGTTGCGAGAGGGATAGAAGTGGAAATGTTTTTTTGCCAGATGGTGGTATCGATAAGCTCAACCACTGGACGATGACGGTGCTTGAACCTGTCGAGGGCATCTCTCCGACAGGCAAAAAAACATTGGAACGGATAGCCCGACGGCGCGGTTACAGGAACTGGCGTTTCTTGACATAGGCCTCTTTAACGTGTGCCTGCGACGCATGGAAGCGTTGCCCCCTAAACCGCGCCGGCTCGCCCAAATAAAAAAAAATTGATGCGTAAGCCCTGGCGTGGGACTTTGATGGACAACATTTTCGACAAAAAATACTATTTTTGCGCCAACAAACGATTGAGGTATAATGTGAGGTTGCGGTCGGCAAACGAACAAGAAAGTGTCGTAGCCTGTCGTTTTATCTTTAAGGATGTATTATTAACAAAAATTATGAAAAGATTAACCCTCTTTACAATTAAAATAATACTTTTTGTTTTGTTGTTTTCCGCATGCAATCGCGAGAACAAACAGCAAAACATCATTTTAAATGCCGTGCGCGATGTGGACGGAAACCATTATGATGCCGTTCGTATCGGGGATCAGGTGTGGATGAAAACCAATCTTCGCACTAAACACTTTCGGGACAGAAGTCCGATTTCTGTAGGTGAAGCCAGTTCCGATAAACCATTCGTTTACGAACCCACCACCACAGAAGTTCCAGGTTATGATAATAAAAACTATGGGTTATATTACAATTGGTCGGCGGTAAATGATGAAAGAGGCTTGTGCCCTAAAGGGTGGCATGTGCCGAGTAATGGCGAATGGACGGAACTGGAAGATTATTTGGGAAGCAGGGTTGAGTATTGTTATAATGGTCGTCCTTATGCAATGGCGTATTCTATCGCATCTACCAATGGTTGGAATATTGATAGTACTTTTGTTTATTGGGAAGGAGGATCTCCTGGGTACAGCCCAGCAGAAAACGATGCCACGGGTTTTTCAGCAATTCCCGCTGGTTTATGGGACCACGTTTATGAGGGTGCGGGTAAATACGCTTTTTTCTGGTCTTCCACTCCCTATGATTCGCACATGGCATGGTATTGCAGGTTGTCAGACTGGTCTGATGGGATACGTAGATATATGGATAAAAAGGACTATGGCTTTTCGGTCCGTTGTCTTCGTGATAAATGAAACGGATATTACCGCGCCGGCTCGCCCTAATAATTTAGACGTATGACGTTAGACGTATGACGTTAGATTCGGATTACCCCAATGTCGCACGTCGCACGTCACACGTCATACGTCAAAACTTCTCCCTCGACCCTATTGCATAATCCCTAAAAATCGTATCTTTGCCGCCCGAAATTATGAGAGAGAAAAAGATTTCCATACGTGGCGCAAAGGTGAACAACCTGAAGAATATTGATTTGGATATTCCGCGCAATAAGTTCGTGGTAATCACTGGTTTGTCCGGCTCCGGAAAGTCTTCGCTGGCCTTCGACACACTCTACGCGGAGGGGCAGCGGCGCTATGTGGAGAGCCTCAGCTCGTACGCCCGGCAGTTCATGGGACGCATGAAGAAGCCCGATGTGAAGTCCATCACGGGCATCCCGCCGGCCATCGCCATTGAGCAGCAGATCCTGTCGCGGAATCCGCGCTCCACCGTGGGCACCGTGACGGAGATTTACGAGTACCTGAAGCTGCTCTTCGCCCGCATCGGCCATACCTATTCGCCAGTGAGCGGACAGGAGGTGAAGCGCCACGATGTGAAAGACGTGTTGCGTTTCATCATGCAAACTCCTGAAGGTGAGCGCGTTTATGTGCTTGCCCCCATGGTGATTCCAGAAGGGCGTTCCGTCGGCGAACAGCTGCTGATTCTCCGGCAACAGGGTTTCAACAGAATGGTGTATGACCGGCAACTGTTTGAAATAGATGATGTTATCAAGTTCGAAAAGGAACCCGATCCGAAGAAGCTGTATGTGATGGTGGACCGTTTCAAGTCCGACAATTTGGCGGCGCAGCTGACCCGCGTGACGGATGCGGTGAATGTAGCCTTTTCGGAAGGAAAGGGCGTGTGTGCGGTGCTCCGCGAAGGGGAGAAAAGCGTGTTGAAGTCCTTCAGCAACTTTTTCGAGGCCGACGGCATGACGTTTGAGGAACCGACGGTGAACATGTTCAGCTTCAACAACCCTTACGGGGCGTGCAAGACCTGTTCCGGCACGGGAATGGTGGAAGGCGTGAACCCCGATCTGGTCTTCCCCGACCGCTCGCTTTCGGTGGCGGAGGACGCGGTGGCCTGCTGGCACGGCGAGGTCATGAGCGAGTGGAAACGCCATTTCATCCGCTATGCCTCCAAACTCGA
>JAEEKL010000202.1 GCA_016282395.1 Bacteroidales bacterium
CGGTTGAACTGCTGCAGGTCGTCGGAGAAGGGGATGTCGCAGGAGTTGATGCCGCCCTTGCGGTTGCGCACCACCACGTTAACAGCGATCTGGTCGTAGCGGAAGAGCTTGCCGTCCTCGGGCAGCAGATGCAGTTCCTCAGTCCGGCTGGCGGTCTTCCCGATGCACCAGCACATCAGCGTGTTGAACTTGATGCCGCTCTTCCGGCTGGCTCTCAGCAGGTTGCTCACGTTCATCGTCTTCACCAGCGTCACCATCGGCATGGGCGCGGTCATCCACATCTCGAAGGCGAAGGCGCGCGGGGTTTCCTTGGGGTTGATTTCTTGTTTCATTTTTGGGAATTGGATTGAGGGGGCAAAAGTACGAAAAATGCGGAAAAGAGTTGTAGGCACCGGCCAGTTTCATCAATCCGAGCATCACGGCGAGGGCGACGAGCAGCGCCAACCCTTTCTTGATCTGCACGGTCTTGGTGAAGAACTTTGACGGCACTCGCTCGTGAGTCTTGAACTACTCCTCCTGAATATCCTCAGGATAGTCGTGAATCCACCACACGGGGTTCTTCACAAGCGGAATCAGAATCATGGCCGTGAACGCGGCGGTCATAACGAGGGCTTCAATGATGATGATAGTCCAGTTCATTTTTTTAGGGTTGAGGGCTAAGGATATGGGCATTTGGTGTGAGACGTGGTGGTTGGCAAAGATGACATTCATCGTTTCTCTACTGTCTATCAGTATTTTATCATTCAAAATCCCACATCTGTTTTTCCAATGGCAAACCTTAACTTTGATACCGCAAAAGTATGCAAAATCGGAAATGGATTTTCCTTTTGTAAAAAAATGCGTTTTTGTGTTTCTTCAATAATAAAAACAGCTTCTTAGCGTTAATCTAAATTGTTTTGTTCCCCTACCCTGGACGATGACGGAAAAAATTCTGGGAACCTTTTTCAACCGATTGCTGACCACGGCCATCATGTTTGCCGTGATTATCATCAACACCAACCAGTTCGGGCCGGAAGGTACCGGCACCATCGCCATTGTCATTCTCGGACTGACGTTGCTGCAGGTGCTCAGCAATTTCGTGGGCGGTTTCACATTAGTCTATCTCACTCCACAACGCGACAACCTCCAACTTCTGCTCCTCTCCTACGCATGGATGCTGGTCAGCACTTCCGCTGGCGTGTGTTTGCTCGATGTCTTTCACCTGGTCCCACACGAATTCATCCTCTTCACCTTCATCACCTCCATCATTCTCAACGTCTATTTTATCCACCTCGGCATCATACAAGGGAAAGAGGATATCAAACTATATAATCTACTGCAACTTACGCAAGCCGTGCTGTTGATTCTCCTCCTCGGCATAACATTGTTTCTGCACTATCATTTTGGTTGGGTTATCCACATCCGCATTTACCTACACCTCTATCTGATTTCCTTTTTGGTGCCTAGTATCATCAGCTGCTTTTATATCCGCCGTCATGTCCGTTTCAACAATTTCAGCGGCATTGGGAAATTGTTCGGGGAAATGATCAAACTCGGCAGCTGGACGCAATTAGCGAATCTGGCCCAGCTGCTCACCTACCGCACCAACTACTTTCTCATTCAACGCTTCATCAACGACAAATCACTGGGAATCTACGACTTGGGGAGCAAAATTTCGGAAGCGGCATTAATCATCCCGAAGAGCATCTGTGTGGTGGAATATGCCCGCATTTCCAACTGTCAGGAGGCGGATTACACGAAACAAATCACCCTTTCGCTACTGAAATTCGCGCTGGCTATCATCCTGATTGCCGTATTGGTGCTGTGGCTGCTGCCGGCATCCTTCTTCGGATTCATCTTCGGCCCCGAATACGCAGAGTCCAAGCCTGTTATAAACAGCCTGTTACCCGGCATCGTATCGCTATCCTGTCTCTCAATTCTTTCCCACTACTTCTCCGGACACGGCAAATTCTACATCAACGCCATAGGCTCCTTCATCGGTCTGGCGGTGACACTCGCGTTGGGTTTCACATGGCTGGCCGGGACATCCAAAGCGGATCCCGTTCATGCCCTACAGGTGGCAGGCCACATCTCCAGCATCGCCTACACCTGTACATTCGCCTATACGCTGACCTGCTTCATTATACGGACAAAGGCCGTTCCGCGTGATTTTCTCATCACCAAAGAAGACCTCATCCTGTTAAAAGAAAACTTGTCGTCAATTTCCATTTTCAAAGGGAAGGAGCGTTCCTGACCGACTTCAATTTCACTTCATAGAAATGGTCCGGAGTGGCGTGCGGCACCAATTTCTCCGCTTGTAAACGCTCGGGAATATAGATGGCGCACATGGTGTTGGCGACATGGTAGAGATGCGGGCGCTTCTCGGGCGGTGTTCCCTCCCAAATAGCCGACAACACACTCCAACGGATGGTTTCAGGGTCGTAACCATAGTCATGCCAGACGATTACGGAATTATCGTTGTGAAGAAGCGTAAAAGCGGTTTCAGTATCTTTCCGCACCGACTCGTAATGGTGGTCACCGTCAACGAACACAAGATCGAACTGTCCCTTATACTGCGAAAAATCGAAAGTTTGCGAGTTGCCTTGCAGATGCGTCACATTGTCCAGATTTTTGGAGAAGACCGCGTGAGCGTCGGCGTAACGTTCATCGCCGGTGAGCGCAACAATTTCCTCCCGCGACAGGTTCAGCGTCACACATTGGGGAACAACCGAAGCCACATTCGCCACGCTCTCTCCTCTCCACGTTCCGATTTCAAAATAACGTTGCGCATTCTGCCGGCGGGCGAGCGCTTTCAGCAGGGCAATATCGATGGGCATGGTCGCGCCCGAGAGATAGGCGTATGGCGACACCGTCTCGGCGAAATCCGGGAAAAGGGTTTCCAAACGCAACAACGGAAGTCCGTCAGGCAACGCATACTTCCGGCAGAACTGTTCCTTGCACACATCCTCGTCATCTAACACATTATTAAGCAAATAGGGATGCCGCATAATGAGTTTCAACGCTCTCAAACCTTTACATATCTTGTTCATAACCGCTTATTTCAGATAGTGATTCTTAATTTCTGTGATGTAATGTTTTATTTCAGATGGAGTCAACCAGAAATCCCGCATCCGGAAATGAGACTCTTTCAAGAAGCAGACCATCAGGAAGACCGCGTTCATGCTGTAGGCGATAGCGGCGGTGGCGGCGGCCCCTTGCGCGGCATGACGGGGAACCAGCGTGAATCCGCACACCAGTGTGACCGCCAGTCCGCAAAGCGCGGCAACCGTGTTCATGAAATAGCGACCGGAGCCGGAATAATAGTGGCCGAGAATAAGGAAGAGACTGTAAAGCAGCACTCCCGGTGCCAGCATGCGGATGAGTGAGGCCACCGACCCGAACTCGGGACCGAAGACAAGCTGGTAGAACGAGGCCGGCAACAGAGCCAGCACCACGACTGCGGGTAACGCCACAGCAAAGCACAACTTTGCAAGATCCAATGTAAGTCGCTGATTGTACGCCTTGTCCGTACTATTGGAAATACGGGCATACTGTACCAACGCGATGCTGTTGGGAATAATCCACAGTGACTCGGCCAGCGACACCGCGTTGGAATAGACTCCCACGTTTCCCGCATCCACAAACGCATTCAACAAATAGTAACTGAGCCGCAAGTTGAAAAACTGCACGAAATGGCCGGTCTGGTTGAGGAAACCGTACTTGAAAAGGGCCTTCAGCGTCTCCCGGTATTCCCTCAGCGGGGAAAGGGTGAGCGCGGCATACTCACGGCGTAACTGGCAGACACCCAGCACCGAAGAGCTGAAATAGGCCAGATAAAGCCCAATGATATAACCGTAAATGTCGCGGCGTCCAAGTGCCAAATAATAAATCGCAAGAGTAGCCACCAAAACCAATGGCTGCAGCAAGGTATTGTAGTTGGCCTTCTTCACCTCCTCCTTGCCTATCAAGAATCGGAAGTTGATACTGGCAAATGAGGAGATAAACGAGAGGACAGCTGTGTGGAGTGCGAGGGTTGCATCAAGTCCCATGTTGAAAAGCAGCATGACCCCACCCATGAGTACCGCAATGATCAGTGCCCACAGTACGGAAGGAAGCCAGAGTTTCGAAAAGGGATGGCGCGAGGTCAGAAACACAAGACTCGCCCCACAGACAATCTCCGAGAAAATCAGGATGAAGCTGATGTTCGTCAGAATCAGCGACTGCACACCTTTGCCGCTGTCGCCCAGCACCTGCGAAATGATGACGGCAATCATCAGGTTGATAAAAGCAACGACGATTTTCGTGCCAAAGGTGTTTAATATTTTTCCGAACATAGCGATTTTTACGGCGGCAAAGGTACACAAATTACGAATACCCCTCTATTTGCAATTTGCGAAAAAAGACTATCTTTGCCCGCTCAAAAATGATGATATGTTGATTGTCCACATCCCCTCCTGGTTTCCCATACCGGAAAAGCCGTTAAACGGAAACTTCATCTCCCGGCACATTGAATCGCTGGGTGATCGTGTGCAATCGGTCATCCTGCACCACGTCCATCCAGGCTTCACCCCTACCCTGCCCCAAAACGCCACCTTGTTCCCTGTGGAAGTAAGCACTGCGAACAAACTGAAGCTCTTCAACGCATACAGTTCCGCTTTCAAGCAGTTGATCAAGGCTTACGGACGGCCTGACATCATTCACCTACACGTGGTATTGCCAATGGGACCCGTGGCGGTGAGGCTAAGCCGACAGTTCCGCATCCCTTTGATTGTCAGCGAACACTGGACAGGCTATCTGCCCATGAACCGTCCGAAGCTCTCCCTCTCGGAACGCATCATCTTGCGTCACACGTTCCGTCATGCCAACCACATCACAGCCGTATCCCAAGACCTGCTCAACAACATTGCCGCCACCGTGCCCGCCGCAGCAAAAAAGCCCCAAACCGTGGTCGGCAACGTGGTGGACACCAACCTGTTCGGACTCAAGGATAGCCTGCAACAGACAGGTAAAAAACAAATCCTGCACGTTTCCACTTTGGAAAATGATGCGAAAAACATTATGGGCATCCTACGTGCCGTGGATGCGTTGAAAAAACAGCGCGACGACTTCGAACTCAATATTGTCCACGATTTCCGGAACATTTTGGCGGAAACCTTTGTCCGGGAACGCGGCTTGGAATCAATTGTACACTTTTTAGGACGGAAATCCTCCGGCGAAATCGCAGGATTACTGCAACAGGCCGACTTTTTCCTGCTGTTCTCCAACTACGAAAACCAGCCGTGTGTGCTATTAGAGTCGTTCAGCACCGGCACACCAGTGGTGACAACTCCCGTGGGCGGCATCCTTGAAATCACCAATGAAAACAACGCCGTCATCGTCACTCCGAAAGACGAAGTTCAACTTGTTGAAAAACTGGATTATATGCTGGACAAAAGCAAACAGTTCAATTCCGAAATCATCCGAAAACAGGCAGAAGAGATTTGTTCACCCGATGTCATCGGCAACAAGTGGACGGAAATTTACCGCAATGTCGTAGAGACGCAAAATTTTGCGTCTTTGCCCTAAGAAATTTGCACCAGTTCCACCTTTTCGAAATTCTTTAGAATCGAGTTGATACCCTTGACGTTATCATATCGTTTCATCCGTATCTCCAAGCTAACCAGCATTTTGCCGTTGTTTTCCTCTGCAGACTTGTGCATCTCATAGTTCAGCACAGTGATTTTTTCCTGACGGAGCTTTTCCAAAATCTCCGTTATCACGCCATATTCTTCAACAAGGAATGTGATGTGGCGTTCTTTTTGAGAAAAATAAGGCAGATAGACATTGATCAATCCCAACGACACCAGCACGATAACGGTGGTGACGGCAGCGATGATGAACATTCCGTTACCGCAGGCAAGCCCGATAGCGGCGGTGACCCAAAGACCGGCAGCCGTAGTCAGTCCGCGCACCATCTGCTTCTGCAGGATGATGGTGCCCGCACCGATAAAACCGATGCCCGTAACCACCTGAGAGGCAATGCGTGACGGATCAAAACTCACATGGTCACGATCCAACATGAAATCAAAACCATAGGCAGAGAGTATCATGAACAGACAGGCACCAAGTGCGACCAAAAGGTGTGTCCTTACGCCAGCTTCTTTTGCGTGATATTCACGCTCAAAGCCAATGACAGCTCCCAACAAGGTAGCCAAAGACAAACGCAGAATGAAAGTCCACACCATAATTGTTATTGATGATCATGTATAAACTCCGGAGAATTCCGATAGTAATCAAAATTCAACCGTTTTGTGGACGGGCTGTTCACCAACGTGTCTTCACTATGTCCTGTTGTATTCTCCATTATCAAATCCTTGTATGAAAAGCTCCGGGATGCAAACAGTCCATAGGCCGATTCATTCTCTGAAATAAAATTGGTGTACTCCAACTGGTTTTGTACAACACTGCTGCCTGGAGTTGCCACTTCCCGGTACGTCAGATAATTCTTGTCTCCTGCCCAAACTGTCAGACGGATACAACGATAGGGGTTTCCATCAATTGCGTCAATATAGCGCGTGACCGACGGATTTGTTTCAATTGCCTGAACAATTGTTGTGAAAAATGACTTGGGAATAAACGAATTAAACGTGACTTCTGATGCTGTGGCAGCTCTGATATAATCCCCGTTTAGCCTTTTGGACACTTGTTTGTGTTCAATTGCTCCAGTTGCATTATCAACCTCTATATAGTAAAAAGTGAGGTAAATGTCATACATGGCGGCATTTTCCGCCTGATAGAACTTAATCGTGTAGGTCTGATTAAGGTTCATATTCCAATCATATCTTGGGTTAGTAATGTTGAAATCCCCCACTATCAACGTCTCAGCATACACTTCATCCCCTGTAGTATGGCGGTCAATCACCAAGCGATATACCGCATCCCTGTCCAGTTTCCAGTCTGAATAGTAGAGCAACTGCTTGGGATTGGGGAAATAGCCCGGATTTTGAGGAACAGCCGTTGTGGTATCCAGCACAGCACTACGCACGATCTTGCCATTCTTATATTCCTCCAATCGCACTTCAATCGAATCAACCGGATAATAGACATTGTCCCAATCTCCCGCTTCAACCAAAGCGTTCGCGTCGGTGATGAACCCACGATAAATCTTGAAATAATGGACATCATCATTGGGATTCAGAATCCCATACGATATGGTAATATCCTTGTAATCTGCGGTTAAATCCAATTCGCCACATTGTTGGAGCAAAAGGCTCGCAACTATACAGGCCAATCCGATAGTGAAAAGCTTTTTCATATTTATATTATTCGTCTCTATAATCCGGTATTTCGCGCAACCATCTGGTACCCATAACTTGACCGTATTTGTTCACGCGAGTGTTTTTGTAAAATTTCTCGTTGATATAATAAATAAGTCGGGCTGAAAGCATGTTGTTATGATACTTGTGCGTCTCCACAACGGGAGGACTGTGTGGGTCGTTCAACTGGTATTCGAATTGCGCCACGCGAATAGGCACCAATGAATATTCATAGCGCAGGTTCAGATTCAGGTTTTTGTACAAACGGATGTTGACATCGGCTATGACCGACCAATCACTCTTTTTGTATGTACCGGAACGGGCATTTATCGTACGGGTGTAACCGTTATAGACCTCATGGGCACGCACCAGACGGCTCCAAGCGAAACCGAGCCCGAATGTGCAACCTGAATAGCGTTCCTCATAATGCACCATCACGGGAATCTGCACATAGTCAAGGGAAATGTTACATTTCTTCTTATAATCAATCGGAATTGACCAATCCACGTCCGCAAACATGGCGGAACCATAATTATCCAAATTAAAATAACCTGAATCACAGCGTTTTACAGACCCCTTCATGGAATAAAGCATCTCAATGGACACCTGCCAAGTCTGTTTTCTGTTCACGGGCACCGTCAGTCCAAGTCCGCCGTTGAAACCGACCTTGTAGAATCCATGCACATCGTCGCCTTCAATCTGCGCGAAATTGACGCCAGCTATCACTGAACCGATAAACCGCTGGGCTGCAACCTGTTGAACAAAACTCAAACTACACAATACAACGAACAAAAATATTGATTTAAGTTTTTTCATTCCATTTAAAATTTCCGCCGCGAAAATACAAAATATAACAATTGAGAATTTAGATCTAAAAATATTTCGTCACCATAGTTGATCGGGAACACCTTCATTCCCATTGGAAATTTCTTTCATCTGTGCATCTTTGAAAAATATGTACTTTTGCACCGTTTTAAAAATTTTCAGAAAAAACATCAAAAATCTCCGTAATATGAACCGTAAATCATTCATTATGACCTTATTAGTGGCAATCACAGTATTGGGCGGCGCATGCAAGAAAAAACAGTCCGAGAACCCGGAACTGGCCAACAACCCCTTCATGAAAGAGTGGAACACCCCTTACGGCGTACCGCCCTTCGACCAAATCAAAACCTCCGACTATCTTCCTGCCATCCAAGAAGGTATGCGCCAGCAGGCCGAAAACATCCAAACCATCTGCGACAACAGCGAGGAACCGACTTTCGGCAATACCATCATCCCCTACGAATACAGTGGTGAACTGCTGACTAAAGTGTCCGCCGTCTTCATGAACCTCGCCGAGTGCATGAACAGCCCCGAAATGGAGAAACTCTCCGACACCATCTTCCCGATGCTTACCCGTCACGGCGATGACATCATGCTGAATGCCAAATTGTTCGAACGCATCAAGACCGTATATAACAACCGCGACAAGGAGAACCTCAACGCCGAACAGTTGCGTCTGTTAGAGGTCATCTACAAGGATTTCGAGCGTGGCGGCGCCAACGTGCCCGCTGACAAGCAGGCCCGCTTCCGCGAAATTAACGAGAAACTCTCCGCCCTCACCCTCAAATTCGGCAACAACGTGCTCGGCGCCACCAATGGATACGCCTTGTTCGTGGATAACGAAGAAGACCTCAAGGGTCTGACAGAAGGACAGTTAGCTGCTGCGAAAGAGGCCGCTGCCGACATGAAGGATGCCAAAGGCAAATACGCCTTCACGGTACACATCCCTTCGATGGAGCCCTTCCTCCAAAACTGCGAGAACCGCGAGCTCCGCAAGGAACTTTGGACAGCCTACTCCACCCGCTGCCTGAACGGCGAATTTAACAACAAGGAGATTATCAACGAAATCGTCAACCTCCGTTTGGAGAAAGCGAAGATTCTCGGCTTCGACAACTACGCCAACTACGTCTTGGATGACTGTATGGCCAAGAACGCCGACAACGTATATGACCTGCTGATGAAAGTGTGGGAGCCCGCCCTCGCCAAAGCCAAGGAAGAAGCCGCCATTTATCAGAAAATGATGAACAAAGACGGCATTTCCGGCGACCTGCAGCCCTACGACTGGCGTTATTACACGGAAAAGCTGCGCAAAGAGAAATACGACCTCAATGACGAAGCCATCCGTCCCTACCTCGCCCTCGACTCCGCCCGCAAAGGTCTCTTCTACGTTTGCGAGAAACTCTACGGCCTCACTTTCCGTGAAAACGAAGAAATCCCTGTGTATCACAAAGATGTGAAAGCCTACGAAGTCATTGACAACAACGAGGTCATCGCAGTGGTCTATATGGACTTCTTCCCGCGTGAGAGCAAGCGCAGCGGCGCGTGGATGACCAACTTCCGCGAACAATATTACGACCGTGACGGCAACAACCACATCCCCGTGGTCTCCTTAGTCTTTAACTTCACGAAACCTGTTGGCGAAAAACCCTCCATGCTGAACATCGACGAAACACAGACCCTCTACCATGAGTTCGGTCACGCACTGCACAGCATCCTGTCACGCTGCCACTATCCCACCCTTTCGGGCACCAACGTCCCGCGCGATTTCGTGGAAATGCCCTCACAGTTCATGGAGCACTTCGCTTTCGAGCCGGAAGTGCTGAAGGTCTATGCCCACCACTACCAGACCGGTGAGCTGATTCCTGACGCTCTCGTCAAGAAAATCGAAGCCGCTGCCACCTACGGTCAGGGCTTCATCAACACCGAGCTCCTCGCCGCCTCCATCCTCGACATGGACTACCACACGATCACCGCTCCCGTCAGCATCCAGCTGCCTGATTACGAGGAACAGCAGATGGCCAAAATCGGGCTGATTCCTTCCATCATCTCCCGTTACAGAAGTCCGTACTTCCAGCATATTTTCGCCGGCGGCTACGGCGCGGGCTACTACAGCTACACATGGGCGGCAGTTCTGGACAACGACGCTTACGAGTGCTTCCGCGAGCACGGCATCTTCGACCCGGCCACGGCCACTTCGTTCCGCACCAACATCTTGGAGAAGGGCAACACCGCTGACGCGATGACACTCTACACCGCCTTCCGCGGCCATGAGCCGTCCATCGAGCCGCTGCTGAAAAATCGGGGACTGAAATAATTATGAATGACGAATGATGAATATTGAGCCCTGATGTTTTGTTGCACAAAACATCAGGGCTTAACCTTATAATTTGGCTTTATTTTTAGATTTATGAAGCACTATTCTTTCGACAAAATAGTTCCGCGCAAAGGCACTTATTGCGTGAAGCACGACATGACACGCGAGGTGTTCGGAACAGATGACCTTCTGCCGATGTGGGTGGCGGACATGGACTTCAAGACCCCTGACTTCATTCTGGATGCGATTCGTAGCCGCTGCGACCATGAGGTGCTTGGCTACACTTTCGCACCGGACAGCTACAAAATGGCCGTGCTCAACTGGTTCCAGAAACGTTACGGTATCGCCACGAAATGGAACCGGATGCACTTCATCCCTGGCATCGTGCAAGGCATCGCCTTCGCGCTACAAACCTTCACGCAGCCAGGTGACAAGGTACTGATCACCACACCGGTGTATCCGCCGTTCATCAACGTGCCGCATCGCACGGGCAGGGTGTTCGTGAGCAGTCCGTTGAAGACGGAAAACGGTCGTTTCACCTTTGACTTTGACGATTTCGAGCGCAAGGCCGAAGGCTGCAAGCTACTGATTCTGAGCAACCCGCACAACCCTGGCGGCACAGTTTGGACGAAAGAGGAACTGGCACAAGTGGCCGACATCTGCCTGCGGAAGGGCGTGCTGGTCATCTCCGACGAAATCCACGCCGACCTCACCTACCCACAGTTCCATCACACCTCCTTCACAACCGTTTCCGAGGCTGCAGCGTGCAACTCCATCACCTTCTTCGCCCCGAGCAAGACCTTCAACATGGCGGGATTGGCCTCGTCCGTCTGCTATGTGCCCGACGAGAACATCCGCAAGGCGTTTTTCGGCTTCCTCGACCACAACGAACTGTCGCTGGGCAACATCTTCGGCTACTACGCCGCCGAAGCCGCCTTCGCGCACGGCGAGGAATGGCTACAGCAACTGCTAGCCTACCTGCAGGGCAATATCAACGCGGCGGAGCAGTACCTAAAAGAACATTGTCCAGAAATAACCTTCATGCGACCCGAAGCCTCCTTCCTTCTCTGGATGGACTTCCGCGCTTGGAATCTCCCGCAGAAAGAGCTGGTTCACAAGTTAATTTACGAAGCGAAAATAGGATTGAACAACGGGACGGACTTCGGTCCCGAAGGCGAGGGATTCATGCGAATGAACATCGGGACGAACCAGAAGACGGTGTTGGATGGGCTGAAGAGAATCTGTTCAATTAGAAGTCAGGAATCAAGTGTTACGTGTGACGCAGATAATTCATCCCCAAAATAAGGGAAGAAAGCGAGATTTACGCTTTTAACACCTTAGTAATCTGTACGAATCTCGGAACTGTTACGATGGTAAAATCAAATATGAAAGGCAGCCTTAAAACTTTTCAAAAGAAAATAACGACTTTAACTTGATATTTTTCAATCAGATAATATGCAACGGCTGGGATTCAATTCTTAATTATCAGCAGTACCGTTGCAAAAATCAGCACGACGAAATCAGCAGCAAAAAGACACCCGACAGCGGCTTTTTTACTTCACAATCTCCTTGAAATAACAACAGTATTTTCTTGACAATCAATATATTATATACTTATCATCATCAGGATGACATGCTCCTTAAACAAAACCGCCATGTCGTGGAAGTAGTCACGGAAGTCGGTCTCGAACTCTAACGATTTGGAGTACTGGTGGTTGATGTAAGTACCGGGGATAGTCGGTTCGTTCGCGCTCGACTCGTTAGAGAGGGCCACATCGCGGATGACCGTGACCGCGCTCAGCAGCACGGAGTAGAAGGCCAGCATCGCGGAGAAGGGCGTGTGTCCGTAAGGAAGCCCTGCGCGTTGAGTTCCAGCAGTTTCGGGTCGATTTGGCGGTGCAGGACGAGAATCTGTTCCTCGCGGTCGAAGCCGGCCA